>NZ_JBIIAY010000003.1:0-68023 GCF_044239655.1 Brevundimonas sp.
ATCGAACTCGGTGATCTCGAGCGTTAGCCCCATGCCGGTGACTTCGTCGAGGAAGCGCCGCCATTCCGTCTCCTGCGCCGTATCGAAGCCGGTGGAGTTGTCGGCGTTCCCCGAACCGATATGGCTCTGCACGCCCAGTCCGTCGATCGGCACGCCCCGCGCCTTGAACCCCTCCAGCAGCTTCAGGACCCCGGCA
The DNA here is from genome assembly GCF_044239655.1 of Brevundimonas sp. GTDB lineage: Bacteria > Pseudomonadota > Alphaproteobacteria > Caulobacterales > Caulobacteraceae > Brevundimonas. The sequence continues at coordinate 197 of NZ_JBIIAY010000003.1, forward strand.
CGGTGGTTCTCATGACCGGCCTCCCAGCTCATGTAGTCGTTATACAGAAGCCGGGCCTTCGGAGCCGCCTCACGGGCCGTGTGGAAGGCGACGTCGAGGACTTCGGGACCCATGGCCCGCGACAGGCTGGTCTCGCGCCGCTCGCCCGTATCGGCGTCGACCGCCTCGTTGATCACGTCCCACGACACGACCTGCGGATAGTGTTCGCCGACGCGCCGGATGTGGGCCTGAAGCAACCGCTCGCCCTCCACCGCCGGACGTGAGCCGAAGTCGTAATCCGTCAGCCAGCGCGGGAACCAGTCCGGATGGTGCCACAACAGGGTGTGGCCGCGCATCTTCATCCCATGCCCTTCGGCCAGGGCCACGATCGCATCGGAACGCGAGAAATCGAAGGTCGCGGCATCGGGCCTCAGGGCGGGCCACTTCATCTCATTCTCGCAGACTAGGGCCCCGCATTCCGCCAGCACCACGGCGCGATACCGCTCCTCAGGCGTCCCGGCGCGGGCCGTCGCCTGACCCGCGCTGATCGCCGTGCCGAACAGAATCCCCTTGCTCGCGGCCAGGCTGTTCAGGGACGGACGATCTGTATCCCGGGGTGCCGCATAGGCGGCCATCGGCATGGCCAGCGCCGCGGTGGTCGCGAGAAAAGCGCGTCTGTCGATCATGGGAGACTCCATTCGATGGTTGCCAACCTTATAGGGTCACGGCTAAAAGTCAGACAAATGAAAAAGCACAATCTTGCCCTTTCGCTGGGTCTGGCCACAGCGTTGTTCACCGGGACGGCCCTGGCCCAGACCGCGCCCGCGCGCTTCGAATCCTTCACCTATGAAGGCAGCGATCCGGAGACATCCGGCACGCTATCGCCGGGCCAGTACCGCAATCCCATTCTGACCGGCTTCTATCCGGATCCGTCGGTGACCCGGGTCGGAGACGACTTCTACCTGGTCACCTCGACCTTCTCCTACTTCCCGGGCATCCCGGTCTTTCACAGCAAGGACCTGGTCAACTGGACCCAGATCGGCAACGCGATCGACCGCCCGGGCCAGTTGGACTTTGCAAGGCTCGGCCTCTCGCGCGGCGTGTTCGCCCCGACGATCGAGCATCATGCCGGGCTGTTCTACATCCTGAACACCTGCGTCGACTGCGGTGGCAACTTCCTGATCACCGCGACCGATCCCGCCGGCCCCTGGAGCGACCCCGTCTGGCTGCCCGACCTGGAAGGTGCCATCGATCCCTCGCTGTTCGTGGATCAGGAGGGTCAGGCCTGGATCCTCAACAACGGCCCGCCTCAGGGCACGCCCGAGTACGAAGGCCATCGGGCCATCTGGATCCAGAAGTTCGACATCGCCCGCCAGGCCACCTACGGCCCCCGCAAGGTTCTGGTGAACGGCGGCGTGGACTTCAGCACCAAGCCGATCTGGATCGAGGGCCCCCACCTCACCTATCGCAACGGCTGGTACTATCTGACCTGCGCCGAGGGCGGCACGGCCGAGGGCCATTCCCAGGTCGCCCTGCGGTCACGATCGCCCGACGGCCCGTTCGAGGCCTTTGCCGGCAACCCGATCCTGACCCAGCGCGGCCTCGATCCGACGCGCCCGAACCCCATCACCTCTGCCGGGCACGCCGACCTGGTCCAGACCCCTGACGGCGACTGGTGGGCCACCTTCCTGGCCGTGCGGCCCTATGGTCCGGACCAGTACAATACGGGGCGAGAGACCTTCCTCCTGCCCGTCGACTGGTCGGGCGAATGGCCGATCATCACGACACCCGGCCAGGTGATCCCCTATCAGGCGGAACGCCCGGACCTGCCCCGGCAGCCTGCGCCCGCCGTGCCGACGACCGGCCCGTTCCGCGTCGTCGATGCGTTCGACGGCCCTGCCCTGCCTGCATACTGGATGATGATGCGCAACCCGCGCGAGACCTGGTACGACCTGACGTCCCGGCCGGGCTCCCTGAGCTTGACGCCGCGCCCCGTCGATCTAGGCGACAACGCCAACCCCTCCTTCCTCGGCCGACGTCAACAGCATCAGCATGCCACCGCTGAAACCGTGATGCGCTGGACACCGACCCGCGATGGCGACCGCGCCGGCCTCGCAACCCTCCAGAACGACGACTGGTTCTACTTCCTGGCCGTCGGACAGGAGGCCGGAAAGCCCGTCGTCGAACTGCGCCGCCGGGCGGGTCCGTCAGAGGCCGCCGAGGGCGTCGTGATCGCCAGCGCGCCCCTGGCCGGACCGGCCGACGCCACCCGCCTTCGCGTCACGGCCCGCGCCGATCGCTACGACTTCGCCTACGCCGCCGAACAGGGCGACTGGATCACCCTGGCCCGGGACGTGGACGGAACCATCCTCAGCACCCGCACCGCAGGCGGCTTCGTCGGCGTCACCTTCGGCCCGCACGCCCGGTCAGCGCACTGACGGACTGCCGGTCAGTTCAGCGGCAGCTTGTTCGCATCGTAGTTCTGGCCGAAATCCAGCACCAGCGCCGGACCCAGCTCCACTGTGTGGTCGGCCGTCGCCAGGTGAACCGCCAGATTGACGGCCCCGCCTGCATAGTCCTGGGTCGCGACGCCCGAGGCATAGACCATCTTCCATTCGGGCCCGATCTCTCCGGTCGACTCGGCGATGGAGCCATAGGGTGCGGACGCCTGCTGGATGCGCACCGGCAGTCGGCTGGTCGTCTGCCCTGCCGGAGGCGTCGCAAGCCTGGCCCACACCGCCAGCAGAACCGTGTCGCCGCGCTTGATCTCGCCCCGGATGGGCATCTGGGCGGATACGGCCCAGGGCTGGGCCGATTGTCTCGCCTGAACGGTGATGGCCCGTTCACCCAGCACCCCGGGGGCGGCGTGGGGTCGCGGCGCAGTCTGCACGCCGTTGACCTGCCAGGACTGCACCGGCGGGCTGTTGATGATGTATTTCGTGATGTCGTCGTCCTGACCGGCCGACGGCGTGGCCAACGCCGTACCAGCCAATGCCAGGCCGGCAACGAGCCCTATCAATGCATGCATACCCAACCTCCCCGGCACACCGCGTAGAGCGGCATGACCGCTTGACACGTTTCGATCGTTAACTCAGACAATTCTTCCGGAAATTGCAAGGGCTCCCATGCGTGTTCAATCCCGGTTCTCGACGGTCCTTCGGGTTCTCATGGCAACCACCGCTGCCGCATCAATCAGCGCTGTGTCTTGGGCCCAGACTCCTCCGCTCAATCCGCTCAGGTTGAACCAGGTCGCATTCGGCACCGATGGACCCAAGGCGGCCACGCTCGTGGATCCCGCTACGCGACCCATGGACTGGTCGATCGCCGCTACGGACGGCCGTGTTGTGCTCCGCGGTCAGACCTCCGTCGTCGGACTGGACCACACGTCAGGCGACCATGTCCATACGATCCGGTTCGACGACCTTCGCCCGGCGGGCCATTATACGCTGGCGATCGGCGACCATCGCCGGAACCTCGTGATCTCCGACACACCGTTTGCAGCGGTCAAGCGCGACGCCCTGATCTTCTTTTACGAGAACCGCAGCGGAATCGCGATCGAGGCCGAACACGTTGCCCGCCCGGACCTCGCTCGCCCGGCCGGCCATGCACCGGATCGTGCGACCTGTTTTGCGGGCGAGGACATGCGCGGCAACGTCTGGCCCGGCTGCGACTATACCCTGGATGTCTCGGGCGGCTGGTACGACGCCGGCGACCACGGCAAATACGTCGTCAACGGCGGCATCGCGACCTGGACCTTGCTGAACGCCTGGGAGCGCGCCTCCGCACTGGGGATCGGCCACCCGTATCCGGATGGATCCGCCGACATCCCGGAGGCCGGAAACGGCGTCTCGGACCTGCTGGACGAGGCCCGCTGGGAGGTCGAATTCCTGCTGCGGATGCAGGTCCCGGAAGGCTCACGCCTGCGTGTCCCCGTGGGCCGGGTCACCCGGGAACAGCCGCTGACCTTCACCGAGATCGACGCCGGAGGGCTGGTGCATCACAAGGTCCACGACGTCCGCTGGACCAGCCTGCCCACGGCCCCGGCGAACGATCCAGAGACGCGATACCTCTATGCGCCGAACACGGCAGGGACCCTGAACATGGTCGCCGTCGCCGCCCAGGCCGCGCGGATCTGGAAGACCATCGACCCCGGATTCTCGGCCCGTGCCCTGGAGGCTGCAAAGCGCGGGATGGCCGCAGCGGAACGCCACCCTGACATCTATGCCGTCGGCTCGTTCAACGGGGGTGGCGATTACGGCGACGGCAACCTGAGCGACGAGTTCTACTGGGCCTTGGCCGAACTGTACCTCACCACCGGCGACGCGGCCCTGCTGCAGGCGTTGAGGTCGTCGCCCCACTATCTGGCGGGCCCTATCGGAGATCGGGCGACGGGGGACATCGGCTGGAACGGCGTCGGAGCGCTGGGGACCATCGCCCTGGCGCTGTCGAGCGACCGTCTGCCCGAAGCCGAGCGCCAACGTGCCCGCCAGTCCCTGGTCGCGGCCGGCCGGGCATACCTCGCCGAAGGCGCGACACAGGGATATGGCCAGCCCTTCGCAGGTCCCGACTACAGCTGGGGCTCCAACGGCAATCTGATGAACCGGGCGATGGTGCTGGGCCTGGTTCATGACTTCACCAAAGAGCCTGCGTTCAGGGACGGGGTCGTGGCCGCCATGGACTATGTGCTGGGCCGCAACCCGCTCGATCAGTCCTATGTGACCGGATATGGCGACCGGCCGATGCGCCATCCGCACCACCGGTTCTGGGCCCACTCCAGCGACACCGCCTATCCGATGCCGCCGGCAGGGGTGCTGTCGGGCGGTCCGAACAACACCAATATGAGCGATCCCGTCGCCGAGACCATGCGCGGGAAATGCCTGCCCCAGACCTGCTGGCGCGACGACATCGGGGCCTTCACCCAGAACGAGGTGGCCATCAACTGGAACGCGCCCTTCGTCTGGGTCGCGGCCTTCCTGTCGCCCGGCTAGCCGCCTTTGCCCGCCAGCGCCTTCAGCTTGCGCAGGGCCGGTGTGACCATCGGGATGGTCAGCATCGTCGATCCGACGGCCATCAGCAGAAGCGCGGTGAAGGTCTCGTTGGTGATGATCCCCCGGTCCAGCAGGATATTGGCGAAGATGATCATGATCAGGGCCTTGGTCTGAAGCAGCCACCCGATGATCGAGGCCTCGCCCTTCTCCCATTTCAGGATGCGACCGGCGATCTGAAGACCCGCCAGCTTGCCCGCCACCGAGGCGACCAGCAGCAGGGCCGCAGCCCCGAACACCGCCACCCCGCCCACGTCCCACTGGGTGCGCAGTCCGGTGCTGAGGAAGAAGACCGGCATGATGGCCAACAGGATATGGTCGCGGAACTGGTCCATCCGCTTGCGGTCGAACCATTCGCCATCCAGCACGGCCCCCGACAGGAAGGCCCCCACCATGAAGTGCAACCCGCACCAGTCGGCCGCGAATCCGCAGGCCGCCAGCCAGATCAGGGAGACGTACCAGCGATCGCGTTCCTGCAGCCGCTTCATCAGCGCCCGGATTGCATAGGTCGCGACGGCGAAGCCCACCAGAAAGATCGCCTGACGTCCGACCCGCTCCCAGTCCAGCAGGATCAGGGCCAGAACGCCCCAGATGGCTATGTCGTCCAGGCTGGCGTACCGAAGCACACGCTGGCCCAGCGGCAGACGCAGGATCTCCAGTTTTTCGAGAAACAGCACCAGGATCGGCAGGGCCGTCACCGCACAGGCCATGCCGATGCCCAGCACGACCTGCCACGGCTGGCCATTCGGCCCGACCCAACCCGGAAGCTGGAGCATCGCGATACCGGCCACGGCGCCGAATATCAGGGGCACGGTCAGGGCCAGCCCGGCGGTGACCCCGGTCTCACCGCGGCGCGCCCAGGCCTGTTTGAGGTCCAGCTCGATCCCCGCGATCCAGACGAAGATCATCACGGCCCACCAGGCCACGCCGTTCAGAGCCGTGATGACCTGGGGGTTGAAGACGAACTCATAGTATCCCGGCGCCACCGCACCCAGCACCCCGGGCCCCAGCAGGATCCCGCAGATGATCTGAACCACGACCAGGGGCGCATAGTATTCGGTGCGCAGCCCACGCCAGATCAGATACGGTGCCGTGAAGATCAGCAGCAGCGCGATCAGGAATATCTCGGTCGTCGTCATTGCGTGCATGCAAGGCCCCCGCCACTCAGCTCTTGCCCGGCTGATCGAATTTCAAGTTGGCGTCGATCGCGCGAGCGGCATGTCGCGTCGATCAACAACTCAGACAATTACATGGCCCGACGACGGCGACAAGGCTTAAGGCCAAGCTGCCCGCACCATCAGGCAGCACAATGCTCGGCAATGAACGCCGCGTGGGCCGGCATATAGTTCGCCGAGTTCCGGATCGCCTCGGCCGTCTGGGCCAGTCGCCGCCGGGTCTCCTCAAGAGTCAGGACATCGGCGACCGGATCGTAACTGGCCGGGGCGACATTCTGGCCGATCATGACGGCGAACCAGCTGGTGTCGTTGAACAGCTCCTCGTTCTCCCGGAACACCCGGCCCCGACTGCGGAAAATCTCATACTTTTCAAGAAGGCTGTCCGGCACCGGCATGGTCCGGACGTAGTTCCAGAAGTCGGTGTCCGTTCTCTGGGCCGCGTTGTAGTGCAGGATGATGAAGTCGCGGATCCGCTCGGCCTCATAGGCGACGACCCGGTTGAACCGGTCGGTCTCGGCCTGTTCGAAGGCCTTGGTCGGGAACATGGCCAGCAGGTTGGCGATACCGCTCTGGACCATGTGGATGCTCGTAGATTCGAGCGGCTCGATGAAGCCGGACGCCAGTCCCAGCGCCACGACGTTCCGGTTCCAGGACTTCCGGCGTCTTCCGGTCGTGAAGCGAAGCGTCCGGGGTTCGGCCAGGGCCTTGCCGTCCAGCTGGCTCAGCAGGTCCACCGTCGCGTCCGCCTCGTCGATGAACCGGCTCGAGAAGACGTAGCCATTCCCGGTCCGGTGCTGGAGCGGGATCCGCCATTGCCATCCAGCCGCCCGCGCGGTCGAGCGCGTGAAGGGTGCGGGGTCCTCCACCCTCTCACACGGAACGGCGACGGCCCGGTCAGCGGGAAGCCAGTGCGACCAGTCATCATAGCCGGTCTTCAATGCCCCCTCGATCAGCAGCCCGCGAAAGCCGGAGCAGTCGACGAAAAGATCGGCTTCGACCGTGCGCCCGTCGTCCAGGGTCAGGCGTTCGACGAACCCGTCCTCGCCGCGCAGGGCGACGTCGACGATCCGGCCCTCAAGTCGGGTGACGCCGCGACCCTCGGAATATTCCCGCAGATAGCGGGCATACAGTCCCGCATCGAAATGGAAGGCATAGGCGATCTTGGACAGGGGCGATCGGCCGGCATCGATGGGACGCATGAACTTGCCCCGTTCGGCCGCCATGGCCTGGAGGGAGTATTCGGAGATCGACGAGGAATCGCCCTGCTGGTTCAGCCGCAGCCAGAAGGCATGAAACGACACACCCTCCATATCCACGCCGAACGGGCCGAACGGATGGAAATAGCGGTCTCCGATGCGGCCCCAGTCGCGGAACTGGATCCCCAGCTTGAAGGTCCCCTGGGTGCGCCGGATGAACTCGTCCTCGTCCAGACCCAGCATGGTGTTGAAGGTTCGGATCTGGGGGATCGTCGCCTCACCGACGCCGACGGTCCCGATCTCATCGGACTCGATCAGAGTGATCTCGGCGTAACCGGGGCCCAGGATCTTGGCCAGGGCAGCCGCCGTCATCCAGCCTGCCGTGCCCCCGCCGACGATGGCGATCTTTCGTATGCGGTTGTCAGTCGTCATGGGTCACGATGGCCTGGTTTGTGTCGGTTCGCGTGAGTATCGGGTCAGCATCTCGGCGTGGGTCGGCATGGCTTCGACAGCCTGACCGATCACCGCCTGCATACGTCCCAGACGTGCGGCCAGATCCGCGATCGGCGTCTGATCGACGATCGGATGGTACCGTCGCGGATTGACGTTCTGGCCCATGAACACGGCGATCCAGCTGGAGTCCTCGAAGGTTTCCTCGTCGTACAGACTGACGCGCCCGCGACTTGAGAACATTCGAATCTTGTGGGCCAGTTCATCCGGTGGAGCCGTATTGCGGACAGCGTCCCACAGCGGCTCGCCTTTGCGGGCATTCGCCCGGTAGTGCAGGATCATGAAGTCCCGCAGCCGATCCGCCTCGGCCGCAATCAGACGATTGTACTCGGCAGCAGCAGACGTCATCGCGCCGTCCGACGGGAACAACCCCAGCAGCTTGCTCACGCCGCTCTGAACCAGATGCAGACCGGACGCCTCCAGGGGCTCAAGGGTCGTTGCCGACAACCCGATGGCGACACAGTTGCCGACCCAGGCCTGTGTCCGCCGTCCATTGCGGAATCTGATCTGCGGCTGTGCGCCCGAGGCCTCGAAGGCGCTGGCCGAGACCCGCATGGTCCCGACGCCGTTCCCCAGGGCGGCCTTCCAGGACCAGCCGCCCCGCAAGGCCTTCGCCTCCGTCAGCGGGCCCAGGCCTTCGACCGGGCCCAGGGCACCGCTGATGCAGTCGGCCGGGAGCCAGTGCGAATAATCGACCCGGCCCGCGTCCAGGCGTGAAATTAGATCACCCTTCTGGCCCGTCGCGTCGATGAACAGATCGGCCTCGAACCGACGTCCGTCGCCGGCGATGACGGCCTTGAGGCCCTCCCCGTCGGCGCGCCGCTCGATGTCCACGAACCGGCCCGCGATCCGCTCGACGCCCGCTGCGACGGCGACCTCGTTGACGACGGCGACATAGTCCGCGACCGGCAGGTGCAGCCCATAGCCCATGGTGGAGGTCACGGAGCGGGGGTCGTCCGACGGCAGACTGAACCGCCCTGCCCGCCCTGCCACGGCCGCGACCGCGAAGGCTTCGAGCGGCGGTGCCATCCCGGCCGCCTTGAGTCTCAGCCAGTGATGATGGAACGGCACCCCGTCCAGGGTTCCGCCGAACTCACTGAAGGGATGGATGTAGTCGTGATCCCGGCGGGTCCACGACCTGAACATCGTCCCCAGCCGATAGGTCGCGTTCGCCCTGGCGATCAGCGTCGCCTCGTTCAGACCCAGTGAGGCGTTGAAGCCGTTCAGCGACGGCAGGGTCGCTTCGAACGGCCCCAGGACCCCGGTGTCCTCGACCTGGTCCGGGTCTTCCAGCACACGCACCGACACGCGTCCGCGAGTCGCACGCGCAAGCGCAGCCGCCGTCATCCAGCCCGCCGAACCGCCGCCGACGATAAGGACGCTGCGTGTCATGCCATGGCCTTGGCTGCACAGCAGGCCTTCACGAAGGCCTCATGCGACGGCATCGCCGCCGCAGCCCGCTGCACGGATGTCCGCAGGGTCTCGAGCGCCCCGGCCAGGGCCGCTTCGGGTGCCCGGTCGCTGAGCGCGTCGTAGGCGTCGGGTTCGATCCTCTGGCCGAAATAGACCGCAAGCCAGCTCGGCTCCAGAAACAGGCCGTCGCGATAACGGGCGACGACGCCGCGCTCCTTGAACAGAGCCACCTTCTCGGCGAGGCTGTCGGGCACCTGCATGGTCCGGCAATGGTTCCAGAACGGCGTGTCGTCCCGTTCCGTGGCATTGTAGTGCAGCACCAGGAAATCGCGGATCCGGTCGTACTCCAGCTCCATGATCCGGTTGAACTCGTCGGCGTCGGCGGGATCGTGGTCCGCGTCGGGGAACAGCTCGACGAGGTTGGTGATCGCGGCCTGGATCAGATGGATGCTGGTCGACTCAAGCGGCTCCAGGAACCCGCTCGACAGGCCGATGGCGACGCAGTTGTGCATCCATTGCCTGCGCCGCCGCCCGGTCGTGAAACGAAGCATGCGCGGCTCGGCGCGAGCCGGCCCCTCCAGACGGCCCATGACGCGTTCGACCGCAGCCTCATCCGACAGAAAGGCGCTGGAATAGACATAGCCGTTGCCGACCCGGTGCTGCAGCGGGATCCGCCAGGACCAGCCGGCTTCCAGGGCCGTGGCCCGGGTGTAGGGCGTCGAGGCCTCGACGGTGTCGCACGGCACCGCGACGGCGCGGTCGCACGGCAGCCACCGTGTCCAGTCCTCATAGCCGGCCTTCAGTGCGCCTTCGATCAGAAGACCGCGGAAGCCCGAGCAGTCGATGAAGAGGTCGCCTTCCAGTCGCTCGCCACTGGTCAGGACGACGCTGCGGATGTGGCCGTTGTCCGGGTCGAGCTCGACATCCACGACCCGGCCTTCGCGGCGCACAACGCCTCGCGCCTCCGAATGCTGGCGCAGATGGGCGGCGTAGAGCCCCGCATCGAACTGGAAGGCATAGGAGAATGTGGACAGCAGGGACCGGGGGTCGGTCTCCGGCCGCATGAACCGCCCCATGCGCGCCGCCACGACCGGCAGGGAATAGTCGTGGATATCGGCCGCCACGCCCGCGCGCCTCAGTCGCAGCCAGTGGTGGTGAAAGCCCACACGCTCGATCGACCGACCATAGGCACCGAAGGGGTGGATGTAGGAGTCGCCCAGACGGCCCCAATCCCGGAACTCGATGCCCAGTTTGAAGGTGGCCTGGGTCCGGGCCATGAACTCGTCTTCGTCCAGACCCAGCCTCTGGTTGAAGCTGCGGATGTGCGGGATGGTCGCCTCACCGACCCCGACGGTCCCGATCTCTTCGGACTCGACCAGTCTAATGCTCAGACCAGAACGGTTCAGCAGGGTCGACAGCGCCGCCGCCGTCATCCAGCCCGCCGTGCCGCCGCCCACGATGACGATCTTTCGGATCCGTGCCCCAGACATGTCCGTTAGCGCTCCCAACCCCGGCCTTTGTTGACCACGGCCGACCGGCCGTCCGCAAGCCGCTTTCGATTTGTGCAACGCAACAAAATCAGGCGGTTATTTGGCACGCCCCCTCATTACTCAGACACTTGAAGGTGCCGCAAGACTGCGGTATGTCTCGAACCAATGGTAGCGTTACCAAGGCGCTACTTTATAACACCTGGGGAGAAATCGAATGCATCAGACCACCACCACAACTGCGCCCGCTCGGGCCCACAGTCGCCATTGGGCGCGTCACGGGGCCTCGGCTCTCGCGGTCGCCGCTGCTGTCTACGGCGCACCCGTCTGGGCCCAGACGACTCCGGCCCAGGACGATCCCGACGACACCGAGGTCGAGGAAGTGGTGGTCACCGGCATCCGTGGCAGCCTGCAAAGCGCCCAGACCATCAAGCGCAACGCCGAAGTCTTCGTTGATTCGATCAGCGCCCAGGACATCGGGGCCCTGCCCGATCGTTCCGTCACCGAGGCTCTTCAACGCGTCCCGGGCGTCTCGATCGACCGCTTCGCCGCCGGTGTGGACCCTGACCACTTCTCCGTCGAAGGCAGCGGCGTGGTCGTGCGCGGCCTGACCTTCGTCCGCTCCGAGTTCAACGGACGCGACGCATTCACGGCCAACAACGGTCGCGCTCTCGGGTTTGCCGACGTGCCGTCCGAACTGCTCGCCGGCGTTGACGTGTTCAAGAACCAGTCGGCCGACCTGATCGAGGGTGGCATCGCCGGCACGGTCAACCTGAGAACCCGCGTCCCGTTCGATCAAGCCGGAGACGTTCTGTCGGCCTCGGCCGAACTCAGCTACGGCGACCTGGCCGAGGAATACACGCCCACCTATTCGATCCTGGGCAGCAAGCGCTGGGAAAACTCGCTCGGTGAGTTCGGCTTCCTGGCCAACTTCGTCGATTCGCAGCTGAAGTCCCGCGGCGACGGCCAGCAGATTTCCAACTTCTCGCTGCGGTCGGGCATTGCATCGCAGCCGATCTATTTCCCGCGCGGTGCCTCGTTCCGCTCGCAGGAATTCGATCGTCAGCGGACCGGCTATGCTGCGGCCGCTCAATGGCGCAGCCCTGACCGGACCATGATCGCCACGGCGCAGTTCCTGCGCTCCGAAGCGACCCAGGCCTGGACCGAGCATGCGGTCGAGATCGCCACCGACAACGTCACCTCCAACGGCGACTCGCGACCGGTTCTCGGCACGACGTTCGAGTTCGGCGACGACGGCGTCTTCACCAACGGCACCATCACCGGCCCGACCGGCTGGCGCGCCGACCAGCAGGACGGTCGCGACAACCGCACCCCCCCGTTCGGTCTGCAGAGCAACAACCAGCGCCGCGACGTCTTCTCCGAGAACATCACCACCGACTACGGCTTCAACTTCAAATGGACGCCGACCGACAAGCTGAAGTTCGCGCTGGACCTCCAGCGTGTCGAATCGACGGTCGAGAACCTCGACGCGACCCTGTGGGCATCCACCTACCAGAACGCGCAGATCCAGCTGCGCGGCGACGAGGTGCCGATCGTCACCTTCCTGCCGCCGTCGGAGAACGGCACCGTCAGACAGTGCCCGGCCACGCCGCCGACCCCGGATACGGATTGCCCGCGCTACTACAACGGTGCCAACGCCAACTTCAGCGACCCGTTCAACAGCTTCGTCCGTAACAACATGGACCATGCCGAGGACAGCGAGGGCGAACTGACCGCCATCAAGCTGGACGGCGAATATTCGTTCGACGAGGACAGCTGGCTGGAATCCGTCCGGTTCGGCTATCGCCGCGCCGAGCGCGAACAGACCACGCGCTTCTCCTCCTACAACTGGGGTGTGATCAGCGAACAGTGGGGCGGCGGCGGGCCCGTCTGGCTCAACGACCTTGCTGATGGCGTGCCGACACCAGGCGAAACCGGCGTTCCCGGCACGGCCGGCACCCTCGTCGGATCGATGTTCGAGACCTTCGCCTTCAGCAACTTCTTCCGCGGCCAGGTCCCGGTCCCCACGGGCGACCAGCCTCGCCTCTTCTACAATCAGAACATCGTCCAGAACTACGACGCCTATGCCGCCTTCGGCCTTCTGGTCGGTGACGAATGGCGTGCGCGCCTCGGCGGCGACGGTTGCCCGCAGAACTGGGTGCCCCTGGCCATGCGATGCGATGTGGTCCCCGGAACGCAGTACCGCCTGAACGAGATCAACCCGGTCGATGAACAGAGCGATGCATTCTACGGAATGCTTCGATACGCCGGAGAGCTGTCCAACGGCGTCAGGCTCAGCGGCAACATGGGCCTGCGTTACACCAGGACCGATCGTCAGGCCGGCGGGTATCTGGCCTTCCCCCGCGGTACCTTCAGCACCGAGGCGGAATGCGCCGCCGTTCCGGTGGGCACGACCCCGACGGCCTTCTGTCGACTGGTCTCGCCCGCAAACCGCCAGGCGGCCCGCAACTTTGCCAACGGCGCGATCGTCGCGGATACCGCAGAGACGACGTTCGACTACCTCCTGCCGAGCTTCAACCTGAAGGCCGAGATGGACGGCGGAAAAATCTTCCGCTTCGGCTATTCGAAGGCCATCACGCCGCCGGACATTGGTCTCACGCGCAACTTCTTCAACGTGAACCTGTCGGCCAACGAACTCGACATCGTGGACGGTCGCCCGACCGGTCGCTTCGCCGTCGGCAACCCGTTGCTCAAGCCCATCCAGGCAGACAGCTTCGACGCCTCGTTCGAATGGTACTATGGCAACCCCGGCTCGTTCACCTTCTCGCTGTTCTACAAGCGCCTGAATGACGTCATCACCAACGGCACGGTGCGTCAGGCCTTCACCAACAACGGCGCAACCTTCGACGCCGTGGTGACAACGCCGGTCAACTCCGACGAAACCGCGACGGTCAAGGGCTTTGAAATCGCCTGGCAGGCCACGCTCGACTCCATCCTGCCCGAACGGTTCGCCGGCTTCGGCTTCAACGCCAACTACACCTACATCGACTCCGAGGGCGTTCCCCAGAGCACCCTGTCCAACACCGACCCGGACGTGGCTGCCGGACGTGTCGCCAACATCGACACCAGCCTGTTGCCGCTCCAGAACCTGTCGGAGCATACGGCCAACCTGGCAGGCTTCTACGAACGGGGACCGATCGCCATCCGTCTGGCCTACGCCTGGCGCTCCGAGTTCCTGATCACGCCGCGCGACGTCATCGTCCCGTTCGCGCCGATCATGAACGAGGCGACCGGCCAACTTGACGGGTCGGCGTTCTACTCGCTGAACGACAACGTCAAGATCGGCATTCAGGCGGTCAACCTGACCGACGAGGTCACCCGCACGTCCCAGGTCCTCAACAATGACCTGCTGAGGACCGGCCGTTCCTGGTTCATCAACGACCGGCGCTTCACCTTCATCGTGCGCGCCACCTTCTAGACCCACCCCTGACGACCACCTTCAGCCCCGACGGTTCACCCGTCGGGGCTTTTTCTTTAGTCTGTGCCCATGGTCTCCGTGTCGCGTTCCCCGCTACCCCAAGCGAAACCCATTCCGGTCCGGGAGGCCGTCAGCCGGGCCGAGTTCGAGCGCGACATTCTTCCCGCCTATGCGCCCGTGGTCCTCAGGAACCAGGTTTCGGATTGGCCCGTCGTCCGGGCCGGACGAGACAGCGACGAAGCCGTTGCCGGCTGGCTCAGGACCCACGCCAACGGCCAGCCGCTCGAGACCTTCACGGGAGCGCCCGGGATCGGCGGGCGCTTCTTCTATGACGACACTCTGACCGGCACGAATTTCGAGCGCGGACAGGCGTCCCTGGTCGATATCCTTGATCGGCTGCTTGCATGCCGGATCGAGCCACAGGCTCCCTCGCTCTATGCCGGAGCCGCCGTCGCGGACGGCTGCGTTCCCGATTTCGCCAAGTCCCACGTCCTGCCGCTGCTGGATCCCCGGGCCATGGCGCGGCTGTGGATCGGCAACGCCGTCACGGTCTCGACCCACTATGATCTCTCGGACAACATCGCCTGCGTCGCCGCCGGCCGTCGGCGATTCACCCTGTTTCCGCCGGAGCAGGTCAGGAACCTGTATGTGGGCCCGCTGGACTTCACCCTTGCGGGCCAGCCGGTCAGCCTCGTGTCCGTGAAAAACCCCGATCTCGAACGTTTTCCCCGCTTTGCCAAGGCCATGTCGCACGCCGTGACGGCCGATCTCGGGCCGGGCGACGCCATCTATATCCCGCCGCTCTGGTGGCACCAGGTCGAGGCCCTGTCGCCGTTCAATCTGCTGGTGAACTACTGGTGGAACGCGGCCGGCGCGCCGCCCTCCCCGTTCGAGGCCATGATCCATTCGGTGATGACGGTGCGGCCCCTGCCACCCGCTCATCGGGACGCTTGGCGCGCCATGTTCGAACACTATGTCTTTGAAGCCGACGGCGACCCCGCCGCCCATATCCCGGATCGGAGTCAGGGTGTCCTGGGCCGGATGACGCCGACCCTGGCTCGCCGCATTCGCGACTTCCTCGCCGCCGGCCTGAGACGCGGATAGAGACCTACGGTGCTGACCGGACGGGCCGATAGGTCAGGAAGATGTTGGCTGTCAGCCTGCCCTGGCGGGGATCGGCCGACAGCGCTTCCGGCCGGGGAATCTGGCCCGAATGGAGCAGGCAGCTCCGATAGACGATGACGCGATTGAAGGCGCAGTCCGCCCGATGCGTCAGAGCAAACTGGGCCGTATCGCCATCGATATAGCCCGACTGCGGCGGCTCCGCCTCAAGCTCTCGATCCAGCGAGGACTGATAGGTCTCCAGTCGATCCACCGTCAGGGTTTCGTATCCTGTGGACCGGTGACGATAGAAGGCCGTGCCGCCAAAGGTTGGGTCGCAGAGATAGTGCAGCACCGCGAACTGGAGCGGATCGACCGTATCCACATGCGGGATGCGTTGCGCGAGGCCGAGGCGTTCAGGTGACAGGGTCGCTAGAGCGAAGTTGCAACTGGCCCGCCACGGCGCGACGCCCCGCAGATCGTAATGTTCGCGGATCAGTGGATCGAGAGCGCGGCTGAGGCCCCCGACATAGTCCAACGGCGCGGGTGCCAGCCGCCCCGGATAGAAATTGTCCCCACCGACGGCGGCATCATCAAAGGTCGTCGTCTCGGCCGCGACATCCACCAGCCGCTCTGCATCCGTCACCGCCTCGTCAAGGACCAGCAGAGGCTCCTGCTCGGCACCGAGCCGTTCGACGCGTGCATTGGCGATGGCGGTGGGACACGGTGTCATCGCGCGAAGAATAGCGCTTATGTCAGACATATCCGAGGCTATAGTCGTCGGCGATGCAGACCCCTGACCGCAATTCCGAAGCCCTTCGCCACATCCTGGTGGTCGGCGGCGGCACAGCCAGCTGGATGGCGGCTGCGGCCCTGTCCCGGCTCTCGGGCAATGGCGTGACCCGGGTCTCGGTCGTCGAATCCGAAGAGATCGGCACCGTGGGGGTCGGAGAGGCGACCATCCCGCCGATCGTCAGTTTCAACGGCCTGCTCGGCATCGACGAGGCCGACTTCATGCGGGCCACCCAGGCGACGTTCAAGCTCGGCATCGAGTTCGTCGAGTGGGGCCGGACCGGCGACCGCTACATGCATCCGTTCGGCCCGTTCGGCGTGGGCATGGACGGCGTCCAGTTTCACCAGCACTGGCTGCGACAGCGCGCCGCCGGCGAAGCCTTGCCTCTCGGTGCCTACAACCTCAGTACCGTCGCCGCCGAGGCCGGTCGGTTCATAAAGCCGGACCGCGATGCGCCGCCCGCGTTGCAGACCCTGAAGTACGCCTATCATTTCGACGCCGGTCTCTATGCCCGCTACCTGCGGCGTCATGCAGAGGCCAGGGGGGTGGTCCGGCACGAAGGTCGAATCGTCGACACCGTGCTGCGCGCCGGGGATGGCTTCGTCGAGGCGGTGATCCTGGCCGATGGGCGGCGGCTGGAAGCGGACCTCTTCATCGACTGCTCGGGCTTTCAGGGCCTGATCATCGAGAAGGCCATGCACGCGGGCTATGAGGACTGGTCGCACTGGCTTCCCTGCGACCGGGCTCTTGCGGTTCCAACGCAGCGCGTGACGACCCTGGCACCGTATACCCGGTCTACCGCCGGGTCCGCCGGCTGGCGCTGGCGTATTCCGTTGCAGCACCGCACGGGCAATGGCCACGTCTATTGCAGCAGCCACACCTCCGAAGATCAGGCCCGGGCCGAGCTGATGGCCGGTCTGGACGCCCCCGCGCTCGACGAGCCCCGCGCGCTCCGCTTCGTGACCGGGCGGCGGAAATCGCAATGGATCAAGAACTGCGTCTCTCTGGGCCTGGCGTCGGGCTTTCTGGAACCGCTTGAGTCGACCAGCATCCACCTGATCCAGAGCGGGATCTCCAAGCTGATGACGATGATGCCTGACAGGCGTTTCGATCCGCTTCTGATCGCCGAATACAACCGGCTCTCGCAACAGCAGTTCGAGCAGGTCCGCGACTTCATCATCCTGCACTACAAGGCGACGGCGCGCGACGACACGGCCTTCTGGCGTCAGGTTCGCGACATGCCGATCCCCGACACACTGGCCCGCAAGATCGACCTGTTCCGCGCCACGGGCAGGTTGTTCCGATACGAGGACGAGCTGTTCAGCGAGGCCAGCTGGGTCGCCGTACTTCTGGGCCAGGGCGTCATGCCCCGAACCTATGAGCCCCTGGCCGATACCCTCCCCACAGCCCTGGTCCAGAAACGGATGGGCGTCCTGACCCGGGTCATCGGCGATCTCGTCGCCCAGATGCCCCGGCATGAGGATTTCATCTCGGGCTACTGCCGGGCGTCCTGACAGAAAAGGCGTCATCCGAGGATGACGCCTGTCCGTTACAACCCAACTCTGGAGCCGGCGATCAGCTCCAGCTGTAGGCGGTCTTGTGCTGCGTGAAGAACTCGGCGGCGTTGTAGCCCTGCTCGCGCGCACCGTAGCTGGACTTCTTGGATCCGCCGAACCCGACATGATAGTCGACGCCCGCAGTGGCCAGGTTGACCATCACCATCCCGGCCTTGGAGCGACGCTGGAAGTCCCGCGCATACTTCAACGATGTCGTGGCGATCCCGGCCGACAGGCCGAACTCGACCCCATTGGCGATCTCCAGGGCCTCGTCATAGCTCTTGACGCGGATGGTCGAGGCGACCGGGCCGAACACTTCTTCGGTGTTGATCACGGCGTCGGGGGACGTGTCGGCGATCAGGGTCGGCTGGACGTACCAACCCGGATTGTCGAGGTTCAGACGGTTGCCGCCGGTGACGATCCGCCCACCGGCCGAACGGGCGATGTCGATGTATTTGTAGCTGGTCTCCATCTGGCTCTCGGACACCGCCGGACCCATCTGGGTCGAGGGATCCAGGGCGTCGCCGACCTTCAGGGCACGGACCTTTTCCCCCAAGGCCTCGACGAAGCGATCGTGGATGCCGTCCTGGACGATCAGGCGGCTGGACGCCGTACAGCGCTGGCCCGTGGCGAAGAAGGAGCCGTCCAGCGCGATGGCCACGGCGCGGTCCAGATCGGCATCGTCGAGAACGACCAGCGGATTCTTGCCGCCCATCTCGAGCTGGACCCGGGCCTGGCGTTCCATGGCACCCTTGCCCACGCCCTGGCCGACCCCTTGCGAGCCTGTGAAGGAGATGCCGTCGATGTCCTTGTGGGCCACGATGGCGCGGCCGACGTCGCCGTCGCCGATGACCATATTGACCACGCCGGCGGGCAGGCCCGCCTCATGCAGGATGGCGATCAGGGCCTCGGCAGTCGCCGGGGTCGGACCCGCCGGCTTGATGACGACCGTATTGCCGAAGGCGATGGCGGGCGCGATCTTCCAGGCCGGGATGGCGATCGGGAAGTTCCAAGGCGTAATCAGGCCGAACACGCCGACCGGCTGGCGATAGGTCTGGATCTCCACACCCGGCCGCGTCGACAGCATGTTCTGGCCGTGGATGCGCAGGGCCTCGCCGGCGAAATACTTCAGAATGCGGGCGGCCCGCGCCGTCTCGCCGATCCCCTCGGCCAGGGTCTTGCCCTCTTCGCGCGACAGCAGCCGCCCGACCTGTTCGCGGCGCTCCATCAGGATGTTCGACGCCTTGTCGAGGATGTCGGACCGCACCTCGGGCGAGGCTTCGGACCACGATTCAAAGGCCGCCTTGGCCGCCGCGACGGCCAGATCGACCTCGGCCGCTCCGCCCTTGGGCGTGCGGGCGATGATCTCGTTGGTGTTGGACGGGTTGTGGCTCTCGCCGGGTCGATCTGCATTGACCTTCTCGCCGTTGATCCAGTGGGCGAGGTCGAGGGTGTCGGTCATGGTCGTATCCTTGGGGAGAGGTTCGTCATCTATGTAGGGTGGCCGCCCGGCCACGCGAATGCCGAACTGGCATGGATCGCGCGGCCGGACGCATCGATTGTCGGCTCAGCCCTGCATATCTTCGAGCTCCTTGCCCTTCGTCTCCTGGATGAAGGAGCGGACAAGGAAGATGCTGATCACGGCCGATGCCGTGTAGAGGGCGTAGGTCCCGGCCAGGCCGATGCCGTCGGCCAGCGCAGGGAAGCTCTGGACCACCAGATAGTTGGCGCCCCACTGGGCCAGACCTGCCACGGCCAGGGCCGAGCCACGCATCTGGTTCGGGAACATCTCACCCAGCATGACCCACATGACCGGGCCCCAGCTGAAGTTGAAGAAGATCACATACAGGTTGGCCGCGACCAGGGCGGTAAGGCCTGCCGTGTCACTCAGAGCGAGGTTTCCGGCAGCGTCTGCGCTGGCACCGCTGAACGCCCAGGTCATCGCGGCGAGCGTCACCGCCATGCCGGTCGAACCGATCAGCAGCAGGGGCTTGCGTCCGACCTTGTCGATCACGGCCAGGGCGACCAGCACGGCCGCGATGGACACGGCACCGGACAGGATATTGCGTTCCAGCGCGACTTCTTCGGACACGCCGGCCAGGCGCCAAAGCGTCTCGCCGTAGTAGAAGATGATGTTGATGCCGACGAACTGCTGGAATGTCGCGAGCATGATGCCGGCCCAGACGATCGGGCGGAACAGCGTCTTCTTGGACATGACGTCGGCAAAGCTGGGCTTGTGGCCCTTGTCGAAGCTGGCCTTGATTTCACCCAGCTTGCGGTCGGCCGCCTCGGCGTCGAACAGCTTGTTCAGCACCGTGCGCGCCGCTTCGTCCTTGCCGCGCATCACCAGATAACGAGGGCTCTCCGGGATCAGGAACAGGGCACCGAGGAAGACGGCGGCGGGTACGGCCTGGGCCAGGTACATCCAACGCCAGGCCGAGGCACCGGCGATTTCGCCCAGGCTGCTCCCGGCCGACTGGGCCAGGAAATAGTTGACCAGGAAGGCGGCGGTCAGGCCGGTGATGATCATCACCTGCTGGACCGTGCTCATCCGGCCCCGGATATTGGCAGGTGCAACTTCCGAAATATACAGCGGCGACAGCACGCTGGCGGCGCCCACGGCCATGCCGCCGGCGAAGCGCGCGGCGACGAAGAGCGCATGAACGTCGGTGAAGCCCTGGATCAGCGCGCCGATGAGGAACAGCACCGCGGCCATGATCATGACGGTTCGCCGCCCGACCATGTCGGCCAGTCGCCCGGCGAAGAAAGCCCCGACAGCACAACCGATCAGCAGCGAGCCGACGGTAAAGCCGAGGCCCGTGGCATCGAGGTTGAACGCGGCCTGCAAGCCCGCTTGCGTGCCGTTCACGGCACCACTGTCATAGCCGAACAGCAGTCCGCCGATCGTCGCGACCGCCACGATGGCGATGATGAAGCCCAGATTGACGCGGTCCATGCCCGCGCTGGTCGGCTCCGAAAGCCCCCCTGTTGGTCCAGCCATAGTCGTTATCCTCCCGATGGGCTCTTTTGGCCCGGATTGATCGTCGCCTCAGCGCCAGCCGGCGTCTACGAAATACTCATGCCCTGTAATCAAACGTGCATCGTCTGACGCCAGGAACAGCGCGAGTGCAGCAACGTCCTGCGGCTCCAGCCGACCCTTCAGGCATTGCGCGGCGACGATCTCGGCTTCGCCTTCGGGCGTGTACCATTTCATCTGACGCGGGGTTTTGACGTTGCCCGGCACGATGCAGGAGACGCGAATGCCATCGACGCCCAGTTCGCGAGCCAGGGCCCGCGTCATCCCCTCGATCCCGGCCTTGGCGGTCTCGTAGAGCGACAGGTCCGGCAGGCCCAGATGCCAGCTGATCGACCCCAGGTTCAGGATCACACCACTGCCTCGTTCGCGCATCCCCGGGGCCACGGCCTGGGCCGCGAAATACAGGTGGCGAAGGTTCACCGCGATCCGGTCGTCCCAGTATTCCGGCGTCACCTCGGTCAGGCTGTGGCGATCGTCGTTCGCCGCATTGTTCAGCAGGATATCGACCGGTCCGTACTCTTCGATGATCTCGGCGAGCGTGGATTTGAGCGCCGACAGGTTCTTCAGATCACAGAGCATGAAGCGCGGTGCCGGCGTGAGGGTGGCCAGTTCGCTGGCCAGCGCCTGCGAGTCCACCTCGGCGACATCCAGGAACACGACCCGCGCGCCCTGGCGCGCAAACGCTTCGGTCAGCCCGGCACCGATGCCGGAGCCGCCGCCCGTTATTACGACCAGACGGTCCTTCAGCGACGGATAGATGGCACGGCTCATACGGCGGTTCCCAGAAGGCCGCGAGCGGCGAGATTGCGCATCAGACCCGAGACGCCAAGGGTCCAGGGCGGGGCCTGATCGCAGGTCGTCACCTTGTTCTCGAGAACGCCGAGACGCGGCGACGAGACCCTGACCCGGTCTCCGATGTGGTGGGTGAAGCCCTGGCCCGGCGCGTCGCGATCCTGGATCGGCGCGAACATGGTCCCCAGATAGAGGGCGAAACCGTCCGGATACTGGTGCGTCTTGCCGACCGTCTGGCCGATCAGGTCCAGCGGGTCGCGGCTGATCAGGTTCATCGAACTGGCCCCCGTCATCACGAACCCGTCGTCGCCCGTGACCTCCAGCGAGACGACGGCGTTGCGCACGTCGTCCAGGCTGAAACCGTCGTCGAACAGTCGAATGAAAGGCCCCAGGGCCGCCGACGCATTGTTGTCCTTGGCCTTGCCCAGCAACAGGGCGCTGCGTCCCTCGATGTCACGCAGGTTGACGTCGTTGCCGAGCGCCGCGCCCACCGGGCGGCCCGTGGCGTCGCAGACCACGACGACTTCCGGCTCCGGATTGTTCCAGGCGCTGTCGGACCGAACCCCGACCCAGTCACCCCAGCCGACGGACGACAGCACCGGTGCCTTGGTGAAGATTTCGGCGTCCTTGCCGATCGCGACTTCCAGATACTGCGACCACAGGCCGTCCGCGATCAGGGCGTCCTTGAGCGCCATCGCCTGGTCGGAACCCGGCTTCACCGCCGACAGATCGGCGCCGACTCGTTCGGCCAGCTGGCTGCGGATTTCCTGGGCACGGCCGGCATCGCCCCGCGCCCGTTCCTCGATCACGCGCTCGACGGCGGAAACCGCGAAGGTCACGCCCGAGGCCTTCACGCATTGCAGGTCGAGCGGCGACAGCAGCTTCATGCCGCCGGCGGAGGCATCGTCCCACGCGACCGCGAATTCCATCTCGTCCAGAGCCCCCAGGTCGGGTCCCGTCGCGGTTCGCAGGTCGGCCATGGCGGCGGCATCCGCCGTGGTCGCCGCGAATTGCGAGATGTCGAGAACACGCCCGCCTCGCACGAGGATGGGCGTCGGGCCTTCCGGCAGCTCCAGCCGGCCCAGAAGCAAGGCGTCGCGCCAGTCGGCGGGCAGATAGTCAACGATTCTGGTCATGGTCCCCCGCCGGAGCTTGCAGCTCGGTCTTTCTTGTTAGCGCTACCACATTCGACTCGCCTGCTCCCGGTGTCAAGCGATCTCGGGCACATCGCGTCGACGTCGGAGCCGTCTGACATGCCCGCTTTCGCGAACAGGCCCCGGCTCCGACGTCTGGTTCGGTCAGGCGGCGACGGTCAGCGTCGCGGTCTTCAGATCGACCGAGTTCGACCCAGCGCTGATGGTGAAGGTGCCCGGCTCGACCACCCGCTCCATGTCGATGTTCCAGAAGGACAGGTCGCGCGGCGTCAGTTCGAACGTCACCGTCGTCTTGGCTCCAGGTGCCAGGCTCACGCGCTCGAAATGCTTGAGCTCAAGCACCGGACGGGTGACGGACGCATGATCGTCTCGGACGTAGAGCTGGACGACTTCGTCCCCTGCGCGCGCGCCCGTGTTGGTGACGTCGACCTCGACCCGGACCTTCTCGAACCGTCCGATCGTGGCCTTCGCCAGACGCGGCGCCGACACATCGAAGGTCGTGTAGGACAGGCCGAAACCGAACGGGAACAGGGGCGTCGTCTCGTCGAACAGATAGCCCCGGCGCGCCGTCGGCTTGTAGTTGTAGAAGATCGGCAACTGCCCCACCGTCCGGGCAATCGAGACCGGCAGCTTGCCGCCCGGATTGACCTTGCCGAACAGGGCGTCGGCGACGGCGTGGCCGGTCTCCTGACCCAGGTACCAACCCTCGATCAGGGCATCGGCGTTCTCGGCGACGAAATTCACCGACAGAGGCCGCCCGTTCAGCAGGACGACGATCGTCGGTTTGTTCAGGGCGAAGATTTCGCGGGCGAGATCGTTCTGCTGGCCGATCAGCTCGAGCGAATCACGATCGCCCAGGTGTTCATCGGCCCAGGCCTCGCGGCTGGTCTGTTCGTTGTCGCCCAGCACCATGACGATGACGTCGGCGTTGCGTGCCGTGGCGACCGCCTCGCGGATCAGGCCGGCATTCACTTCGGGGTCGACCAGATCGACCTTGTCCGCGCTCCAAGACCGGCTCTCGGTGATCCGCACCGCTTCGGCATAGTCGACGGCGAACCGGCCGCCGGCCTGAGCCTGGATGCCTTCGAGCACGCTGACGACATGGGCCGGAACGTCGCTGTATCCACCGATCGGCGTGTCGCGCGCGTGGGTCCCCAGCACCGCCATGCGGGTGATCTTCGACGGATCCAGAGGCAGTACATTGCCCTCGTTCTTGAGCAGGACCATCGCCTTGGCCGCCGCCTCGCGGGCCAGGGCCACCGCGTCCGGCGTCGCTGTCAGGGCATCGGCGCGTCGGGCGTCGACGTAGGGTTTCTCGAATGCGCCGGACAGGAATTTCATCTTGAGGACGCGTCGCACGGCGTCGTCGATCGCGGCGATATCGACCTTGCCCGACTGAACCAGCCCCGGCAGCTTGTTGTAGCCCTCCCCGTCAGGAAGCTCCATGTCCACGCCGGCGTCGAGAGCCCGCATCGCGGCCTCCTCGATGGAGGCAAACATCTTGTGGCGGGTGTTCAGTTCGCGCACCGCGAAATAGTCGGACACGACGGCACCGTCGAACCCCCACTCCTCGCGCAGCACGTCATGCAGGAGCCAGCGGTTGGCGTGCGAAGGCAGGCCGTCGATCTCGTTGTACGACGCCATGACCGCCATGACGGGCAGTTCGGTGACGGCGCGCTCGAACGGCGGGAAGAAATTCTCCCTCAGCGTCCGCTCCGAGATGTTCGCAGGCCCCACGTTCGTGCCGTTCTCGGGCTGCCCATGGCCGGTCATGTGCTTGAGCGTGACGAAGACCTTGTCGGGCGCGAGCGGAAGGGTGTCGCCCTGGAAGCCGCGAATCGCCGCCAGACCCATCTCGGCCACCAGATGCGGATCCTCGCCGTAAGTCTCCTCGATGCGGCCCCAGCGCGGATCGCGCGCGACGTCGACGACCGGAGCCAGGGCCAGTTGCGCACCCCGCGCCCGCATCTCGCGGGCCGCGACACTGAACACGCGCGTCAGCAGAGCCGGATCCCAGGTGCTGGCCAGGGCGATCGACTGGGGGAAGCTGGTGGCGCCGCGCGCCACATAACCATGCAAGGCTTCCTCATGCAGGATCAGCGGGATGCCCAGCCGGGTGTTCTCGACGGCCCATTTCTGGGCGGCATTGGCATAGTCGGCCGTTTCGCGACCGGTGCGGTTGACCGCGTCCCCGGCGGCCCCGGCAGCACCGTTCAGGGTCGGATCGACACCGCGCTTGTCCTGAGGCCGGGAAATCTGGCCGAGCCCGTTTGGAAACGCCGTCGTCGCCTTGGCCGGGTCAAAGTCGCCGGCCGGGTTCTGGATCAGCCCCTTGGTCTCCCAGATACCGACCATCTGGGCGACCTTCTCTTCCAGCGTCATACGCTGAAGCAGATCCTCGACGCGACGGTCGACCGGTTGATTCGGGTCACGGTACAAGGCGTCCGCATCCGGCCTGGCCAGGCTCTGGGCCCTCGCGACACCAGGCATCTGTGAGAGTGCGAGCGCAGACGCGAAACTGGCCAGCAGCGTGCGACGACCAAGCGTCATCTGTTTACCGGTCACGTCGGTCATCTCGTCTCTTCCCTGTTTACTCACCGGTTGCCCCGGTGATGATAGCGCTAACATGACGATAGAGCGCATTTCGGTATCCGGTCAATGGTCGCCGTCGGCGGAAATCCTGTAGAAGGCTGTGATAGAATGGACGCCATCATGCCTCCCACGACAAAGCCCGCCTTCACCCGACCCACGTCCGGCCAGGGACGCCTTCATGGAGCCATCGCTCGCGATCTGGGGACCGCGATCGTTTCAGGCCGCTGTCCGCCCGGAGAAATCCTGGCTAATGAGATCGAATTCAGCGAACGGCTGAAGGTGTCCCGCAGCGCCTATCGCGAGGCCATCCGCATCCTGGCCGCCAAGGGCCTGGTTGAAAGCCGGCCCCGGACGGGCACGCGCGTCCTCCCGATGGAGCGGTGGAACCTGCTGGATCCCGATGTGCTGGCCTGGTTCTTCGAGAGCGAGCCCAGTCGCGTCATGGTCGACGGCCTGTTCGAACTGCGCCTGATCGTCGAACCCGCCGCCGCCGCCCTGGCCGCCAAGCGCCGGACGACCGAACAGCTCACCCAGATGAGGAAGGCGCTCAACGACATGGAGCGCCTCACACTCAAGACCGAGGCGGGCCAGTCGGCCGACAGGGACTTCCACCAGGCCCTGCTGATCGCCACCGGCAACCCGCCGCTGATCAGCCTGGCGTCGACCATCGGAGCCGGCGTTCGCTGGACCACCCACTACAAGCAGCGCAAGCGCCGCCTGCCACCTGACCCCATGCCGGAGCACTGGCGGGTCTATGATGCGGTCGCCGCCGGAGACGCCGAAGAAGCCCATGCGGCCATGGAGGCTCTGGTAAACCACGCCCTGGCTCAGACCGCCGGTGCCATGAATGAGCGATGACACCGGTAGCAATTACTTGCCAAGCTAAAGAAGCTTCGCTAATTGTCTGAGTAAATCCACTCAGAGAATCGCTATGGCTAAACCGCTGCGTTCACGCGCCTGGTTCGACAACCCGGAAAACCCGGACATGACCGCCCTCTATCTGGAGCGGTACCTGAACTACGGGCTGACGCTGGAAGAGCTGCGCTCGGGCAAGCCGATCATCGGCATCGCCCAGACCGGCTCCGACCTCAGCCCCTGCAATCGCCACCACATCGAACTGGCCAAGCGGGTTCGCGAGGGCATCCGCGAACAGGGCGGCATCGCCCTGGAATTCCCGGTTCACCCGATCCAAGAAACGGGCAAGCGCCCGACCGCCGGACTTGACCGCAATCTCGCCTACATGGGTCTGGTCGAGCTCCTGTACGGCTACCCGCTGGACGGCGTCGTCCTGACCATCGGCTGCGACAAGACCACCCCGGCCTGTCTGATGGCGGCCGCCACCGTAGACATCCCGGCCATCGCCCTGTCGGTCGGGCCCATGCTGAACGGCTGGCTCAAGGGCGAACGGATCGGCTCCGGCACCATCATCTGGAAAGCCCGCGAGATGATGGCTGCGGGTGAGCTCGACTATGAGGGTTTCATCAACCTGGTCGCCACCTCGGCCCCCTCGGTCGGCTATTGCAACACCATGGGCACGGCCTCGACCATGAACTCCCTGGCCGAAGCCCTGGGCATGTCCCTGCCCGGCTCGGCCGCCATCCCGGCACCCTATCGTGAGCGGCCGCAGATCGCCTATCTGACCGGCAAGCGGATCGTGGACATGGTCCATGAGGACCTGAAGCCCTCGGACATCCTGACCCCCGACGCCTTCCACAATGCCATCGTCGTCAACTCCGCCATCGGCGGCTCGACCAATGCGCCGGTCCACATCACGGCACTGGCCCGGCACTCAGGCGTCGACCTGCCGATCGAGGAGTGGCAGACCCACGGCCACGCCGTGCCGCTGCTGGTCAATCTGCAACCGGCCGGGACCTATCTGGGCGAAGACTTCCACCAGGCCGGCGGCGTCCCCGCCGTCGTCGCACAACTGATGAGCAAGGGCCTGATCCGCGAAGGTGCGATGACGGTCAACGGCAAGACCATGGGAGACAACTGCCGGAACGCCGAAATCGTGCTGCCCGACGTCATCCGGACCATGGAGGCTCCCCTGGTCGAGGACGCGGGCTTCCTCGTGCTCAGCGGCAACCTGTTCGACAACGCGATCATGAAGACCAGCGTGATCGCCGCCGAGTTCCGCGAGCGCTATCTGGCCAACCCTGACGACCCCAACGCGTTTGAGGGCCCTGCTGTCGTGTTTGACGGCCCCGAGGATTACCACCACCGGATCGACGATCCCGCCACCGGGATCACCGAGAAGAGCATCCTGTTCATGCGCGGCGCGGGGCCCCTCGGCTATCCGGGCGCGGCCGAGGTCGTGAACATGCGACCACCGTCCTACCTGATCAAACAGGGCGTGACGGCCCTGGCCTGTATTGGCGACGGCCGCCAGTCGGGCACCTCCGGCTCGCCCTCGATCCTGAACGCCTCGCCCGAGGCCGCCGCCGGCGGGAACCTCGCCCTGCTCAGGACCGGTGACCCCGTCCGCGTCGACCTGAACACCTGCCGAGTGGACGTCCTGATCGACGAAGCCGAACTGGCGGCGCGCCGCGCCGCCCTCGATGCGGCCGGAGGGTTCAAGATCCCGCCGTCCCAGACTCCCTGGCAGGAGCTGCAACGGGCCACGGTCGGCCAACTGGGCACAGGGGCGGTCCTGGAGCCTGCGGTCAAATACCACCGCATCATCGACAAGTTCGGCAACCCTCGCGACAACCACTGAGGGTCGCGCTGAAGTCACCTCGGCGGGCCGGTTCCCGGCCCCTAGACTTCGGAACCGGATCTGGCCCCAGCCGCTATCGGCTCCTGACAAGGGAGCGAGTGATGGCCGACAAACAGACCGATGGCCGGCGAAAGAACGGGGCCAGCCCAGCCGGAAAGCCCGACGCCTCGACGTCGGACAAGGCGGTGAAGGAAACCGGCAAGATGTCCACCGAGCGCGCGGGACCCGACGGGCCCGACGCCGGGGTCGTGGGCGAGACGTTCAAGCGCTGATCACCGGCCACCGTTGCGCCGGGTCCTGCCGGACCGGTAGGTTGGCCCATGACCGATCGCCCCCGCCGCAGCGCCCTCTACCTGCCCGCCTCCAATGCCCGTGCGATCGAGAAGGCGCGGACGCTGGATTGCGACGTCGTGATCCTCGACCTCGAGGACGCTGTGGCACCCGATCTCAAGTCTCTCGCCCGGGACCAGGCGGTGGCGGCGTTGCGCGACGGCGGCTTCGGGCGGCGCGAACTTGTGGTGCGTGTCAACGGCCTGGACACACCTTGGGGTGAGGACGACCTGACGGCCCTGGCCGAGGTGGCCCCCGATGCGATCCTGGCCCCAAAGGTCAGCGATGTCGCGGCGATAGAGGCCTATACGGCGCGACTGCCGGCCGGGACGCCGCTGTGGATCATGATCGAGACCGCCGTTTCCCTGTTCCGGCTGGAAGCCATGGCGGCGTCGGCCCGAACCGGTTCCCTCGCCGGTTTCGTGCTGGGCACCAACGATCTGGCCGCCGAAATGGGGGTCCAGACCGACGCCCTGCGTGCGCCCTTCGTCGGGGCCATGGGGCTGGCGGTGGCGGCGGCCCGGGCGCACGGGCTGATCATCCTGGACGGGGTTTTCAACACCCTTGATGACCTCAAGGGGTTCGAGACCCAGACGCGACAGGCCCTTGAGTTTGGTTTCGACGGCAAGACCCTGATCCATCCGTCCCAGATCGCGCCCTGCAACGCCGTTTTCACGCCCGACGCACGTCAGGTCGCGGCAGCACAGACCATCGTCGACGCCTTCGCCGACCCGGCCAACGCCGACAAGGGCGCGATCCGGCTGAACGGCCGTATGGTCGAGCGATTGCACCTGCGACAGGCCCAGCGAACCCTGGCCGCCGCCCGGGTCTAACGCGCCGGCAGGGCGGCCCCGACCAGGGCGTAGCAGTCGGCCCGCGTCGGCCGATTTCCGACCAGCACGCCATAGGCCGCCCGCACCGAACAGATGTCGGCGAGGCTCAGCTGACCCAGCCAGCGGTCGGCGTTGCAATAGTTCATGATCGAGGCCGGATCGTAATAGGTCTCGCCTGCCGCAATGGTCTCGGGCGTGGTCGTACGCGCGAGACAGTTCGGCGCGCGCGGGCTGACGTGGTCGTGCGAGAACCCCAGAGCGTGACCCAGTTCATGCAGGGCGTCGGCATAGAAGCAGCGGAACTCCCCGACATAGCCGCGCGGTCCGCACAACCGGTTGGTGACCAGATATTCGGCATTCAGCACGATCCGCCCGCCGTCTCTAAGGCTGACGCCCCGGTGGCTGGCCGAGGCGAACATCTCGGGATCGTGGACGATGCGAATGGCGACGCGTTCGGGGTCGCTACAGGTCTCGGCGAAGTCGAACTTGACGTCGGCCTGGGCCTCCCACACCCCGGCGGCGGCACGGACCTGTTCGCGGGCCCAGTCATCCTCGACCGCCCCGGCCTCGAAACACATCGGAATCCGGCCCTCAGGCCACAGATCGACCTGGGGCGGCGGCGCAGCCATGGCCACGGGCGGCGGCGGGGGTGGAGGCGCAGGCGGCGGAGCACCGGCGGGCTGCTGCTCCTGCACCGTCGCGCAGGCATGCAGGCCCACGGCGAGGATCGCGACGGCGACCGTCAGGAGCCGTCGGGCACTCATGACCAGCGGATGTCCGTCAGGGTCACGTTCAGCTCCAGCACCCGTCCCTGCGCCTGCGGCCGGCGTACTGAAGGCGTCAGGTCTTCGGCCATCACACCGACCGCGATCGGCCCCTCTGTACGCTGGGCCAGGTTCAGAATTTCGTCGCCAAAGTTGAAGCCGATCGCATAGGCGTCATACGGCATCGCATGGTGGGCCATCGACCCGTCGCCCATCATCCCCAGATGCACGAAGGTCGGCGACGATCCGAGCGCCAGGGTCCGCGTCCCGCCTGTCATGGCGATCTCCAGCGACCGGTCCAGCAGCCGTCGGTCCATCGCATAGGCCACCGATCCGACGCCCGAGATCATCACCGTGTCGTCGGCCGCCCTCAGCCGCGCGGTCAGGTCATCCGGAAACACGATCCGCATCGCGCTCTCGCCCGGCCTGGCTTCGGCCCTCAGCTTGTAGACGGTCGATCCGATCGGCGTCCGCGTCGTCGCCCCTGCCGGTCCCTGGCTGGCCACGCTGAACAGTGGAAACGGATAGAGCTGGTCGTATCGGTACCCCAGCGAGCGGGTCTCCACGACCTGCCCGGCCGTCCATGTGCCGGTGTTCTCGCCGTTCGGCCCAATATATCCATCGACCTTCTCGGCGGACCAGGCGGCGGGATAGGTGCGCCGTGCCAGGGCCTGCCAGGTGGCCCAGACCCGGTCGATATTGCAGTGGTGCATCCAGAAGACCGGATCCTGGGCCGCCGTCTCGGTCCGCCCCATCAGGCCGCCGACCAGGACGTGGATATGGTTGTGCCCATAGGCCTCCACCGAGCCCGCGCCGGTCGGCATCCGGCCGCAGAAGGTGGCGAAATCGTCGGACTGGAGCCGCGCCACGTTTCGTGAGGTCGCCCACCGCGCCTTGGAATAGTCGAGCTCGTTGGCCCCCGGCGCGCGCTGGCGCTCGTATAGCGGCAACCCCGGCGTCGTGGTCCAGCTGGGCAGGAAGCGATCCCCCTGCCAGTCCCAGTAAGGCAGCGCAAAGGTGCCGTGCCCCGTCAGCCGCCCGATGATCCGCTCCAGGTGGGCCAGCTCGAGCCGATGCCAGGGCAGGAACAGTGCATTGCCGTGCTTGGCCTGTTCCCGGTGCAGCCGGACCTGGCGGGCCCACGACCGGTTGTCATTGCGGCGCTTCATCAGCGACACGCCTTGCGCAAAGGCCACGACGTCGTCGCTGGTCGCCGTCAGTGTCGATGCGGCGCGGCGCACGCGCGGCGACGTCGCCTGGGCCCAGGCCTCGGTCCCGCCCAGCCCCAGCCCCAGCCCGGCCGTCAGCCCGCCGGCGAGCGCATGCCGTCTGTTCATGGTCATACTGTCCCCCCCGGGATCACGATCACAGACATCGACCGTTCATCAAACGCCGTGATGTGTCCAGTCGGCTAACGCAGGGCGCGAATACGTCTGCGCTTTCCAGCCATCGCTTGTGGCCAAGGCGAGCGCGAATCCTTGCTTCAAGCGACCATCGGACCTAACTCACGCCGCGATCACACGTGGAATCCTATGGAACGCTGGCTACTCATTTCCAACTGTCAGACGGCAGGCTTGGCAACATCCATCCAGCTACTGAATCGCGGGCTTTCAGTGCTCGCAGTAGATATCTGGCACTATCTGGCCGACCAGCCCAAATGGGACGCCATGATTCAGGACTGCACCCGTGTCGTTCTGGCTCCCGAAGTCGAACACATGATCGAAGGCCGTCTTCCGGATGTTCCGCTATTGACCCGACTTCCGGCTCTGACCTTCTCCGCCTATCATCCTGACCTTTGCTATATTGACGGACAATCAGGAACGGTTGTCGGGCCTCTGGGCAACTATCACTCAATGATCGCATTCTCGGGATACAAGAGTGGCTTGTCAGCCAATGATACCATCTCGCTTTTCAATGCAAAAATATATGAACAGTGCGGGTATTTCGACTATTGGGGCTTAGAAAAACAACGCATAATCGCCTTGTTTAAACACCATGGGATTGATATCGAGAGTAGTTTTGTACATTGGGGAAGACATGGATCATTTATGCACTCCAGTGATCACCCAAAGATTCAGACTATATACGAGATCGCTCGGTGCTTTTTGATATCGCAGAATATCGAAATACAGGTTAGCGAATTTCGCCCCATCGACGGCTTGGTAAACGGCCCGTGCTGGCCCGTTTACCCGGAGCTTGGAGAATTCCTTGGTGTCGAAGGATCCTACAATTTCAAGAGAAACTTGGTTTTCAACCAAATAAGCTTGGCAGAATTCGTGAGCGAGTCTTACGCTACCTATGAACAACTCGACCCTGCATTCCTGGTCCCCATGAACAGCTATCAAGCGCTGCATGAGCACGTCAGCGGACTGATTTGATGCGCAATCCCTACCGCGGCCTTCCCGATCATCAGTTCTGGCGCCGGTCGATCTCGCGCACCGAGCCGCATCGGCTGGACCCGGTCGTCATGACGCGCTTCCAGATCGACCCGAACTCGAAGGTCGCCACCGCCGGCAGCTGTTTCGCCCAGAACATCTCGCGCAAGCTTCGCCAGATCGGCTTCAACTACTATGTGCCCGAGGCCGGCGAGCATCTGGAGCCCGAACAGCGCCTGCCGCACAACTACGGCGTCTTTTCTGCCCGGTTCGGCAACATCTACACCACGGCCCAGCTGCGGCAGCTGTTCGACGAGGCCTTCGGGCACCGCACACCCGCAGAGACCTACTGGAAGGACGCGCGCGGCCGGTTCTTCGACGTCTTCCGCCAGCAGGTCGAACCGAACGGTTTCGCCACCCTGGAGGAACTCAAGGCCGATCGCGAGGCCCATCTGGCCGCCGTGCGCACTATGTTCGAGACCTCGGATGTCTTCATCTTCACCCTTGGCCTGACCGAGGCCTGGCGCTCGAAAGCCGACGGTTCCGTCTATTCCTCGGCCCCGGGCGTCGTCGCCGGGGACTGCGATCCGGACAAGTACGAGTTCGTCAACTTCACCGTGCCCGAGGTCTGGGAGGAGCTCGAAACCTTCCTGAAGGCTCTGAAGGAGGTCAACCCGGGCATCAAGGTCCTGCTGACCGTGTCGCCGGTGCCGCTGATCGCGACGTTCGAAAACCGCAACGTGCTGGTCTCGACCACCTATTCCAAGTCGGTGCTCAGGGTCGTGGCCGAAATGGCCATCAAGGCCTTCGACTGGGTCGACTACTTCCCGTCGTTCGAGATCTTCAACGGCAGTTTCTCTGGCGGAATGTACT
Source organism: Brevundimonas sp. (assembly GCF_044239655.1). Classification (GTDB taxonomy): domain Bacteria; phylum Pseudomonadota; class Alphaproteobacteria; order Caulobacterales; family Caulobacteraceae; genus Brevundimonas. The sequence goes on from NZ_JBIIAY010000003.1 coordinate 33,357, forward strand.
ACGAGCCCGACCACCGCGAGGTGAACCACCTCGGCGTCGCCCACGCGATGCGGGTGTTCCTGTCCAACTACGTCGATGGCGAGTCCGAGGTCATCGCAACGAACCGGCCGTCCGCCGAACTGATCGCCCGCGCCAACAATCCCGGCGTGGTCTGCGACGAAGAGGCGATGGACGCTTACCGCTAGGGCCTGCTGTCAGACGGCGGTATCTTCCGGCCGCTTCTGCCCATCGAAGCCCAGGCGCTGAAAGCTGACCCAGGCGTCCCGGACGGCCTGTAGCGGCCGATCCGCACCCAGCTGGGTCAGCTGGGCCGACCAGACGTCGCCCAGTTGCTGGACCGTCGATGTGATCCAGCCCGGCGGCTGCTGGCGTGACCAGTTCTGGATCGAGGCCGCGTTGAACACCAGCATCAACAAGGTCGCAAAGGCGATGGCGCGGGTCGTCCAGCGACGGTCGCGTGCCGCCACCCCCTCGTCGTCCGGCGGCGGTCCCGGCGGGAAGGCGAACCGGCCGAGCGCCAACAAGGCGTTCGGGCGCGCCGTCTCCTGGCGGACAGACAGGTCATGGGCATCGGCCCCGACGTTCCAGTCCGAAGGCGGATCGGCGGCACCCGGTGGAACAGGCTGCATCTCCTGCCCCCTCGGCGGAAACGGCGATGCCGGTATCGCTGTAGGGAAGGGCTCGGGCTCGTCGGGATCGGTCGGGTCTGTCACGCTCGCGTCTCCCTTGGGCTAGAACTGAAAATAGATGAAGGGCTGGACACCGTCGGGTCGCACCGCCTCGACGAACAACAGCCCCAGGCCGATCAGGACCCCGATGGTCAATGACGGTGCCGGCGCCATCCGCTCGGCCAGCCCCTCGATCGCGCGCGGCGGCAACCAGTGCATGGCCAGACCCCCGACGATCAGCGTCAGGAGGAACGGCGTCACGAGGGTCGCGGGGCCCATCCGACCCAGGCCCTCCAGCACCTGAAGCGCCATGCCGAAGGTCTCGGACCGGAACAGGATCCACCCCAGGCAGACGATATGGAAGGTGACGACCACCCCGACGACGGTGGGAACCACACTGCGGTTACCCAGCACAGCCCTGCCCAGCCGCTCAATGACCTGCACACCGCCATGCAGCGCGCCCCAGGCAATGAAGGTCCAGGCCGCCCCGTGCCACAGCCCGCCCAGCAGCATGGTAATCATCACATTGATGCAAGACGCCACCAGCCCCCGCTTGCCGCCCCCCAGCGGCACATACAGATAGTCCCGCAGCCAGCTCGACAGGCTGATGTGCCAGCGCCGCCAGAAGGCCTGCATCGACGCCGCCCTGTACGGCTGGTCGAAATTGCGCGGGAAGGAATAGCCCAGCAGGGCCGCGATCCCGATCGCCATGTCCGAATAGGCCGAGAAGTCGCAATAGATCTGGACCGCATAGCCATAGACGGCCGCCACGATGTCCAGCGCCGAATGGGCCGCCGGATCGAAGAACACAGGGTCGACCAGCCGCACCGACAGCTCCGATGCGATCACCGTCTTCTTGAACAGGCCCCAGACGATCAACAGCAGGCCATGCACCGCCATCACCCGCGTCAGGCGCGGTACGCGGTCGAATTGTGGCAACAGGTCCGACGCCCGCACGATCGGCCCGGCCACCAGATGCGGGAAGAAGCTCATCAGCAGCATGACGTCGAGCAGGGACTTCGCCGGCGGCGTCTTCCCGCGTTTCACATCGACGACGTAGCTGATGCCCTGGAAGGTGAAGAAGCTGATCCCCACCGGCAGCACGATCTGCAGCAGCGGCAGGTCACGCTCCCACCCGAACCGGGCCAGCAGCTCCAGCGCCTGATCGACGAAGAAGCCGTAGTATTTGAACACCCCCAGGATCAGCAGGTTGGCCACGACCCCGGCGGCGACCAGCCACCCGGCCCCGATCCTGAACCCATCTTCACCGACCGGCTTGCGCGCGATCAGGGCCGCAACGCCCCAGTTGAGCACCGCCGAGCCGATCAGCAGCAGCACGAACCGCCAGTCCCACTGGGCGTAGAAAAACCAGCTGGCCAGCAGCAGGAACAGCTTCCGACGGCCGTTCTCCCGGTCCAGCGACCATGCGGTGAAATAGACGAACAGGAAGAAGACGCCGAACGCCAGGGTCGGGAACAGCATCTAGCGCCCGCCCGTCGCGGCCTGTGGGTTGCGCGCGTACCAGGCGCGGCCCGCCGTCATCAGATCCTCGTACAGCAGCACGCCCAGCCAGTCGGCACCCGCCTCGTTGAAATGGACGCGGTCCTCGCGCATCAGCGGATCGCCCCAGGCCCCTGCGCGGGTCAGCCGGTCGGCCGAGCAATCCCCCCCCATCCGTCCACGCCAGTCCCAGAAGCCCACGTTCATCAGCGCCGCCGTGCGGTACTGGACCTCGCGAACGGCCGCCAGCATCTGCGGCGTGCGCCAACGCCCCTCCGCATCACCGGGACACGTGCCGCCCCCCTCCCCCCGCATCGCCTCGGGCGCGCCCAGGATCAGGATGGCGGCGGCCGGAACCTCCATCCGGAACCGCCGGATCTGCGACGTCAGCAGCGCCTCGTAGGCAGCCAGGTCGAGTGCATCGTCGAACCCCTCGTTGGTGCCGTAGGCGATGACGATCAGATCGGGATAGGCGTCTGCGACCGGCAGTCTCTGTTCGGGCAGCAAGGCCAGGGTTGCACCCGAGACGCCGACCGGAGTCCAGTCGATGGTCCGCGTCGGAAACCTCGCCCGCAACCGCCGCTCCACCGCCGCGGTGATCCAGCCGGCGGCCGTATGGCTGTCACCGAACTGGACGATCCGCACATGGCCGACCCAGCGGCCGTCGAGAGCGCGGAACAGCGGAGCCAGGGCGTCCGCTTGGCACAGGCCCTGGGGGCAGGTCCGGCTGACCGACGACGGCAGGGGCGTCCACGCCCGTTCCTGGGCCGAACCGGAGGACGCCAAAGCGCCGATCGCCAGCGCCCAGGTCGCCAGGACAAGTCCCAGCCTTCCGATCACGCCCCTGCGGCCTCGGGCGAAGCGGCTGCCGGTGCCACTAGGCCAGCGTCACGCCGGATCGCCGCCTCGACCGGCTCGGTGATCCTCAGATAACCGGCCATCGACATATGGATCCCGTCGTTGGCCCGCATTAGTTGTCGCCGACCCGTGTCCGTCGCCGCCAGATAGGCGTCGTAATCGCCCTCGGCGTCCGAGGTCAGGGCCACGGTCGACAGATAGGGCACGTTCAGCGCGGCCATCCGCGCCGAGACGACCTCATTGATCACAGCCATCTTGCCGTCGAACGACGCCCGCTTCATGCGCGGCAGCCCGACCCAATAGACCATGACGTCCCGGCTCCTCAGCAGGGCGACCAGATCATCGACCCGTTTGGCGTAGGCGACCTTCCAGCCGGCCGAGCCGAAATCATGGATCTGGCCGTCGTTGCTGATCCCCTGGGCGTCGTTGGTGCCGAACAGGATGACGGCGACATCGACCGGCGTCTCGGCGATCTGTCGCGCCGTCTTGTCCTGGATATCGACATAGTCATAGCGCGACAGGCCGGTGGAGACCTCGCTGAACTTGGTCACCGTCACACCGGGCTGGCCGTTCAGTTCGCGATACAGGCCCGTCCAAAGACCGTCGGCCATTGAATCCCCGAACACCCCGACCCGCAACTCACGCCGCTGGGCCAGACGGTCCTTCAACGGTGTCACGACCGGAAGCGCAGGCCCAGTCGCGACCGGCGGAGGCGCGGGCTCCGCCGCCGGGGCCGAGGCATTGGCGCTCGCCCCGAACAAAAGGGTGGGATGGCGCAACCACGCGCGGCCGTCCGGCGTCAGCACCAAGCCGATCGCCACGCCGACCAGCAGCGCCGCCGTCAATGAGTTGATCCCTGCCCGCACGCCCCACACGTCCTGACTTGCCCCGACCTCTGTGTCTAACCCAGCCTGACCGCGCCGCCCACCGCCTGCCCCTCGCGAGCGAAGAAAAAGGTTAACCGTGGCGCACTGGTTCTGCGATCGTGCATACTGCTGCGCGGCAGCCGACCCTTGATCCGCAAGTGTTCAGGCGTTACGACCCGCTCACTGACGATATTCATCAGAGAATGAAAAAAGGGAGCCGATGCGCAAGATCTTCACGGACGCGGCAGCCGCCCTCGAGGGCCTGACCTTCGACGGCATGACGGTGATGTCCGGCGGCTTTGGCCTGTGCGGCATTCCCGAGAACCTGATCGCGGGGCTGAAGGCCTCGGGCGTCAAGGATCTGACGGTCATCTCCAACAACGCGGGCGTGGATGGCTTCGGCCTCGGCCAGCTTCTGGAGACGCGCCAGATCGCCAAGATGATCTCGTCCTACGTCGGCGAGAACAAGGAATTCGAGCGTCAGTATCTGGCCGGTGAGCTCCAGCTCGAGTTCAACCCTCAGGGCACATTGGCCGAGCGCATCCGCGCGGGTGGCGCCGGCATCCCGGCCTTCTTCACCGCCACCGGTGTCGGCACCCTGGTCGCCGAGGGCAAGGAAGTCCGCGAGTTCGACGGGCGCAAATACATCATGGAGACCGGCCTCGTCGCCGACCTGTCGATCATCAAGGCCTGGAAGGCCGATGCGGCGGGCAACCTGGTGTTCCGCAAGACCGCCCGCAACTTCAACCCGATGATGGCCACGGCCGGCAAGGCCTGCGTCGTCGAGGTCGAGCACATCGTCCCGACCGGCACCCTGGACCCCGACAACATCCACACGCCCGGCATCTACGTCGATCGCATCATCCTGGGCACGTTCGAGAAGCGTATCGAACAGCGGACCATCACCCAAAGGGAGCCGGGCTCAAGTAGCGAAGCGGTAGCCAAAAAGGAAAACGCATAATGGCCCGCACCCGCGACCAACTCGCCGCCCGCGCCGCCCGCGAGCTTCAGGACGGCTTCTACGTGAACCTGGGTATCGGCATCCCGACCCTGGTGGCCAACTATATCCCGGCCGGCATCGAGGTGACCCTGCAGTCCGAGAACGGCATGCTCGGCATGGGGCCCTTCCCGTTCGACGAGGACGTCGACGCCGACCTGATCAACGCCGGCAAGCAGACCATCACCGAGATCCCCGAAAGCAGCTATTTCAGCTCGGCCGACAGCTTCGCCATGATCCGGGGCGGCCACATCAACCTGTCGATCCTGGGGGCCATGGAGGTCGCCGAGAACGGCGACATCGCCAACTGGATGATCCCCGGCAAGCTGGTGAAGGGCATGGGCGGGGCCATGGACCTGGTCGCCGGCGTGAAGCGTGTCGTCGTCGTCATGGAACACGCCAACAAGCACGGCCAGTCCAAGGTGCTGAAGTCCTGCACCCTGCCCCTGACCGGCACCGGCGTCGTCAGCCGCATCATCACCGACCTGGCGGTGTTCGACGTCAAGCCGGACGGCACGGGGCTGGAGCTGATCGAACTGGCCGAGGGCGTGACCCTCGACGAGGTCGCCGCAAAGACCGAGGCGACCTACTCGATCTCGCCGCTGCTGGTCGGTTAGACGCCTCCGTAAGGTCGATCAGTCCAGCCGAACCTGAACGCGCCGGACAGCGGGCATGCCGGCGAGCTGTGTCCAGATCATCACCGCCTTGCCGTCCTTCGGTGTGCCGACGGAGCAGGTAAAGCCCTGAAAGGGGCTGCCATTGCGGTGGATGATCAGGGCACCGCCGTCGAGCACCTCGGTGCGATAGGTCACGCCGTCGCGCCGGTCGAGATCGTCAAGAGCGGCCTCGATCGCCGCAATCGAGGTCTGGGCCCGGTTCGACGCGAAATACATGAAGTCGCCGTCTGCCTTGAACCGAAAATAGTCGTTGGGCGCGATGGCAGAGAACTCCATCACGCCGGGTTCGTCGGCACGCGCTAACTGACTGCGCCACACACCGACCAGATCCCGCGCGACGCAAGCGCGTCCTTCCAATGGGCCGGGTGCAGGAACCGATTGTAGCGGTAGGAAAAAGGTCGCAAGGGCGAAGGCGGCGGCAAACAGAAAGTCCATGCGCAAGTCCTGATGCGTTGTTCAGCCGCCAAATGTGGCCTGGTTGTCCCATCCACGATCCGGGCAGTTCGGTCCAGCGCCACATCGACAACACCCCGCAGGCGATCCCCCTTGTCGTCGGCGGCCTGACCAGTCGATAGTCCGGCTCGGGAGACGGGCATGGATCGGGGGCGACGATGAACGAGGGACGCGCCGACCGCACGCGGCCGGGCCTGCCTGTGCCTGCGTCGGCACGTCTGGCCGAGTTGGCGGAGGGGTTACGTCCGCCGGCCGACGCCTCAGGCTTCGGCGAGGCGGCCCGCTTGGCCGCCCTCGGGACCTGCGACCGCATTCGGTCTGAATCGCGCGGCGGAGAGCTGACCGAGGCCCTGGCCGTGCTGGCGCATTTGCGGACCGGGATCGACCGGCTGCATCCCCGGGCCCTTCTGACCCGTCGCGGTCTGGGCGGACTGTTCGACAGCCGCAAGAGACGCCTCAAGGCCTTTCGCGCACGGTTCGCCGAGGCGACGCGGACACTGAGCGAGTCCCTCGACGACCTTCAGGTCCGCGTCGGTGCCCTGGATCGGCGGTCTCAGGTTCTCGACGGCCTGTGGGGGGCGATGCGGGCGGCGGCCTTCGATCTGGACGCTTGCGCGGCCCTGGCCCTGCATCCGTCGGGCTCCGCAGACCTCATCGAGCGCGGTCACCGGCTTGCGGATGCACGCGACGCGGCCCTGCGACTGCTGCCCTCGGTCCGAGTCATCCAGAACACGGACGCCCAGGCGCTGCATCGGTTGAAGCTGGCCTGCGAGGCCCTGATCGAATGGAACGCCGACTGGACCCAGGCCCTGGGCATGCACGTCAGGAAACCGAAGACGATCCGCCCGGATCAGGCCCGTCTGACGACCTCGCGCGAAACCGTCCTGGCCATGCTCGACGCCGCAGTCCGCGAGGTCGAGATGGGTCGGTCGCGTCGCATCGGCGAGGACGGCCGGATGGAACAGGCCCGGCAAGGGCTCTGAACCGTCAGTCGGTTTCGCTGGCCGTCCATTCCAGAATCTGGGTGTTAAGGTCGCCCGTCGCTGCGTCGAAGGCCGCCACGATCGCCGAAACCCTGTTCTCGGCCGCCGGCTGACGCACCGTGAACACCCGTTCCGAGGTCACCGACCGTTCGGGCAGAACCACCATCCGGGCGCGCGCCGAGATCACGACCGTCGGCACCGCGCCGGCATAATCATACCGCGCCTCGAACGTCGTGACGTCCAGGCTGAGCACCCGGGTCGAGGCCCCGACCTCGCGACGTCCGATCAGGCGGACCTGATCGGGACGCGAGGCGAACGTCGCCTCCAGCGCATCGTTGAACAGCACCTCGGCCGGAGAGATCCAGCGCGCGCCGCCGATATAGGCAGCCTCGGTTCCGGTGACGCCCAGGATGCGATCGCCCTTGGACGCCTCGGGGAAATCGATGCGGCGCAGGGCCACGGCGACCGTTCGAGCGGCTGCGGCGGAGTTGACCGCCTCCGGCGCCTCGCCCCCGAACCGGTAAGTCTGGACCGGATCGGGCGTCGACAGCAGGGCACAGCCCGACAGGGCGGCCGTCAACGCAAAAGCAGAGGCCAGTTTGAGGGCCGTGCGGGTGAACGATGCGCCGGTCATGGCTGGACCTCCAGTTCCTTGGATGCGGGGCGGCCGATGAAGTCGCGCGGACTGGCCCGGACGTCGTCGATCAGATCCTGAAGCGAACCCGTCGCCTCGTTCAGCTCTTCGATGGTCTGGGTCAGCTGCGGCAGGCCGGTGGTGGCAAAATCACCCAGCGGCCGTTCCAGCGAACTCACCGAACGGTTGGCCGAGGCGATGGCCGCCTGGGCTTCCTCGGTGGCCTTGTTGATGTTCTGGATGGCCTGGCGACCGTCGGTGTTGATCAGCCTGCGCGCGTCGGCACCCAGGGCCTGATACTCGGCGACGGCCTCGTTCGCCTTGGTCAGCGCCTGTTCCAGCTGGTCAAACATCCCCTTGCGCGCATTCAGCTCGTTGGAGATCGTCTCCACATTGTTCAGCGTGGTCGAGAACGACCGGATGTTGTCGTCCGACAGCACCCGGTTGATCCGGTTCAGCGCATCCACCGTCTGGGCCAGAACGGTGCCTGACCCGCTCAGCAGCTCGGCGATCGGCGACGGCTGGCTCTGGATCACGGGGATGACGTTCTCGGGGTACTGGCTCTTCAGCAGGGCACTGCCTTCGGTGCCCGGCGTGATCTGGACGTAGTTCAGGCCAGTGATGCCCTGGGGCTCAAGCTGGGCGCGCGAGGTCACGCGAACGGGCGTGGTGGCGTCCAGGCGGATGCGAGCGATGACCTGATCGCCCTTCTTGGGATCCAGGTTCAGGTCGGTCACCTCACCCACGCGGATGCCGTTGAAATGGACCTCGCCGCCTTCCGACAGACCATTCACCGGCCCCGAGAACACGATGTCATAGACGTCGTAGTCGTCGTTGAACTGCAGCCGGGCCAGCCAGATCGTGAACACGATCAGGGCCGCGACCAGGGCGACGGTGGCGATGCCGACGGCGGCGTAGTGGGCGTCTCGTTCCATCTCGATCCTCAGGCGGCGGACTTGGTCGCCGCGCGTCCACGCGGCCCCAGGAAGTATTCCTTGATCCACGGATGGTCGGATTTCTCCAACTCCTGCACCGTGGCCTTCTCGACGACCCGCTTGTCGGCCAGCACCGCGACCTTGTCGCAGATCGCGTACAGACTATCGAGGTCGTGGGTAATCATGAAGACGGTCAGCCCCAGATCGTCCGACAGGTTGCGGATCAGGGCGTCGAACGCCGCCGCCCCGATCGGGTCCAGACCCGCCGTCGGCTCGTCGAGGAACAGCAGCTCTGGGTCCAGCGCCAGGGCCCGTGCCAGGCCGACCCGCTTCTTCATCCCGCCCGACAGCTCGGCCGGCTTCTGATGATGGCTTTCGGGCTTCAGGCCGACCATCGCGATCTTCATCTCGGCCAGTTCGCGGATCGTGTCCTTGGACAGGCGCGTATGCTCGACCAGGGGCGATGCCACGTTCTCGAGCACGGTCAGGGACGAGAACAGCGCCCCCTGCTGGAACAGCGTCCCCGTCCGCCGCTCGATATCGGCCGACTGCTGCGCCGTCAGGTCGCCGGTGTCGTGACCGAATATCCGCACCGTCCCGCCCTCGGGCTGTTTCAGCCCGATGATGGAGTTCAACAGCACGGTCTTGCCCGTGCCCGACCCCCCGACGACGCCCAGAACCTCGCCACGCTTCACGTCCAGGTCCAGGTCGCGATGGATCACCTGTTCCCCGAACTGGCTCAGCAGACCGCGCACCTCGATCAGGTTGTCGCCGTGATAGGAGCCGATGGCCTCTTCCTGTCCCGCGCTCACAGGTTCAGCTCCAGGAAAACCAGGGCGAAGATGGCGTCCAGCAGGATGATGGCGAAGATCGCCTGCACCACCGCCGCCGTCACGCGCCGGCCCAGGCTCTCCACGTCGCCCGACACCGCCATGCCCTGGCGACAGCCGATGGCGGCGATGACGATGGCGAACACGGGGGCCTTGATCATCCCGACCATCAGATGGGTGCCCATGTTGGGGTCCTCGCTGATGCGCTGGATGAAGAAGGCCGGGCCGTAATCGAGCTGGCTCCACGTCACCAGCAGGCCGCCGAAGAAGCCGGCGACCATGCCTATGAATGTCAGCAAGGGCATCATCAGCACCATGGCCGCCAGCCGGGGAATGACCAGGGCCTGGAACGGGTTGACGCCCATCACCTGCATGGCGTCGACCTCCTGGTTCATCCGCATCGATCCGATCTCGGCGGCGAAGGACGAGGCCGAACGCCCGGCCAGCAGGATTGCGGTAATCAGCACGGCCAGTTCGCGCAGCACCGCCACGGCCACCAGCTGGACCGTGAACACCCCGGCCCCGAACTGGGTCAGCAAATTGGCCCCCAGGAAGGCGATGACGGCGCCGATGAAGAAATTGGTCACCGCCACGATGGGCAGGGCGTCCAGTCCCGACCGCTCGGCCTGGCTGAACCATGCGGCCCAGCGGATGCGTCCGGGATGGGCCAGCGCCGTGCCGGTCGAGGTGATCAACCGGCCCAGGAAGGCCATGGACAGGACGAACTCGGCCCCGACGTCGGCGACGCCATGGCCGATCTTGGCAAAGGTCTGGGTGAAGGGGTCGGGCCGACGCGGCGGCGGCGCGGTCTCGCGCTCCAGCTTCTCGACCATGGCATAGACCCGGCCCGCCTCGGGCCGCTCGGCCCAGGCGTCGGCCGGAAACACGCAGTCCGAAGCCTGGACGATCACCAGGGCGCCCGCCGTGTCGAACCGCCCGAGGCCGCTCAGATCGACACCGGAAATTTTACGGCCCGACAGCTTGTCGCTCAGCGATTGTGCCGAACGCCCCAACCCCGCCGTGGTCCAGTCGCCGGTCAGCCGCAGCCGCGCGCTGCCGCCCTCGGCCTCCTCGATCTGGAAATCGGCTGTGCTCATCGCCTTCCCTTAGCCGAGGCCGGCGCAAACGCCCATGGGGTGGCCGAACTTACGAACATGGCCCGATGGTTAAGGTCCGGCCGTGCCCACCGCAAGTCGTCACAGAGCGGCCCGCACGCGTTTCAGGTCACTGACGAAGGCCGCCCGCTCGCGCAACCGTGCGTCTTCATCCGGCAGACGAAGCAGATAGGAAGGGTGGACGGTGATCGTGGCCGTCGATCCGTCCTCCAGTGGCATGGGCTGACCCCTCACCTGGGTCACCGCCACCTTGCGGTTCAGCACGGCCAGCGACGCCGTGGCTCCCAGCGCCAGCACCACCCTGGGCCTGACCAGCCGACGCTCGTGATCCAGCCACCAGCGACAGGCCGAGATCTCGGACGCAACCGGCGTCTTGTGCAGCCGCCGCTTGCCGCGTGCTTCATGCTTGAAATGCTTGACCGCATTGGTGACGAAGACCTCGGCACGGTCGATCCCCGCCTCCTCCAGCGCCGCATTCAACACCTGCCCTGCCGGCCCCACGAACGGCCGCCCCGCCAGATCCTCCTGGTCCCCCGGCTGCTCGCCCACGATCATCAGCTTCGCCCTGGCCGGCCCTTCCCCGCACACCCCTTGCGTCGCATCGCGATACAAGGGGCAACGGCGACAGGCCTGAACCCCGTGACGCAGCTCTTCCAGGCTGGACGGAACGAACCCTTCCTCGAACGACCCGTCACGGTTCGCGCGCGCGATCGCCTTGGCCAGCCGGGGATTGGGTTCCGACGGGGCCGTCGCCACCATGGTCTCGGTGCGGACCGCCGAGGCCGCGATCAGCTCGGGGATCAGCTTCGCCTCGGGCAGGTTCTTCCAGTACCGCTTGGGCATCTCGCCCTGCATGGTTCGGGTCTTCAGCCGAGCCGGATTGAAGGTCGAGGCATAATAGGTCTGCCAGAAGGCCTCGATCTCGTCCTCCTGCGGCGCATCGGCGGCGCTGGCCGGCGGCCCGAACGACAGGCCCGCATCTTCTTTTGTCATCCCCGCGCCAGGCGGGGACCAGAAGCATGATCCATCCGGCGTCAGGATCGACCACCGCATGGTCGTGAACCGGTTGACGAAGAAGGGCGCGGTCTTCTCCAGCACCCGGTGCGCGGGCTCGAACCAGGCGACCCAGGCCTCGCCCGCCTCGTCCCTGACCTCCCGGAACCGGACGAAGGCCTTCATCTTGTGACTGGCGCGACTGACGTTCTTGGCCCGCTCTATCGCGTCGGCGACATCGACGTCGGAGACGATCTTCATCAGATCGGGCTCGTCACGCAGCCGCCACAGCAGCCGGTACATCAGGTCGAACCGATCGGCCGACCGATGCAGGATCACCTGCTGCGCCACGTCAACGAAGGCCTTGGGGACCGAAAAACCATTCTCTTTCCGCACATCCCGGCGAAAGCCGGGATGAGCGGAGGGCGTGTCGAACAGTCCCTCCTGACGGTCGGAACCAGCAACCCGAAATATCGCCTCGTCCGGCCTCACCCCTGCCAGCCGGAACGCCCGCGCCGCCGTGCGCCAGCCGTCGAAATCCGTCTCGTGCTCGAGCGTCGCGACCCGCATCAGAACAGAGTGAGCTGAACCGGCTCCGGTTCCTTGACCAGCCGCGCCCTCAGGTCTGCCGCATCCGTCAGCCCGCCCGGCGACCAGTCCAGCGCCGTGATCCACGGCCGCACCTTGTCGATCCCCCGGCACAGCCGCGCCACGTCCTCGAGCCTAAGGGTCCTGTATCGTCGAACCCGGATCATCCGGTCGATCGACTTGACGCCCAATCCCGGCACCCGCAGCAGCACCTCACGATCGGCCGTATTCACATCCACCGGAAACGCCGCCCGGCTGTTCAATGCCCAGGCCAGCTTGGGATCGACGGCGAGATCCAGCATCCCGCCCGTCGTCGCCCCCGCGATCTCGGGTGCCGAAAACCCATAGAACCGCATCAGCCAGTCCGCCTGATACAGCCGGTGCTCGCGCATCAGCGGTGGCTTCGACAGGGGCAGGGTCGAGCTGGAATCCGGGATGGGCGAAAAGGCCGAATAATAGACCCGGCGCAGGACATAGCCCCCATACAGCGACGCACTGCGATCCAGGATCTCGCTGTCGGGCGCCCCGTCAGCCCCCACGATCAGCTGGGTGCTCTGGCCTCCGGGTGCGAATTTCGGCGGCTTGATCCGATCGCGCTTGCCAGGCCGCGCGGCCTCGACGCCGAGCCGGACCTGGCTCATCGCCTTCTTGATCACGCCCATGCTTTTCTGCGGGGCCAGCCGGTTCAGAGCCTCCTCACGCGGCAGCTCGATATTGGCCGATAGCCGGTCCGCATACAGACCCGCCGCCTCGACCAGCCGGGGATCCGCCTCGGGGATCAGCTTCAGATGGATATAGCCGCGAAAGTCGTGGTCGACCCTCAGCTTCCTCGCCACCTCGACCAGTTGCTCCATCGTATAGTCGCCGGACCGGATGATCCCCGACGACAGGAACAGCCCCTCGATATAGTTCCGCTTGTAGAAGTTCAGCGTCAGCTCGACGACCTCGTCGACGGTGAACCGCGCCCGCTGCACGTTCGACGAGACCCGGTTGATGCAATAGGCGCAGTCGTAGATGCAGAAATTGGTCAGCAGGATCTTGAGCAAGCTCACGCATCGCCCGTCCGGCGTATAGGCGTGACAGATGCCCATCCCCTCGGTCGAACCGATCCCCTTGCCGCCGATCGAGTTGCGCTTCGAGGTCCCGGACGACGAACAGGATGCGTCGTATTTGGCGGCATCCGCCAGAACGGCCAGCTTCTGTCGCAGATCGAGTTGAGCCATGTTCGCTATATGTTCCCGAAACACGTTCGGGTCCAGCGTGGCCGTTCGGGATTTTTCGCTTTTATCGCAGGTAGTTGAGCAGCGACGACTCGCCCAGCTTGCTCAGCACCTGGGCCGACGCCTGCACCGCCACCTGTGACAGTTGCAGGTCGGTCAGGGCCCGCGCCAGATCGGCGTCTGTCTTGGACGCCACCATGGCATCCAGAGTTTCCACCTGACCCTGATGACTGGCGTTGGTGGTCTCGACCTGTTTGGCCAGTGAGCCGTTGCGGGCGATCACCTCGATCGTGTCGGTGCTGGCGGCGTCCAGACGGCTCAACTGGGCCGTCAGGAAGTCCTTCTGCGCCTCCGTCGGCTTGCCGGTCAGCGGGCCCGTGGCCGGATCGTCGTTATAGGCCTGGATGTCGCGGAAGATCTGGAAGATGGCGGTGCCGATGTCCTCGGCCAGATAGCCGGTCTGGATCGACCGCCCTTCGCCCAACCGCGACACCGGCGTCAGGCTGTCGTTGTCGAAGGTCGAAGCCACGTCGGGGGCCGCCGCCAGCTGGGCCATGGTCGAGACATTGACTGGGGCTTGACCGGTGTTGCCGCCACCGAACAGATAGACACCCTGGTGTTCGGCGTTCAGCCCGTTCTGGATCGACTGGAACTGCCCGCGCAGCTCCAGCATCAGCACATCGGCCGACTCCGAGGCCAGCACACTGCCGATCGCCGACCGGGCGGTCCCGATACTGTCGTTGATCTGGTTCAGCGCCTGGTCCTGGGTCGCCAGCTTGGCGGCGACGGCTTCGCCGGTATCGAGGAAGGACTGCACCCGGCTGGTCGCGGCCTTCAGTGTGGTCAGGTTCTCTGCCCCGCGACCGAAACCGGCCATGTCGGTGGCGTTCTTCTGGGTCGACAGGCGGGTCTGGGCGTCCGTCTGCTGGGCCTGGGCGTTCATCAGGTTCAGCAGGGCCGACTGATAGTTGCCGGGGGTCGATACGCGATTCATCACACCATCCCCAGAAGGACGTCATACATGTCCTTGGCCGACTGGATCAGCCGGGCCGAGGCGTTGAAGGCCTGTTGATAGGTCGTCATCTTGACCAGTTCCTCGTCCAGGTTGACGCCCTCGTAGGCCGACTGACGGGCCGCCGCCTCGGTCTGGATGGCCTGCGAGCTTTCGGCCCGGGTCTTGGATGCTGCGGCACGCGCGCCGATGTCGCCGGACAGGTCTGCGGAATATCGCGCGATCGACTGGGTCCCGCCCACCGACCCGCCCGCCGCCTGGAAGTTCGCCGATCTCCGGCCCGCGTCGGCCAGACCCAGGGCCCCTCGCCCGTCCCCCGCGCTCAAGGCCGTCGCACCCGCTGCGGCAGTCAGGTTCAACTGGGCGAGGGCCAGCTTGCCGGGATTGTTGCGGATGTCGGTCCTCAGGGCGAACCCGTCGGCCCGCGACGACCGGACCCCGGCCCCGACGCCGAGCAACTCGGTCAGCGAAACACCGGAGGGGGTCTGTGTCGTGGTGTCCTCGGCGACCGAAACCACGGCCGGCGGCGATCCCGAGGCCTGGAACGTCACCGCGCCCGTCGTCCCGTCGAGGACAAACGCGCCATAGCGGCCGACCCCGGTCACCGGACTGTTCAGCGCCGTCAGAAGTTCCGACATCGTGCCGGTGCCCGCCGGCACGGCGACCGTCAGGTCGCGCAGCCGCCCTCCACCTTCTTCGGCGAAGCGGAAGGTGACGGTCTCGCCCGCCGTGAACCCGTGCTGCGACGTCCCCGTCAGGCCCACGTCGTACAGGGCCATCCGATCGGTCGTGACCAGATCGTTGAGCCCGAAATAGTGCGAGAACCCGCGCCCGGCCTTGCTGGAGGGTGAGGTCGCGTCGTCGGCGATGGCCACGCCGTTGGTCCCGGTCGCACTCAGGCTCAGCACCCCGTTCGCGAACGACGCCGTCGCCGCCCCGCCGAGCTGGGCGTTCAGGGTCGTCAGAAAGTTCGCCGGCGTCGTTCCGACCCCGTTCACCGTCATCGACGCCCCGGAGAAGACGATGTCGGCCCGCGCCTGGATCACGCCGGATGTGTTGGTCACTGCGATCGTGGTCTGGCCGGTGAACCCGGTCAGGGCCGTCTCCAGTGTCTGGCCGACATTGCGTCCGGTCAGGGTGGTCGGCGCGGGCACGCTGGCGTTGGCATTGTGGGCGCGGTTCAGCTCATCGGCGACCCGGGTGACCAGTTCGGCCAGCCGCTCCGCCGTCGCCGGTGCCTCGATGTCCCGCAGTTCCAGCAGGCCCTTGATCTCGCCGCTCTTCAGCGCGTCGGTGAACGACCGCTTCTGGCCGCCCGGCTCGGTGACCCAGACGTCCTCGAAGGTGCTCTCGGCGTTGACCGCGCCGGCGCTGCGATACTCCAGCGTCGCCGCCCCCTGCCCGGCCAGCAACAGGCCCGCAGAGCTCCGGATCGACACCCCGCCGTTGGTGCGCTGAGACACCTTGACGTCCATCAGCTCGGACAGCTGGCTGATCAGGGACGCCTGCTGGGTTTCCGCGCCGGAGGCGTCGCCGTTGATTACGGTGGCCCGCGCGATGTCGACGTTCAGGGTCTCGATATGCTGCAACAGGCCGTTGGCCTTCTCGACCGCCGTCTGGATCCGGCCGTCTGCATCCTCACGCACCGACTGGATCTGGCTCGAGATACGTGTGGCCTCGTCGAAAAGGGCCTCGACCTTGAACAAAGCCTCCTGACGCAGCGGCGAGGAGCCGGCGCTTTCGGCCATGGTCGCAAACGCCGCGAACGCCCCGTCGACCTGCGAGAAGAAGCCGCTGTTGCCACCCGGATCGCCGAACAGGGTCTGGATACGGTCGTACAGCTCATAGCGCACGCCCTGGCGGTTGGAGTCGGCGCTGGCGTTCAGGCTGGCGGATTGCAGGAACCGGTCGGTGGCCAGACGAACCCGCGCGACCTCCACGCCGGACCCCACGCCCTCGGTGGTCAGCGAGACCTGCTCGGCGATCTTGCGGACATAGCCGGGCGTATTGACGTTGGCGACGTTGTCCGAAACCACGCGCAACTGGGTCTGTGCGGCGGACAGCCCCGAGTTGGCGATGTTCATGATGGAACTCAGCGACATGGGATCGCCTCCACCATGGCCACGTCGGCGCCCGGCAAGCCCTTCCGACCGCGCGGCGCTTCTTGCCCGGCGACGGTGTGTTCAATGACCGCCAGGGCCTTGAATTCCTTGAATATGGCTAATCGCGCCTGTTGCATGAGACGACAGGTGCGCAAGCGGCGGGCCAGATGCACCCGGCACCGCGTCGCCGGGCAAAAAACGCGAAGACGCGGCAAGAATCGCCACGACGACGGACGACCCGTCTACGCCTCCAGCCTGATTTCACGAACAAATACAAAGGCAAACGAACTGGCCCGCCGCTTGCGAGGTCGGACTGGAACACCCAGGCGCAGCAGGCGCCGCCCCGCCTCCAGCCGAAACAGCCTGCCGCTTCATGTCCGCTGCCGTCCTCCTCGCCATGCCGACCGCCATCGCCGCCCCCAGCGGCGACACCGGCTCCGTCGCGCCTGCCGACGACAGTGCCTTCGCCGGTATGGTCGCCGTCGAGACTGCGGCTGCGGACACCGCCCCGCCTGCCGCTTCAACGACGACCTCGGCCGAGCCCGCCACGCCCGTCGCGGCCCCAAATCAGGTCCATGCCCTGGTCTCCGCCGCCGTCGCCTTCGCCCTCCAGCCCCGTCTGGCTGCGGGCGGCACAGCCGTCGAGAGCACCGGTACGGCGGAGACGGATGCGAACGTTCCGGCCGCTGCAGCCGAGAGCGAGGATCAACCGCCGGCCGATCCCGAGACGACCATCGGCGCATCCGACCTGTCCTCCCGGACCCAGGCCGCCGACACCGACCAGTCCGCGTCGGATTCAGCCGCGTCGCCCCAGCCGGCTGTCGTTCTCTTGCCAGAGCCCGTCGCCGTGTCCGTCAAGTCGGCAGCGTCGGATGACGCCGCCAATCGGCACACCCAGGCCGCCGCCCCTTTGCCGACAGCCACGACGCCCGACCAGGCGAGCCTTGCGCCTGCCGAGCAAGGGCAAGCTGACGGCGCGCGGCTTGAGGCTCCTGCCGCGCCGACTGACGCCTCGCCCGACACATCCGCTCTGAGCCCGACCGCGACCGCCGCCCAGGCCGCCGCCCAGGCCCTCGCCGCCCTGAACGTCTCGCCCACCCAGACCCTGCTGACGCTGGCACCGGAACAGGTCTCCGCCCCGGTCGCCAAGCGTGACCCGTCCAGGAGTGACCAGACCCTGACCGCGTCCGAGCCGACAGTCGCTGGCAAGGACACTCTTCCGACCGAAACGCCTCTGAGCAAGACCGGTCCGACCGAGACGAAGTCGTCCGAGGCAAAGTCGTCAGAGACCTCGCCTTCCCAGATGCCTGAAGGCGCGACGTCCAGGACGTCACCGGACGCGGGCAAGGCCATGTCCGATGTCGCCCCGGCCTCCGCCAAACCCGCAGAAGGCCCTGTGCAACCGCTCGCGCCGTCCGTTGAACCGGTCGAGACCGCCACGCCCCCCGCCGCCAACCTGGCCCAGCCGTCTTCGGCACCCGCCTCGACGGCCGTGACCGCCCAGGCCTCGACCCTGTCGCTGTTGTCCCAGGCCACAATCGACACCACGGCTCAGATCGCAGCCCAGATCTCGAAGACCCTCGCCGGCCGCTCCACCCGGTTCGAGATGGGCCTGACCCCCGAAGGCCTCGGCCGCGTCGATGTCAGCCTCGAGATCGACGCCTCGGGACAACTCGCCGCCCGGCTCGCCTTCGACAACCCCCTGGCCGCCACCGAACTGCGCGGCCGGGTCGATGACCTGCGGCGCGAGCTTCAGGACGCCGGCTTCACCATCGCCCGTGACGGCCTGGAGTTCGCCGAGCGCCAGTCCTCGTCCGGTGGCGGCTTCGACCGTCGCCAGGGCCGCGCCTTCGCCTCGGCGTCCCGCATCGCGGCCGACGCCGACCTCTCCACGCCTGCCCCTGCCGCCTGGACCTCCCTCTCGCTGACGCCCCGCGGCGTCGATCTGAAAGTCTGACCATGGTCGCGTCCGTTACCGACACAACCACAGCCACCGCCAAGACGGACGCGGCGCGTACGTCCCTGGCGACGAATTTCGACACCTTCCTCACCCTGCTGACAGCCCAGTTGAAGAACCAGGATCCGTTGTCGCCGATGGACTCCTCGCAGTTCACCGAACAGCTGACCCAGATGACGGGGGTCCAGCAACAGCTCCTGACCAACGACCTCCTCACCAGCCTTCTCGCGGCACAGAGCGGCTCAGGCCTCGGCCAGGGCTCCAACTACATCGGCAAGGACGTCACCGCCGTCTGGGCCGCCGACAAGCTTACCGACGGCGAGGCCAACTGGAGCTACGAGCTCGGTGCCGACGCCACCGCCGCCAAGCTCGAAGTCCTCGACGGATCCGGCAAGGTGGTCTGGACCGGTCAGGCCTCGGAGCTGAAGGAAGGCGTCCACGATTTCACATGGGACGGCAAGACCACCGCCGGCGGCCAGCTGTCGGACGGCGGCGTCTATACACTGAAGGTCACTGCCAACAACGGCACCAACACCATCTCCAGCCAGGTCCTGACCCGTGGCCAGGTCACCGGCGTCGAGATGTACGACGGCCAGGCCTACCTCAATGTCGGCAACTCCATCGTGCCGATGAGCGCGGTCATCTCTCTGCAACAACACACGGCGGAGGCTGAACCCAGCGCCGCCGCCAAGGCCCTGAGCGCGGTCTCCTCCGCCGCCTCCTACCTGAACCCCCTCAAACTGATCTCGTAAGGACCCCACGCCATGAGCATCAACAGCGCCCTCCTCGCCGGTGTGTCCGGCCTGACCGCCAACTCCGCCGCCCTGGCCGCGATCTCGCAGAACATCGCGAACGTGAACACCGTGGGCTACAAGCGCACGGCCTCGGAATTCTCGACCGTCGTCAACTCCCAGTCGCGCGGCACCGGCTATTCGGCCGGCGGCGTCCTGTCCAACACCCGCAACTTCATCACCCAGGCTGGTCAGCTCCAGCGCACGACCGAGTCCACCGACCTCGGCATCTCGGGCCAGGGCTTCTTCGTCACCACCGAACGGGCCGAGGGCATCGACGCCGGTGACGCGCGCCTGTTTACCCGGGCCGGTGCCTTCCGGGTCGACAACTTCGGCTACCTGAAGAACACCGCCGGCCTCTACCTCCAAGGCTGGCCGGTCGATTCCGAAGGCGTCATCCTCACCGACCCCTCCGACCTCGGCAAGTTGAAGGCGATCAACGTCGGCTCCGTCGGCGGTACGGCCGAGGCAACGACCCGGGCCCAGTTGAACGCCAACCTGAAGTCGAGCCAGGCCGTCTCGGCCGAGGCCACGGCCGCCGCCGCCTTCGCCGCAAACCCGGCCGACCCCGCCGCAGCCGGTCGCTATGACCCGACCACCAACTCCATGGCGCAATACGATCCCGAGACCGGCGCGGGCGTGAAGCCCGACTTCGAACTCACCGTCCCCGTGTCCGACTCCAAGGGCGGACAGCGCACCATTGCCATCTCCTTCCTGAAGAGCGCGACGCCGAACCAGTGGTACGCCGAGGTTCGCGCCGTGCCGGCCGGCGACGTGATCACCGGCACCCCCCTGACCGATGGCCAGCTCAAGACCGGCCTGATCGCCTTCACCCAGGACGGCCGCCTGGACGTCGACGCCATGACCGCCCTCGGCGCAGCCGCCCTGTTCCCCGACGTCACCACCGCCTCCCTGACCTTCGGCGCCTCCAACAACGCCGCACCCGGCGCAGGCGAGGTCAAATGGGCGGATGGCCTCGGGATCGACGACCAGATCGTGACCTTCGACCTCAACGCCTCGGCCGGCGGTCTCAGCCAGTACGACTCGGACTCGGTCGTCCAGGCCGTCATCACCAACGGCACCGCCTTCGGCAACCTGTCCAACATCGAGATCGACGAGAGCGGCTTCGTCACCGCCATCTTCGACAACGGCGTGACCCGAAAGATCGCCCAGGTCGCCCTGGCCACCTTCCCCAGCCCCGACAGTCTGACCGCCGCCAATGCCAACGCCTTCCGCGTCAGCCAGGGCTCGGGCACCTACAACCTCAAGGCCCCCGGTACTGGCGGTGCCGGCCTGGTCGGCGCGTCACAGCTGGAGGCCTCGACCGTCGACCTGTCGGCCGAGTTCACCGGCCTGATCACCACCCAGCGGGCCTATTCGGCCTCGTCCAAGATCATCACCACGGCCGACGAGATGTTGGCCGAACTGATCAGCATCAAACGCTGATCTCCCGGTAAGTAATCGTTAGTCTCAATGAATCGTCGCTTTAATACTGTCGTTCGACGTCGTTTCGAGGGTCTGGATTTTATCCTTTCCTTCACCACGACGCTTAAACGGCCTTTAGGTGCGACTGGGTACATTGACCGTCACGAATGTGGTGGTGAATGAGGCAAAAGCCCATGTTGCAAGAGCGACGCCTGAACGGAAAAGGCGAACAATACGTGGTTGGACCGACCGGCACCCCGCTGACTCTGCGGGATCTTCCGCCCCCCAACACCGACCGATGGGTCATCCGCCGCAAGGCCGAGGTCGTCGCCGCCGTGCGCGGCGGTCTCCTCAGCCTTGAGGACGCCTTGAGCCAGTACCGGCTGACGGCCGAGGAGTTCATCGCCTGGCAGAAGGCGATCGACAAATGGGGCATGCAGGGCCTGCGCACCACGCGCATCCAGAGCTACCGCTCCTAATCTCTCCCCGAAGACAATGGCATACGGCCGCGCCCCGCAACGGGCGCGGCCGTTGTCGTTTCGCCTCAGTGAGGTTACCTTCCGGATATGCAAAGCCTGGATGTCACCTTGCCCGATCAGATGCGCGAGTTCATCGACGGTCTCGTCGAGACCGGTCGCTATTCGGATCGCAGTGCAGTCGTCGAAGCAGCTTTGGAGATCATGCGCGAGGACGATGCACGACTTCTGCGCCTTCGCGACGCCATTCAGGAAGGTCTGGACGATTTCGAGTCAGGGCATTTTGTAGAGGTTGACGACGTCGAAGCTTGGCTCAAGACTTTGGGGCGAGAAGCAGCCTGACAGACTTCAGGCTCGCAATCTCGGCAACGGCGCAGCGGGATATAGACAGCCTGCTGACTTTCAGCCGTCAGCGGTTTGGCGAAGTCCGAGCTGAGAAGTACGAAGCTCTGCTGTTTTCGGCCTTCATCGACATCAGAAATGATCCCAACCGTCCTGGTGTCAGAACCGACGTTGAGCTTCAGACCGGTATAAGGCTCTATCACCTGCGCTCCGTCTTGCGGCCTCAACGACTGGTGCGATCACCTCGACATTGGATCGCCTTTAAGGTGAGGAATGATCAGATCAGAGTGGTGAAAGTTCTGCACGAAAGCATGGACCTGCCTTCCTATCTCCGCTGACGCCTCGAAATCGCGCGGCTTTGCGACTATATGGCCGCGATGACCCCCGCCGCCGACATTCTGGCCGAGCCCCTCTGCCCCCTGCCCGAGATCGCCGTCCCCGACATGGATGCGGCGGTCGAGGCCGCGCGCGCGGCGGTCGGCCTGCCGGTCGGCAGCCGCATCGTGGCGGCCATGTCGGGTGGGGTGGACTCCACCGTGGTCGCGGCCCTGCTGCACCGGGCCGGCTACGATGTCGTCGGCGTCACGCTGCAACTCTACGACCACGGCGCGGCGCTCAAGAAGAAGGGCGCCTGTTGCGCGGGTCAGGACATCCATGACGCCCGCCTCGCCGCCGAGACCCTGGGCATCCCCCACTACGTCCTCGACTACGAGAGCCGGTTCCGCGACGCCGTGATCGATCAGTTCGCCGACGCCTATCTGGCCGGACGGACACCCGTGCCCTGCATCCGCTGCAATCAAACAGTGAAGTTCCGCGACCTGCTGGACGTCGCCCGCGATCTGGGTGCCGCCGCCATGGCGACGGGCCACTATGTCGGGCGCGCCGTCACCGCCGACGGCGGGGTCCAGATGCGCAAGGCGATCGACCCCTCGCGTGACCAGTCCTATTTCCTGTTCGCCACCGCCCGCGACCAGCTGGATTATCTGCGCTTCCCCCTGGCCGGTCTGGAAAAGCCCGCCGTCAGGGGCGTCGCCGCCGCGCTGGGGCTGCGCATCGCCGCCAAGCCCGACAGCCAGGACATCTGTTTCGTCCCCAACGGCGACTACCGCACCCTGATCGATCGCCTGCGTCCGCAAGGTCGCGAGGCCGGCGAGATCGTCCACATGGACGGCCGCGTCCTGGGCAGCCACGCGGGCATCACCGACTACACCATTGGCCAGCGCCGGGGCTTGAACGTCGCGGTTGGCGAGCCCCTGTTCGTCACCCGGCTGGATCCCGAGCATCGCCGCGTCGTCGTCGGCCCGCGCGAGGCCCTGCTGACCGCCGCGCTTACACTCGACGAAACCAACTGGCTGGGTGACGAGGCATCGATCGAGGCCGCTGCCGCCGTCGGCGCTCCCGTCCTGGCCCGCGTCCGCTCGACCCGTCCCCCCTCGCCCGCCCGCCTGACCCTGACCGACGGTGTCGTCGGCGTGGCCTTCGACACGGGCGAGGAAGGCGTCGCCCCCGGCCAGGCCTGCGCCCTCTATGATCCGGCCGACCCCCACCGCCTGCTGGGCGGGGGATTCATCGCGACCACCACGTCAGTCGCCTGATATTCGCACGTCAGTCGGCGTTGCGATCAATACTCAATACCCAGACGTCAACTGCGGCGAACACTGCAACTCATTCTCGGCTCGACTGATAAAAACTCGCAAGACCCCACGACCCGGTTTCCTGTGCTACAGGATGCCATCCAGCGGAATCGCCTCCTCGATCCCGCCGAACCGAGACGAAGGACCACGGCCATGAAGGGCGATCCCGCGATCATCCGCCTGCTCAACACGGTGCTCACCAATGAGCTGACGGCCGTGAACCAGTATTTCCTGCACGCCCGCATGTTCGAGAGCTGGGGCCTGAAACACCTCGGCAACATCATCTACGAAGAGTCGATCGGCGAGATGAAGCACGCCGACATGCTGATCAAGCGTGTACTCTTCCTGGACGGCCTGCCGAACATGCAGGACCTGCACAAGCTGGCGATCGGCGAGAACGCCATCGAATGCCTGAACGCCGACCTGCGCCTCGAAATCGGCGGGCGCGAGACCCTGATCCCCAGCATCGCCCAGTGCGAGGCTGCCGGTGACTACATCAGCCGTCAGATCCTGACCGCCATCCTGGCCGACACCGAGGAGCATATCGACTTCCTCGAGACCCAGAACATCCTGATCGCCCAGCTCGGCGAGCAGAACTATCTGCAGTCCGCCATGACCGAAATCAGCCCGGACAAGTCCGCCACCGGCAACTGAGCGGAACCGCGGCGGCCCAGGGTCATTAGCGTCTCGGGCAGGCTGGGAGCGAGACCATGACCGACATCGACGACGTTTTCGACGACCTCAGCGACCGGGCGACCGACCTTCTCAATGCCGAGGGGCGCAGCACGGGCCACGTCGTCGGCGGGATCATCGTTACCGTCGGGTTCGCCCTCCTGGCCACGGCCCTGGCGTCCCGCACCCCGACCCAGCCCCGGACTACCCGGCAGTTGCGCCATCGCTCGGCCCCGGTGATGGAGCGGCCACGCGGAGCCTTCAGCCTGATCCTGCCCGCTGTGTTCTCGGCGACGACTCTCTCGGCGGTGCGGGTCTGGAACGCGCCGACCAGCCCCAACCGGTCCCTGGCCATGGGTCTGTGGTTCGCCGCCCAGACGGTGAACGCCGTCTGGCTGGGCCTGCGCCCCGCCTCCCGCTTCGGCCAGGTCGCCGCCGCCGTCTCGTCCGCCGGCCTCGCCGCCGCCTTCGCCTTCGAGGCCCGCAGGCTGGACGACAGCGCCGGCAAGCTGGCCGCCCCCACCGGCGCCGGCGTCCGTTTCGCCAATTTCATCGGCCGCAAGACCGAGCACAGGACCGGTGCCACCCTCCACTGACGCCTCGGCCGCCTTGGCAACCGGGACCTGAGGGGTCAAGATGCCCGCGCAGATCGGGAGCGGGCGATGCGATTGAAACTTCTGGCCTTCACAGCCGCCGCCGTCTGCTTGGCCGGCCCTGCTGCCGTCGCCGATGCGACCGCTGACGCCGCCGCCCTGGCCCTGATCGACAACCCTCAGGTCTGCGGCCGGGCCGGATCGGCGATGACGACGGACCCCGTGACCTCCATGGTCATGGTCCCCGGCTTCGGCCCGGCCACCTACGCCGTCGATGCGACGCCTCAGGCCCAGGCCTGGTTCGACCACGGCGTCCGCCTGCGCTGGGCCTTCGAGCACACGGAATCCGTCCGCGCCTTCCGCAAGGCCCGCGCTCTCGATCCGACCTGTGGCATGTGCGCCTGGGGCGAGGCCTGGGCCCTGGGGCCGAACCTGAACGGCGGCGGCACCGACGACGCGTCCCAGCGTGCCGCGCTGACGGCCGCCCGCGACGCCCGCCGTCTGGCCCGCGACGCCACCCCGCTCCAGAAACAGATGATCGACGCCCTGATCCAGCGGTACTCGGGCATGAAATACAGCCGGGGCCGCCGCTTCGC
This sequence comes from Brevundimonas sp., assembly GCF_044239655.1. GTDB lineage: Bacteria > Pseudomonadota > Alphaproteobacteria > Caulobacterales > Caulobacteraceae > Brevundimonas. The sequence continues at coordinate 58,274 of NZ_JBIIAY010000003.1, forward strand.
CCGCACCATGGACCGGCTGGCCCTGCGCAACCCCGCCGACCTTCTGGTCGCCGCGACCACGGCCGACGCCTGGATGCTCAACGCCGACGCATGGTGGGACGACGAGGGCAAGGCCGCCGACCCCGGCATCACCCGCGCCATGACGATCCTGGAACAGACCCTGGGCCGCGCCCCCGACGACCCCGGCGCGATCCACCTCTATATCCACCTGACCGAATGGTCCGACGACCCGCACAAGGCCATTCCCTACGGCGAGCGTCTGGCCCGACTGACGCCCGGGGCCAGCCACCTGGTCCATATGCCGTCGCACACCTACTACCGCGTCGGCCGCTACCGGGACGCCATGCGCTCCAACGTCGAGGCCGTTGCCCTGGACCGGAAGTACGTCGAGCTGGCGAACTCGCCCGACGGCATCCACGGCAAGCCGCTGCACGCCCACAACCTCCATTTCGGCATGGGCGGAGCCCTGATGGCCGGCGGGGCGACCGACGGCCTGACCCTGGCCGACAGCTTTCTGTCGACCTACCCCGACATCGCGCCGGACAATGCCTGGCGTCAGCTGATGGCCAACGACGCCTACGCCATCTACGGCCGGTTCGCGGATCAGGACCGGGTCGCCGCGCTCAAGGAACCGCCCGCCGCCAACACCCTGCTGCGCACATCCTGGCGCTACGCCCGTGGCGAGGCCGCCGCACGCCGGGGAGACGCCGCGGCCGTCCGCCAGGAAGCCGAGGCCATGGCCGCCCTGCGCTCCACCATCCCCGACACCGCCCCCCAGGCCAGGGACATCAAGGACTTCATCGAACTGTTTCAGAAGGTGCTGGAGGGTCGCGCCGCCATGATCGCGGGCGACCATCCCGCCGCCATCGCCGCCTACGCCCGCGCCGCCGCCATCCAGGCCCAGGACTCCGAAGGCGGCGACCCGCCCATCATCTGGTACCCCACCCGCCGCAGCCTGGCCGCCGCCATGCTGGCGTCCGGCGACGCCGCCGGGGCCAAGGCCAAGATCGAGGAACTGCTGAAGGACTGGCCCGCCGACCCCTACAGCTATTTCGTCCTCGCCCAGGCCGAGACGGCGCTCGGGAACCCCACCGCTGCTGCCGAGGCCACGCGGCAATCGCGCGTGGAGTGGATCGGCGGGGAGATGACGCTGGGGCTGGCCTAAGTCTTCCTTCTCCCCTTGCGGGAGAAGGTGGCTCGCGTAGCGAGACGGATGAGGGGTGCCGCCTGGGAGGCCGGTGAGGGTCAAGCGCCTGAAGCAAATTTAGACGTCTGAGTGACCCCTCATCCGTCAGCCTTTGGCTGCCACCTTCTCCCGCAAGGGGAGAAGGAAGATCATTCCGCTGCGTCGATCGCCCGCGCCACCTCTTCCGGTGAAATCCCCGCCGTCATCTTGCCGTTGATGATGAAGGTCGGCGTCCCCGTCAGCTTGAACAGCAGGGCCGTGGTGTGGATGTCGGCGATGTGGCGGTTGGTCTCGGGCGAGGCGATGTCCGCCTTGGCCCGCGCCAGATCGACGCCGGCGGCGACCAGCACCTGATCCACGCTCTCGATCGTCAGGGCCCGCTCGGCCATCAGCCCCTCATAGACTTCCAGGTACTTGCCCTGCTTGTTCGCCGCGATGGCGGCCCGCGCCGCATACTGCGACACCGGCGGGCCGTCGCCCCGGTCCAGGATCGGCCAGTCCTTGAACACGAACCGTACGCCCGACCTCGACCGCACCAGCCGAAGATAGTCGGGGGCCACCGCCTTGCAGCCCGGGCAGCGGAAGTCGAAGAACTCGATCACCGTCACCTTCGCGTTCTCGGGCCCCACGCTGGGATCGGCCGGATCCGGGCGCAGGAAGGCGGGGTTGGCGGCGATGGCCGCGTTGGTCTGGGCCACCCGGGCCAGGTCCTCATTGGCCTGACGCGCCGTCACGGCCTCGTCCAGAACCTCAGGGTGGGCCAGCAGATAGGCCCGGACCCGTGATCCGAACAGGTCGGGCGACACATAGGGCGCCGCCGCGAACCCCAGGGCGATCACCGACACCACCAGGGCCAGCACGCTGCGTCCGGACAGCCAGCGCATCAGGGCGGGCCGCGCAGGCCTGGTGCCCGGCTCGGCGGGGGGAAGGTCGTCGGTCATTCAGGGTCCGTCGGTGTCAGGTGGCCGGGCTGGCGGAGGGGCGCGGCGGCGGCAGGCTCAGTGTCGGATTGGTCGGTTCGATCGTGGACGGCCGACGCCGCGCGTCGCGGGCGTCCAGGTCGTTGACGTCCTGGATCGTCGCCCCGGACGCCAGCACGATATCCATCGCCCGCCGCCATTCGATCGAGCGATTGTCCAGCAGCGGCCGGGCCCTCAGGGCGAACTGAGTCGCCTGCTGGTCGTCGCCGACCGCAAACCAGTACTCGGCCGAGGCCAGCCGCGCCTCGCCCTCCTTGCCCTGCGACGCATAGGCCTGGCTCAGCAGACGCCAGGCCAGGGTGTTGTCGTCCTCGCGCGCCACCGCCCGCTTCAGCTCGTCGATGGCCCGATCCAGATTGGCCGGATCATTGGTCTCGATCAGGGCGTGGGCCAGGTTGACGCGAAGCAACGGCGCGTCGGGCTTCAGCGACACGGCCTTTTCATGGGCCCCGATGGCGTCGGCCGGCTTGCCGTCCTCGAACAGGATCTGGCCCCGCAGTTCCCACAGATACGGATCGTCCGGCTTTTCGGCCAGCAGGGCGTCGACGCCCGCGATGGCCCGGTCGGTCTGGCCGTCGCGGTAGTATCCGATCGCCCGCGCATATCGGCTCGGATAGTCCGTCGCCGAGGCCGGATAGTCGCGCAGGGTCGCGTTCGGCGGGTCCATGAAGGCGTGGATCTTGGCCAGGATCAGGGCGTGCTGCGCCATCCGTTCCGGGCTGTCGGCACGGCTATAGTTGGACATCGCCTCGACCGGCCGACGCAGGGCCTCGATCCGCTGTCCCGACAGGGGGTGGCTGCGGAAATAGGGATAGCGCCGGGCGTCCGAAAACACCTCCTGCGAGCGGAAATTCTCGAAGAAATCGACCAGCCCCTTGCCGCTTTCGCCGGCGGCCTCCAGCGCCCGCGCGCCGGAGATATCGGCCTCGCCCTCCTGGCTCTGCATGTAGCGCAGCGCGCCCAGGGTGCCGAAATACTGGCTGTTGGCCATCAGCATGGCCCCCGCCCCCGGCTGTCCGACGGCGGCGGCCAGCGCCCCCAGCGCCATTGTCATCAGGAAGGGCTGCATCCCGGCATTGGACGCCCCGTCGCGCAACAGGTGGCGATTCTTGATATGGCCGGCCTCGTGCGCGACGACGCCCAGCAGTTCGTTGGCCGTATCCGTTTCCAGGATCAGCCCGGTGTTCAGCCCCATGATCCGGCCCCGCATCGCAAACGCGTTCAGGCTGGGGTCGTTGATCAGCAGGACCTCGACCTCTTCGGGGTTCAGACCCATGGCCACGAAGACCGGATCCGACCATTCGCGGATGATGCCCTCGATCTCGGTGTCGCGGATCGCGCTCTGGGCCGAGGCTTGCGCCGGCAGGGTCAGGGCGACCGCGATCGCGGCCAGACCGACGCCGAGCTTCGCCGTCCGCCGATGTGCGGCGGTCAGGGATGATGCAAGGCGCGCCAGTCGGTTCAAGCAGAACTCCCTATTGTCGCGCCGGTAGGGTCCGGCGACGGGGTCGGAGCGCGACGCTGGCCCGGATCAGTGACCCTTTTGCGGCGACGCGCTCCGTCTCGTTCAATCTAGGCGCAGGCGATCAGCGACGCCACCATCCACGCTTGGGCTTCTCGGGGGGTGCGGCGATCTGGGCCGGGTCGTTGGCGATGATCGCCGACAGGTCCGCCTCGGGCTTCGGAGCCGGGGCGTGGACCGTCAGTTCGGGCTCGACATGGACCGGCTCAGGCTCGGCCACCGGCTCTGCTTCGACCTCGACCGCCGCTTCGGCCTGAGCCTCGACGACGTCCTCGATCCGTTCGGCCTCGGCCTCGGCCGGGGTGACGTCCAGAACGACGGGTTCGCCGACCGGCTCGGCCTCATTGGGTTCGACGCCGGTATCCAGATCGACGTCGAGCGTCGCCGCCGAGGCGCTCGCGGGCTTGCGCCGCACACGCCGGCGCTGAGGCTCGGCCGGGACCGCCGGCGCGTCCGGATCGGCGTCGGGCGACACCATTACGGCCATCGGCGAGTCGGGCGAACCGTCGGCCGGCATCCCCTCGTTGGTGGCGCGCGCCTCGACCTTCAGGTCATGCGGCTGGGCCGTGCGTTCGCCGCGACCCCGTCCGCGACGACGCCGACGCGAACGCCCGCCGTCACGATCGCCGGCGATCTCGCCCTCCGGCCGTTCGCCGATCAGCTCCTCGACATCGGCCGCAGGACCGTCGGAGACCATGGCCGGAGCCCGCTCGGCGCGGGGTTCGGGGTTGATCGGGTCGAACCAGACATAGGGGTCGTTCAGGTCAGGCGTGCGGCCGCGCACCCAGAAGAAGGAGCCCGCGCCATCGCCGTCCTCACGGACACGACGTCCGCCGCGACGCCCGCGACGACGCCTGCGGCCCGCCTCGGAGTCGTCGTCGTCGTCGCCGACGACCAGGGTCGGCGCCTCCACCGCATCGGCGTCACCGACCACGGCGACCTCCTCGTCACGACGTCCGCCGCGACGGCGCTTGCGACCCCGGCCACGATCGCGGTCACGACCGCCCTCGACCCGTTCGGCCCGCTCACGCGGCGCATCGTCGTCCCCATCTTCGCGGTCCAGTTGGACCTCGTCCTCGTCGTCGAGGATGTCGTCGTCGTCCTCGTCTTCGTCCTCGTCGTCATAGGCGCTGTCGTCGAAGTCGTCGTTCAGGTCGAGGCCCTCGGCCGGGTTGACGACGACGAAGTCCTCGTTGGTCTCGGTGCGCTCGATGGCGCTGTCGCCCTGGCCCAGGCTGTCGTCGATCTGGATGATGACGGCCAGACCCCGCCGCTCCAGCAGGCGCTGCAGATAGTCGCGCTTGTGGTTCAGGATATACAGCGCCACGGCGGTCGAGACGCGCAGGTTGATCGACCCCGCCCCGTTCTTGCCGGCCTCGATATCGACAGCGCGCAGCACCATCAGGGCAGCGGATTCAGCCGAACGGACCCGGCCTGCGCCCCGGCAATGCGGACAGATTTCGGTGGCGCCTTCCAGCACGCCCAGGCGGCGGCGCTGGCGGCTGATTTCCATCAGGCCGAACGGCGAGATGCGTCCCATCTGGATGCGGGCGCGGTCTTCCGACAGGGCGTCCTTCAGGATGCGTTCGACGGTCCGGTTGTTCTTGGACTCGTCCATGTCGATGAAGTCGATGACCACCAGCCCGGCCAGGTCGCGCAGGCGCAGCTGGCGGGCGGCCTCTACGGCGGCCTCGCAGTTGGTCTTGAACGCGGTCTGTTCGACGTTGCGTTCCTTGGTCGCCTTGCCCGAGTTGACGTCGATGGCCACCAGGGCCTCGGTCTGGTTGATCACCAGATATCCGCCGGACTTCAGCGTCACCACCGGCTGGTGGATCCCGGTCAGGACCTCTTCGATGCCGTTGGCCGCGAACAGCGGCCGCGAGCCCTGATAAAGATGCACCTTCTTGGCCTGCGAGGGCATCAGCACCCGCATGAAGTCGCGCGCCTCCTTGAAGCCCTCGACGCCCTCGACCTGGATGCCGTCGAAATCCTTGTCGAACATGTCGCGCACGGCGCGCCGGACGAGGTTCTCTTCCTCATAGATCAGGGACGGGGCATTCGACGCCAGGGTCGTCTCGCGGATCGTCTCCCACAGACGCAGCAGATATTCATAGTCGCGCTTGATCTCGGCCTTGGTGCGCTTGGCGCCGGCCGTGCGGATGATCAGCCCCATGCCGCGCGGCACGTCGAGCGCCGAGGCCGCCGCCTTCAGACGCTTGCGGTCCGAGGCCTGGGTGATCTTCCTAGAAATCCCGCCGCCCTTGCCGGTGTTGGGCATCAGCACGCAGTAGCGGCCGGCCAGCGACAGCCAGGTGGTCAGGGCCGCGCCCTTGCCGCCGCGCTCGTCCTTGACGACCTGCACCAGCAGGATCTGGCGACGCCGGATGACGTCCTGGATCTTGTAGCGCCGCATCAGGCGACGCTTCAGGCGTTCCTCCTCGGCCATCCCGCCTTCGGAATCGCCGTCGTCGGAATCACGAGCGTGCTCGTCGTCCTGGTCATCATCAGCCGACGCCGCCTCGGCCATGATGGCTTCGCGGTCGGCGGCCGGGATCTGGTAGTAGTCGGGGTGGATCTCGTTGAAGGCCAGGAAGCCGTGGCGATTGCCGCCGTACTCGACGAAGGCGGCCTGAAGGCTGGGCTCTACGCGGGTGACCTTGGCGAGATAGATATTGCCGCGAAGCTGGCGCTTCGTCTTGGATTCAAAGTCGAATTCTTCGACCTGGCGTCCGTCCACGATGGCGACCCGAGTTTCCTCGGCGTGCGCTGCATCGATCAGCATAGTCTTTGACATTGGGAATTTCTCTCTGGCGCGCTCTGCCGGTCCGTTGGAGGACAAGGGCGGCTCGCCGAATGGGATTGCAGGCCAGGGCGAGCGTCTTCCCGTCGAATCTCTCGACGATGGCCGTTTCCGGCCGGATGGGAGCGCAGGCGAAAAGACCCATGGATTCAGTCGGTCCTGGACCCGGACGCGCCGTGATAGGGGCAGCGTCTTAAGGCCCGGTCTTCGATCCGTCGGCGCGAACGCCGGCCGGGTCTAGGATAGGTGAAAGTCGAAGCCGGCGGAGGTGGACGCGTCGGGGCCCGATCAGATCGGCCGACGCGGACGTTTCCGCGAGCAGACAAAGCATAGGCATTGTCAGGGGATAAGGAAAGGCGAACGTCGCCGATCTGTCGCCCTCCGCTCGCCGCTTAACGCATTCCACACCGCCCTCTGTCATCGTGGCTCCAACAAAGAAGGTGGGTGTCCGTCAGAATGTACGGTCGGTGGCGTTCGGAAATCGCACGGTGGGGGGCTCGCGAGTGGGCCATGACCGCCATGGCCCTGGTCGTGCTGTGCGCCGGCCTGTTCGTCGGCGGGCGCGGTTTCGCCGGCGCGGCGGCCGATGTCCTGCGCGTGAGATTTGGCGGCGACGCCGAGCGGACCCGGGTGGTCGTCGATCTTGGCGGCACGGCGCGCGGCGCGGTGGTCGAGACCGGCGTTAACGGCAGCGTGGTCCTGACCCTGTCCGGCGTCGCGCCCCGCCGCAACCTGTCCGGCGCCGGCTCCGGCCTGGTGCGCGGCTATGAGGTCGATGCCGTCGGCACCGCCTCTCGCGTCGAACTGCAGTTGGCCAGCGCCGCCGAGATCGAGCGTCGCTTCCTGCTGCCGCCCGGCGACGGCGTCGCCACCTGGCGTTATGTCGTCGATCTGAAGGCCACCGGCCCCCGTCCCGCCAACCCCCGCCCGGTCGCTCCCCGTATGGAACGCAGCGCGCAGAAGCCCCTGATCGTCATCGACGCGGGCCACGGCGGTCGCGATTCCGGCGCGCTCGGCGCCCACCGGCGCGAAAGCGAGCTGACCCTAGCCGCCGCCCTGGCGCTGAAGGCCGAGCTGGACGCCACCGGCCGCTATCGCACCCAGCTGACCCGCGCCAACGACACCTATGTCGATCTGTACCAGCGCGTCCGCATCGCCCGCACCGCCGACGCGGACCTGTTCATCTCGCTGCACGCCGACGCCGGGGCCGATCCGGCCACGCGCGGCGCCTCCGTCTACACCCTGTCCGAACAGGGGGCGTCGCGCGCGGTACGAGAGGTCACGCGGCGCGACGACTGGCACCGCGACCTGCGCCTGCCGGGCCGCGACCCGTCGGTGGACCGTATCCTTCTGGACATGACCCAGCGTGCGACCCAGAACCGCTCGGCCCAGTTCGCCCGCGTCCTGCTGACCCACATCGAGGCCGCCGATCAGCCCCTGCTGCGCCGCAGCCACCGCGACGCCGGCCTGGCCGTCCTGCTGGCCCCCGACGTCCCGGCGGTGCTGCTGGAGATGGGCTTCATCACCAATCCCGACGACGAGCGCGCTCTCGGCGATGCCACCCGCCGCCGCCGCCTGATGCGCGCCGTCGCCGAAGGCATCGACCGCTATTTCCGCGAACCCCCCGCCAACCTCCAGCTGGCCTCGACCGGCGTCGGCGCGGGCGGGCTCTGACGGGCAGCTACCTGTCCAGCGAGGTAGCGATCCATAGCTTCGGAACGGTCGCGCTTTGACCATCCGTAGGCTATACAACCGGGATGAGCGACCAAGCCACCTGCCCTCACTGTGGAGCGATCTACGAAGTGACCTATCACAAGGTCGCGTTCCGGGATCAGGACAACTTTATCTGCCGGAGTTGCGGCCAAGAGATGGATAGCTGGAGCAGCTCACGCATCCCACACTACCGGCTTGTTCAGGATGGGACGACAAGGGATGCATAAGCACCGACGATCTTGGCAAAATCTTCTCAAGACAGCTTAGCTCTTACAAGGAACGAGAAGCCATGGTCGATGCGTGGAAACGTCTCACGCCGCATGAGCTGCGATGGATGGCGATCGGGACCGGCGTGTTGTTCGCCGTGGTGATACTTCTCTCCGACTTTTCTCTGTGTTGAGCGCCGGGTTACCCTTCGCAATCCAGCACGCAGAGTTAGAGCTGTTCAAGCATTCGGTTGCTTGCCAGCCAGGTGCCCTCTGCCGGATTGGCGGCGACACAGCCTATTATGTCGATGTGCCACTAAAGTTGGTCGCTATCGCCTGTGTGATTGCCGCATGTGTTTTTCTTTTCACCGCATCACGTCGCCAACCTCAGCTTTCAAGCTGAGGCACGATTGGCACCCACCCTTCCTCCTTGCCCTTCCGCCCCTTTTCCCCTATAGGCCCCCGCTTTCCAGGGCTTCGGTCCTGATGCGGAACACCAAAGGGTTCGGGAAGTCATTCCGGCCGCCGCTTCAGGAGCCATCGCAGGCGCGACTTACCCGGTCCGCAGGCGCCGATGTCCTACAAGGGAGACGAACCCATGGCTCTTTACGAGCACACGGTCATGTCGCGCCAGGATATCAGCGCGCAACAGGCCGAAGCCCTCAATGACCAGATCAAGGACATCATCGTCGCCGGCGGCGGCTCGGTGGCCAAGATCGAATACTGGGGCCTGCGCAACCTGACCTACCGGGTCAAGAAGAACCGCAAGGCGCACTATTCCCTGCTCGCCATCGACACCCCTCCGGCCGCCATGGCCGAAGTCGAGCGTCAGCTGGGCATCAACGAAGACGTGCTGCGCTGGCTGACCGTCAAGGTCGAGGAACTCGACCTGGAACTGTCGCCCCTGCTCGCCCGCCGCGAACGCGAGCGTGAGCGCGACCGTGAACGTCCCGCGCGTGAAGACGCCGCGGTCGAAGCGTAAGGATCAGATCACATGACCGATACCACCGCTCCCCGCAACGTCCCCGGCACCCCCGCCGGTTCCGGCGCCGCCGGCCGTCGCCCCTTCTATCGTCGCCGCAAGGTCTGCCCGTTCTCGGGCGAAGGCGCGCCGAAGATCGACTACAAGGATGTGAAGCTGCTGCAGCGTTACATCTCCGAACGCGGCAAGATCGTGCCCTCGCGCATCACCGCCGTTTCCCAGATCAAGCAACGCGAACTGGCCAAGGCCATCAAGCGCGCTCGCTACCTGGCCCTCCTGCCTTACGTGGTGAAATAAGATGAAGGTCGTTCTGCTCGAACGCGTCGAGAACCTCGGCGCCATCGGCGACGTCGTCACCGTC
>NZ_JBIIAY010000111.1:0-10331 GCF_044239655.1 Brevundimonas sp.
CGTACAGCTTGACGCTGAACTGCGAGACGCGCGCGAACAGGGTCTGGGCCTTGATGATGGTGGGGGCGGTCTGGATCAGGCCGATGCGCGGATTGCGCTCCATGGCGTCGACCATCCGCAGCACGGTCTCACCGGCCATGGTCGAGTCGGCGTCCAGCACGATCATGAACTCATAGGCGGCACCGAACCGGCGGGTCCAGTCGGTGACGTTGCCCGACTTGGCTTCGACGTTCTGCTCGCGGTGGCGATAGAAGGCTTGGGAATGGGTGCGCAGGCGGAAGCCCGCGAACACGGCCTGTTCCGACATCAGGGCGTCGAGCTTGTTGGTGTCCGACAGAACGAAAAGGTCGAAGGCGTCCGAGACGCCCAGTCGGGCCAGGCCCGCATCGATGGCGTGCAGCCGACCGAGCGCCGCGTGGGCGTCCTCGTTGTACAGCGGCATCAGCAGGGCGGTACGGGTGGTCGGCGCCTCGGGGTGGGGCGAGAAGGACAGGTCTTCCTGCTCGCGGTTGGTCATCAGCACCCACAGGCCGATGGCCGAGTTGGCGAACCAGCAGCCGATCGAGGCGATCAGGATTAGGAACAGGCCGAACGCCAGCATCTCCAGCCCGTCCCAGCCCTTGCGGCCGTACAGGATGAAGGGGGCGATGGCAGCCAGAATGGTAATCAGTGTCGTGGCACCGGCCAGCACCAGACGGCGCAAGCCCACGTTCCGGGGCGAAGTCGCGACAGGCGCAGCCGGCGCGCTCTCGTCGAAAGACTGACGCGGCATGGCCAGCGGGGCGTCGTCAGGAGCCCAGGTGTCGGCGCCGAAATCGACGGCGCCGTCCAGGACATCGCTGCGCAGGGCCAGACTGTTCATGGCGTCTCTTGATATCCGGGAGACCGGCGCGCGATGGGGAAGAAAGGTGCGCCAGGCTACTGCATCGCAGCATGAACGCATTCTCGTGAAAATCAATCACGGAGTCGTGATTGTCCCGTGATTTTCACATTTCCGTGTCGGCGGCGCGTCGGTGCAGATGACGGCCCAGGATCAGGGCCGCGACCCCGACCCATGTGACCAGCACCACAGCGAAGGCCCGCTCCCACCATCCGACGTTGGTCGGATTGACCGTCCCCGGCAGGATCAGGTGATAGGTCATCACGGTCAGCCCCGTCATCACGACGAAGGTCAGGATCAGGAACAGCTTCAGCCGCGGCATCTCCTTCGTTCCCGCCAGCCCCCACAGCAGCAGCAGGGGCGCGACCTGGATGCCCAGGGCCATGTTGATCACCTGATGGCGCGGATCCGGGTAGGGAAACAGGGTGGACAGGGCCAGACCCGCCCCGGCCAGCACGAAGACGATGGCGATCAGCCAGCCTGTGATATGGGCCCGGGTGATGGCGCTGACCGCCAGGCCGAACCCGACTCCGGCGAAACCGGCCATCACGCCCGCGACGAAGACCCCCGCATTGAAGATCATCGGGTTGGCGGCCGAGGAATTTCCGAGCTCGCTCAGATACTGTCGCGCATTGTCGAACCCGGGATAGGCCAGGATGGCCACACCGACGGCCGCGAATGCCAGCACCGGCGCCATGACCCCGATGGCCAGCAGGATGCGCCGCCTGCGGAACCGCACATGCGACCAGTGCTCAGGCGTCAGCCAGGCCAGGGTCGGCTGCCCCGCCAGCGGCCGCAGACCCCAGATCGGGCGCAGCAGCGGAATGCGCCGCACGATCTCATAGATCAGCAGGCTGGCCCCCCAGGTCACGGCGGCCAGCAAGGGTGCCTCGATCCAGACGGGCAGGGCGGCCGGACGGATCAGCCAGACCGCACAGACCAGCACCGTCTGGTGCGCCAGATACAGGGTGAAGACCGCGTCGTTCAGATAGGTCAGCACCGGGCCGCCCTTGTCGCGCAGATGCAGGCTCGCAAACCCCAGCAGGGCCACGATCACCGCCCACTGGTCGATGGCGACGACAATGTTGCGCGGCACTCCTCCGAAGGCTCCGCCCCCGGGATGCGCGACCTGAAGCATCATCAGCGGCAGGGCGACCGCCGCAACGCCCAAGGCCACCCAGCGGAACCGCGCCAGATCCCGCCAGATCGAGACCTGTCTCACCGCGAAGAAGCCGAACAGGAAGGCGGCCAGAGACTGGGCGTGGTTGTACCAGTCCCACCACAGCACATTCGTCAGGCCGAACCACGGGAACAGCAGGACCCGCACCCCGATCAGCCAGAGCGCGGGGATGATCAGGATCCGCCATCCGGCGAACATCGGACCCATCCGGCTCTCGACCGCCTCGATCCAGGCCGGGCGGGTCATCAGGGCCACAATCACGGCGCTGTAGACCGCGATATAGAGGACGAACCAAAGGTGATTCAGCGGCACCCCGTCGGCCAGGCCGGACGGGCCGAACTCATGCCCCAGCCAGGCCAGATAGCCACCGTCGAACCCGCCCTTGTCCAGCGCCTCGATCCACGACTGGATCGTCACCAGCACCAGCACGCCGAAGATCAGGGGGGGCAGCAGCCGGGCGACGCGCAGCCGCGCCACCTGCATCGGCGTCTTCCTCAGGGTCATGAACCGGATCGCCGCGCCCGAAACCAGGAACAGCAGGGTCAGCCGCCACGGATTGGTGACCAGCACCCCCTCGCGCATCCACCACAGCGTATGGGTCGAATGGATGTGCCAGTCGTAGACCCCGTAGGCCAGGCCGACATGGTAGAAGATCAGCAGGGCGAACGCCCCGACGCGCAGCCAGTCGAGATCGTATCGGCGTGACGAAGAGGGGGGCGCGCTCACGGCGTCCCTATGGGCGAGGGAACCGGGCCTGTCCACGGCCGAGGTAGCGTTCCGGAACGGCGTGGTCGACCATGCGTTCGCCAGCCTCTGATGGACGGATGGCGTGGCGATGGCGGACGGACTGGCGAAATTTCCCACCGAGTCGGCGCCGAAGGGCCTGACCTGGTGTTCCGACGACCGACCCGGCCTGACCCGCAAGGTCTCGCGCAAAGGCTTCGACTACCTCGACACCCACGGTCAGCCTGTCACCGACGAAAAGGTGCTGGACCGCATCCGCATGCTGGCCATCCCGCCCGCCTGGACCGACGTCTGGATCTGTCCCCGCGCATCGGGCCATATCCAGGCCACCGGCCGCGACGTGAAGGGCCGCAAACAGTACCGCTATCACGACGGCTGGAGCGCCCACGCCGCCTCCAACAAGTTCGACAAGCTTCCCGCCTTTGCCGCCGCCCTGCCGAAACTGCGCAAACAGGTCGAGGCGGACATGGCCCTGAAAGGGGCCTGCCGGGCCAAGGTCCTGGCCACGGCCGTCCAGTTGCTGGAAATCACCCTGATCCGGGTCGGCAATGCCGTCTATGCCAAAAAGAATCGCAGCTATGGCCTGACCACCCTGCACAAGCGCCACCTCGCCGTGGACGGCACCGGCCTGACCTTCGCCTTCAAGGGCAAGAGCGGCGTCGAACACAGGGTCAGCGTCCGCGACCGACGCCTGGCCACCGTCGTCCGGTCCCTGCGCGACCTGCCGGGCCAGAGCCTGTTCAAGTATCGCAACGAAGACGGCGACCTGTGTCCGATCACCTCGGATGACGTAAACGCCTATATCCGCGACGCCATGGGCGAGCAGTTCTCGGCCAAGGATTTCCGCACCTGGGCCGGCACGGTGTCGGCGGCCCGGGCTCTGCGCGCCATGGAGCCCCCGACCTCGCCGACCGCCGCCAAACGGTCGATCACCGTCTGCGTCAAGGCGACGGCCGGCCTGCTCGGCAACACCCCGACCGTCTGCCGCTCCTCCTACGTCCACCCGGCGGTGTTCGAACTCTATGAGAACGGACGGATGCCAGAGGTCCTGCCGGGCGCGGACACGGCCGGGTTCGAGAAGGCGCTGGCCAAGTTCCTGAAGGCGCCTGGCACATGACCGCGAAGGGCGAACTCGACACTTATCAGGCCAAGCGTCGGTTCGCCGACACGCCCGAGCCGAAGGGCAAGAAGGCCAAGGCGAAGAAGGGCGCGCCGCTCCGCTATCTGATCCAGCGCCACGCGGCGACACGGCTGCACTACGACTTCCGGATCGAGGTCGATGGCGTCCTCAAATCCTGGGCCGTCACCAAGGCCCCCTCGCGCGACCACACCGTCAAGCGGCTGGCCGTCGAGGTCGAAGATCACCCCCTCGACTACGGCGGCTTCGAGGGCACCATCCCGGCCGGCAACTACGGCGCGGGCACGGTCCAGATGTGGGACGAAGGCAGCTGGGAGCCCCAGGAGCCCGACCTCGACGCCGCCTTCGCCAAGGGTCAGGTCAAGATGGTCCTGCACGGCGAGCGGCTGAAAGGGAAATGGGCCCTGATCCGGCTCAAGGGCGATCACGGCAAGCCAAGCAAACGCAACAACTGGCTGCTGATCAAGGAGATCGACGACTTCACCGTCGACGGCGAGGGCGACGCCAACATGGAGATCGACGCCTCGGTCACCTCGGGCCGCACCATGGCCCAGATCGCCGAGGGCCGGAAACAGTGGACCTCGTCCAAGCCGACCGGCCGCAAGGCGCCGCCCAGACCGAAAGCCGCGCCCGCGCCGCTCACCAAACCCCCGGCCTTCGTCCCGATCCAGCTCTGCAAGGTCGGCGACTATCCCCCGCGCGGCACCGGCTGGGCCCATGAGATCAAGTTCGACGGCTACCGCATCCAGATCGGCGTCGGCGGCGGAAGTGCGACCCTGCGCACCCGCAAGGGTCTGGACTGGTCGGATCGGTTCGCAGCCCATGCGGCCGACGCGGCGAAATGGCCCGACGGCGTCGTGGACGGCGAGTTCTGCGCCTTGGCGGATGATCACATGCCCGACTTCTCGGCGCTTCAGGCGGCGATCTCGGACGGCGACACCGGCGGGCTGATCTTCTTCGCCTTCGACCTGCTGTTCGACGGCCCCGAGGATCTGCGCAAACTGCCGCTGTCGCACCGCAAGGCCCGGCTCCAGGCCTACATCGACCGCATCCCCAAGGCGGCCGCCAAACGCATCCGCTACGTCGATCATTTCGCCACGACCGGTCAGGCCGTGCTGGACAGCGCCTGCCGGATGGACCTCGAAGGCGTCATCTCCAAGGACCTGACCGCCCCCTATACCGCCGGGCGATCCTCGACCTGGGTCAAGTCGAAATGCCGGGGCAGGGACGAGGTCGTGATCGGTGGCTGGACGTCCGAGGGCGACCGGTTCCGCTCCCTGATCGTCGGGGTGCAGGACGTGGACAAGACGGCCGGCAAGGGCCTGCGTCACCTCGGCCGCGTCGGCACCGGCTATTCCGAGGCCGTGGTCAAACGCCTGCTCTCCGCCCTCAAGGCCCAGACCGCCGACCACAGCCCCTTCGTCGGCAAGGGGGCCCCTCGCAAATCCTCTACCGGCGGCACCATCCACTGGCTTAAGCCGGTCCTGGTCGCCGAGATCGAACACGGCGGCTACACCGACAGCGGCTCCCTGCGGCAAGCCGCCTTCAAGGGCCTGCGCGAGGACAAGACGGCCACAGAGGTCGACACCATGCCCCAGGCCCCCGTCGATCCCAAGGCGGCACCCTGCACCAAGGGCACCTTCAAGGCTTCGCCCCCGCCCCAGCTGAAACTGGGTGGAAAGTCCGGCAAGGTCGTCGTCGCCGGCGTCACCCTGTCCAACCCGGACAAGGTGCTGTGGCCCGGCACCGAAGGCCGCCCCGACATCACCAAGGCCGACCTCGCCCGCTATTACGAGGCCATCGCCGACCGCATCCTGCCCCACGTCGGCGACCGCCCGACCTCGATCATCCGCGCCCCTGAAGGCATCGGCGGCGAGACCTTCTTCCAGCGCCACGCCATGCCCGGCTCCAACCCCCGGCTCAAGCTGATCGATGTGAACGAGCGCAAACCCTATGTCTCGGTCGTGGATGCGGGCGGCCTTGTCGCGATCGCCCAGTCCGGCGGGCTGGAACTCCACCCCTGGGGCTGCGCGCCCGGCGAGCCCGAAATCCCGGACCAGATCACCTTCGACCTCGACCCCGACGAGGGCCTGGATTTCAACGACGTGATCTCGGCCGCGAAAGTGGTCAAGGCCAAACTCGAAACCCTCGGCCTGACGCCCTTCGTCAAGACGACCGGCGGCAAGGGGCTCCACGTCGTCGTGCCGATCCGGACCGACGCCCGCAGCCGCATCACCTGGGACCAGAACAAGGCCTTCGCCAAGGCGGTCTCCGAGGCTATCCGCGCCGACGCCCCCGACCGCTTCACCACCACCCTGGCCAAGAAGGCGCGCGGCGGAAAGATATTCCTCGACTATCTGCGCAACGGCCGGATGGCCACGGCCGTCGCCCCCTGGTCGCCACGCGCCCGCCCCGGCGCAGGCATCGCCTTCCCCCTGTCATGGAGCCAGGTCAGGACGGGCCTCGACCCCTCTGTCTTCAACCTCTGGACCTGGGAGGCACTGCTCAGAAAGCCCGATGGCTGGAAGGATTTCCGCGCGGCGGCGAAGAGCCTGCGGCCGGCGATCAAGGCCATCGGGTCCGGCACGGCCCCCTGAATGTCCGGTTCCAGACAGTCGTATGGAACAAAGCACTCTCGGACGGGTTGTATGAGAGTCCCGGGGAGGGACCCATCGTGATTCAGATCGAAAACCTCAAGAACCGCGCGCGCTCGTTTCGTCGCCGTGCGGAATGGATGACCAGCGGCATTGACCGCGACCGCATCATCGCCATGGCCGCCCAGTTCGACGCGGACGCCCTGTCGCTCACTACACGCCCCCTGACCTCACTGGCCTGACGTCGCTCGGGCCTCTCGCTTTCAGGCCGCCTTCTTCTTCGCGGCCAGCTTCCTGGTCGCCGCCTTCTTCGCCGGGGCTTTCTTCGTCCCCGTCGCCGATCCCTTCAGACTGTTCCGCAAGGCTTCCATCAGGTCGATGACATTGGTGTCGTCGGGCTCTTCAACCTCGACCACCCCCTTGCCGCCCCTGGTCTTGGACTTGATCAGGTCGCGCAGCGCGTCGTCGTACCGGTCCTTGAACTCGGTCGGATCGAAGTCCGCCTCCTTCTGGGCGATGATGCGGGCGGCGATCTCGACCATGTCGGCGTCGGCCTTGACCGTCGGGATGTCGTCGAAATAGTCGCCGGCGTCGCGGACCTCTTCGTGGGCCCGCAGCGTATAGGCGACCAGCCCCTTGCCCCGCACCTCGAGCGCGAGCTGGCGCTCCTTGCCGCGCAGAACCAGCTGTCCCAGGGCGATCTTGCCCTGCTTCTGCATCGCGTCGCGGATGACGGCAAAGGCTTCGACCCCCGCGCCCTTTTCCGGCACGACATAGAAGGGATCGTCCCAATACAGCCGGTCGATCTCGGTCTCGTCGACGAACTTGTCGATCGAAATGGTGCGGGTGCTCTCCAAACGGACCGCATCGAAATCCTTGTCCTCGAACAGGACGTACTCGTCCTTGGACACCTCGTATCCCCGCACCAGGCTGGAGCGTTCGACCGGACCGGTGTCGGGGTCGGTCGGCACCATGCGGATGCGGTTGTTGGTCTCGGGGTTGATCAGGTTGAAGTGGATCTCGCTCGACGACGACGTCGCCGTGTAGAGCGCCACCGGACAGGTGACGAGCGACAGCTTCAGATGTCCCTGCCAGGTGGGTCGTGCGGCCATGATCGCTGCTCCTCGAAGTGCAGACCAGCAATGCGAAGCGCGGCGGTTGGTTCAGATTCGGCGCAGGCCGCGTCAATCAGACGACCACGAGTCCGCTTGCGGACGGTGCGCCGCCGTGCGACCCAAGGCGTTGACGATCAACGGAAACGCAGACGCCCACGCATGGACGCCGACATCAGTCGTCAGACCTTGACGCTAAACCTTCGCCGGGTCGCCGGTGGCGACCGTTCCGCGCTTCAGGACGTCTATGACGCGACCTCGTCGAAACTATTCGGCGTGGTCCTTCGTATCTTGAACGATCGAAGCGAGGCCGAGGACGTGCTGCAGGAAGTCTACATCAGCGTCTGGTCCAAGGCGGGCACGTTCGACGAGAACCGTGCCAGCCCGATCACCTGGCTGGCGACCATGGCCCGCAACCGCGCCATCGACCGCCAGCGCCAGGTCGGCCGCCGCACCACCCGCCCCATCGATGACGCCAACGAGGTTCCGGACGACGCCGAGGACGGCCTGGGTGCCGTGCTGCGCTCGGAACAGACCACCCGGCTGGACGTCTGCATGGACCAGCTGGAGGACGCTCAGGCCAGGGCCATCCGCACCGCCTTCTTCGAGGGCCGCACCTATGAGGACGTGGCCAAGGTGTTCGGCGTCCCGACCGGCACGATGAAGAGCTGGATCCGCCGCTCCCTGATGAAGCTGAAGGCTTGCCTGGGCGGATGACCGACACCACCGACTTCCCCTTCCCCGACGAACGCGCGGCCGAATATGCCCTGGGCGTGCTGACGGCCGAGGAACGCGCCGCCGCCGAGCGCCGCATCAAGTCCGATGCCGGTTTCGCCGATCAGGTCTCCGACTGGGACGCCCGCCTGGCCCCGATGATCGAGGCCGTGCCGCCGGTGACGCCCCCGCGCGTCGTCTGGCTGCGCATCGCCGCCCAGCTGGGTCTGACCAGGACCCCGGCCAACGACAATGACGGCTTCTGGGGCAATATCGCCATCTGGCGCGCCGGCACCGCCGTCTTCGCAACGGCCGCCGCCGCCGCCTTTGCCGTCGTCCTGCTGAACCCCGGCGCGACCCCGATCGCCCCGACCCCGGCCACCCCGGTGCCGACGATCCAGCCCATGTCGGTCGGGATGCTGAAGGCCGAGGACGGCCCGGTCAGCTTCGTCGTCACCCTGGATCGCCAGAACCAGAAGCTGATCATCGCCCCCATCTCCGGCGCGCCAGAGGGTCATTCGTTCGAGATGTGGATGCTGCCCGACGGCTCCCCGCCGGTCTCCATGGGCTCCATGGACGGTGCCGAGGTCGTGGTCATCGACGCTGCCCGCCTGCTGGGCGTCAACCCCGACAACCCGCCGGCCCTCGCCGTCTCCGTCGAACCCCGCGGCGGCTCCCCCACCGGCCTTCCCACCGGCCCGGTCATCGCCAGCGGGGCGTTGCAGCCGGTTTAGGGCGACGCATGGACCTCGATGGGCAGGCCGCCTAGTCTCGGGTGTCCGGAGGTTGCGATGCCGAAGCCCGATAGCCAATCTGAAAGTCCTGTTGACGGTCCCGAAGAGCGGGCTGCCAGTCTTCTGAATGGCGTCATGGTGATGGCGCTCGCGCTTTGCCTGGCGGCCTTTGCCTTGTGGGCGTTGGCGGACTTCACGATGCCGATTTTCATGGGCCGTTCGCCCTGGACTTGGAGCTGGGACACAGCGCACCGGCTGCTTTTCCCCATCGTCGTCTTGCCGACTGCGTTCTCGATGCTCCGCTGGGGACATCGAATGTTCCGAACCAGAATCAGCGTCGGTTGACCAAGCCGTAGTATATAGGCTGCTCAACGCCGTTCAGTTATCCAACTTGAACGCGCCAATCCCTTATCCTGCAACGGATCGTGCCGATCTCGGCCCGAGTTTGCCGCCCTGGTCCGCCGGTATGTTAGACTGGGGCGAACACGGTCTTTGACATCCCGCGCCGTCGCACCTCCGATCCAGAGTCCGGACTCAACGGACTCAACGGACTCTTTTTTCGAGTCCGGACTCTTCGGACTCTTCGGACTCTAATTTTCGAGTCCCAACAGTCCAGGACAACGGCTGCGCCCTACGCCACCCACCCATGCCGCCGCCCGAACCGCAGCGCGATCTCGGGCCAGGTGTCGGCGGGCTTGCCGGCGATGAGGCGGACGCCGAAGCCGTGGCCGCCTTCCTCGTACAGATGGGCCTCGGCTGGAACCTTGGCGCGCCGCAGGGCCGACAGCAGGTTCAGGCTGTTCTCGACCACCACCGACGCATCGTCGATCGCATGAATCAGCCAGACCGGCGGCGCCCCCGTCCAGTCCATCGCCTCCAGCGAATAGGCCTTGATCCGCTCAGGGCTCGGCGCGGCCCCCAGCAACTGCTCGCGCGATCCCGCATGGACGAACGGATCGGCCATGGTCGCCACCGGATACATCAGGATGCTGAAATCGGGCCTCAACGACACCTCGTCATGAGCGTCCACCGGCGCATAGGCCGCCGTCGTCTCGGCCGTCGCCCAGCCCGCCAGATGCCCCCCGGCCGAGGCCCCCAGCACCGCCACCCGCGCCGGGTCCAGTTCGAACTCGGCGGCCCGCGACCGCACCATCCGCACCGCCCGCTGCGCGTCCTGCAACGGTGCCTCGGCCCCCGCCGCCCAGCCGTCGGCGGGCAAGCGATAGCGCAGCACG
>NZ_JBIIAY010000092.1:0-12710 GCF_044239655.1 Brevundimonas sp.
GCTTCGGCGAAGACGCGCGCGACGTCGAACCCCTCCTTGTCCACGACCGACCATTTGTACCCGCCGCCGGGGATCAGGATCATCGACGCCCCGTTCGGCGTGATCGGCCGCATGACCGTCAGGATCGGGTCGGTCGTGTACTGGGCGAACCGGTCGTGAAAGGCCGGGTCGGTCGAGCGTTCGGTGACCACCGGCGTGACCGTGACCCGCTCCCCGCCCGGCGCGCCGTCCGGCCATAGTTTCCAGACCTCGGTCGGGTCCGGCGGTGCCAGCAGCGGCCCCGGCCTCATCTGTGCCAGGGCGGGCGCCGCCGCCGTCGATCCGGCGACGGCGGCGGCGAACCCGAACAGGCTGCGGCGATCGATCCTCATAGGCTCAGGTTCCGGGCTGGATGTAGGGGACACGGCTGAAGAAGGCCCGCTCGTCGCCGCGCGGGTCGTCGGCCATCCGGGCGGTCGCATCCAACACCATGGTCTGGCGCCGCGTCAGGTCATAGGGCGTCCAGTCCGGCAGCCCCGCATGGTTGGGATCACCCGTCCGGGCCAGGGACGCGAACGCCCCGCTCATCAGGTCCGCCGCCGCCTGCGCGTCGGCACCGGTCGCCCCCGATCCGGCTGCGGCGACATTGTCGAACACCAGGGGGATGTCGGCGGTGTGATAGGCGCCCTTCCTGCCGTTGGACAGGCTGGCCTTGAAGTCGAGCTGATAGACCCAGGCGCCCCTGCCGGCCGCCGCCGCTGCGGTCGCGGCCCGGACCTCGGCCTCGATCACCGCCCCGCGCCACGACCGCCCGGCCGTGGTCGCGGCGATCAGCACCTGATCGGGCGACAGCTCCGGGTGGCTCTGGCGATACCAGGCGATCACCGTCTCGGGCTGGATGTCGATCCTCAGCTGCTCGGGTGTCAGCCGCCCGACCAGCGTATCCCACGTCAGATTGGCGTTGGCCGGGTCGTTGCCCAGGAAGCCCAGGGTCTCGTCATGGGTATTGCCGATGATCATCGGCATCGACGCCGACTGGGGCGCGGCATCGGGATAGAAGGGATGGCGGTGCAGCACCACATCATCCATCACCGGCCCCATATAGAGCCCGCTGCCCGTCAGGATCGGATCCCGCGCCGAGGTCCCGGCCAGCAGCTTTTCCCACGGCATGGTCGCCAGCTCGCCGATCCGCTCGACCGGCAGATCCATCGCCGCCAGCCAGGCCTGGGTCCGGCGCGTGGCGTTGATGGGGCCGGACGCCGTGACCTGCTGACCGCTCATGGTCGCCGCCGTGTGGAACAGGCCGGCGGCCGCAGGCGTCGCCATCAGGGTCGCGATCTTGGCCCCGCCGCCCGACTGGCCGAACACCATGACCCGGCCGGGATCGCCGCCGAAGGCCGCGATATTGTCCCTGACCCATTGCAGGGCCAGGATCAGGTCCAGCTGACCCGCATTGCCCGACGACCCGAACCCGGGCGCCAGCCGCGCCAGGAAGGCATAGCCGAACACGTTCAGCCGGTGGTTCAGGGTGACGACGACCACGTCCTTGCGCCGCGCCAGCCGCGTCCCGTCATAGAGCGGGTCCGAGCCGGAGCCGTTCGAATAGGCCCCGCCGTGGATATAGACCATGACCGGCCGCTTCTCGCCGTCCAGCCCCGGCGTCCAGACGTTCAGGAACAGGCAGTCTTCCGACGCCGGCACGTCCGGCCGCCCCTGGGGCGCCGACGCGCCGTAAGCCACGGTCTCGACCGGATCGGTCCAGGGCGTCGGCGGGGCGGGGGGCTGGAACCTGCGCGGGGCCGTGTCCGCACCGTAGCGCACACCCTTGAAGATCGAGATGTCGCCGTCCCGCCCGCCGATGATCGGCCCGTAGATGGTTCGAACCGTCGGGGCGGTGGTCTGTGCCAGGGACAGGCGGGGCAGGGCGCTGATCGCTGCCCCGGCGGCGACGCCGAGCGTCAGACCTCGTCGCGTCATCATTGTACGCACTCCACCAACACCGGCGGCGGTGACAGGGGGACGACGCGCCGCCGGGCGTCGTCCCCCTTCAAGCCTCAGATCAGGCCGAGACCTTGGCCGGTGCGTACCGCGGCGAGATCACATGGATCAGCAGCAGGGCCAGCAGATAGACCGTGCCGGCGACCACGAAGATGGGGGTATAGGTCCCGATCTTCTCCAGCACCTGGCCGACGTACTTCGAGAAGACCATGCCGCCGATGCCGCCCAGCATCCCGCCGATGCCCACGACCGACCCCACCGCCGAGCGCGGGAAGACGTCGCCGGGCATGGCATAGAGGTTGGCCGAGAAGCCCTGGTGGGCTGCGGTCGCAACGCCGATGATCAGCACCGCGATCCAGACGTTGGAGGCATAGGCCGCGAACATCACGGGCACGGCCAGCAGGGCGCAGATCAGCATGGTGGTCTTGCGCGCCCGGTTCAGGCTGACCCCCATGTGCATCATCCGCGACGACAGCCAGCCGCCCCCGACCGATCCGACGTCACTGAGCAGATAGATGGCCACCAGCGGCGGTCCGAAGGTCTTGAGATCCAGTCCATAACGCTTGCCCAGGAAGTCGGGCAGCCAGAACAGGAACATCCACCAGACGGGATCGATCAGGAATTTGCCGCCGGCATAGGCCCAGGTTTCCTTGACGGTCAGCAGCTTGAGCCAGCCCACCTTCTCGGCCGGATCGGCCGGATCCTGTTCGATATAGGCCAGTTCGGTGGCCGACAGACGCTTCTGGTCGCGCGGCTTGCGATAGACCAGCAGCCAGATCGGCAGCCAGATCAGGCCCAGCACGCCAGTAATAACGAAGGTCATCTGCCAGCCGAAGGACAGCACGAGGGCGGGCACCAGCAGGGGCGTGACGATCGCGCCGATGTTGGTGCCGGCGTTGAACAGGCCGGTGGCCAGGGCGCGTTCCTTCTTGGGGAACCACTCGGTGACGGCCTTGATCCCGCCGGGGAAGCCGCCGGCCTCGCCGACGCCCAGCAGCATCCGCGCCATGATGAAGTGGGTCAGATCCCGCGCGCCGCCGTGCAGGATGTGACCGACCTGCCAGATGGCGAAGGCGATGCCCAGGCCGAACCGGGCCCCGATCTTGTCCATCAACCGGCCCCAGATCGCATAGAACAGGGCGTAGGAGGCCTGGAACCAGAAGACGATGTCGGCATAGTCCGTCTCGGACCAGCCGAACTCGGTCGACAGGGTGGGTTTCAGCACCCCGATCATCTGCCGGTCGACGTAGTTGATCACCATGGCCGCAAACAGCAGCCACATGATCAGCCAGCGGTACTTGCCGGGCGAAGGCGCCTTGATCGAGATCGGGCCTGTCGAGCCCTGGGTGGTGTCGGTCATGATGGCCGTTCCTGTACTCTGGTCCTCACGCGTCCCGACCTGTCTTCGTCGGGTTGGCGTCGGTGTTGATGGTTCAGACTTGCGCCTTGACGACCCTGCCGCGGATTTCGCCCACGCCCTGGAAGTCGCAGACGAAGTCGCTGCCGCTGTAGATCCTGTGTACGCCCGTCACGGCCCCAGTCGAGACCAGGATACCGGCGGTCAGGGGCCGGCCGCGCCGTGCCCCGTGCTCGAGCAGGAACCGCACCGATTCCATCGCTCCGCCTTGCAGGGAGGGCGATCCTCCGGTTCCGACCGAGACGCCGTCGATCATCGTCTCGACCCCGATGGTGTCCAGCCGGTCGCGCCAGCCGCCCAGTTCCGGCCCGACGAAGACGCCGGCGTTGTTGCCGAAATCGGAGGCCACGATGGGCGGCCCCAGGTCGTTGATGGCGGCCAGGGGGCTGCCGGCGATTTCGATCCCGATGAAGACGGCGTCGACGGCGGCCGTGGCCTCCTCGATCGTCCAGTCGGTCTTGGCGGGGTCGACGCCCTCGCCGATGCGGGCGATGAATTCGGCCTCGACGGCGCAGAAGCCGCCCTCGATGGCACCGACGGTCACGGGACCGTCGACCGGCCATTCGTTGCGCGCGAAGATCGGCCCGGCCAGACGATGCGCGCCCAGCTCGGCCTGCCGTGCCGGGGGCACTCCGCCGACCTTCCAGCCGATGATCCGGTCCGGGTACAGGCCGATGGCGATCTCCTGGATCGCATAGCCCTCGGCCATGGTCGTGGGCAGGACGCCCGGATAGTCAGGCGTAGCCCGTAACGCCAGGCGTGCGGAGACGAACGCCTCGGCCACGGCGGCTGCGCTCGATTCGTGGATCGGCTCGGCCGTCATACGCGGCTCTTGTGCTGGATGCGGATCACTTAGGCGTTCCCTCGTTCTTGGGCGGGATATGACCGGCGAAGGAAACCGGTGTCAATCGGCTTTCACAATCCGGGTTGGCGTCGGCGCGCCGTCACGGGTATGCCATGCGTCGGACTTATCCAGAGACGCCGACGTGACAGACGATCCGCACCCGCTGAAGCCGGGCAAGCGCGCCACCATCAACGACGTGGCCCGGATCGCCCGGGTCTCGAAGAAGACGGTGTCCCGCGTTATCAACCAGTCGCCCCTGGTGCGCGAGGAGACCCGCACCCGGGTCAACGAGGTGATCGCCGAACTGGGCTTCACCCCTGACCCCCAGGCGCGCGGCCTGGCCTTCCGCCGGTCCTTCCTGGTCGGGCTGATCTACGACAACCCCAGCCCCACCTATGTCGTGAACATGCAGCAGGGCGTCCTGGATGCGCTGAAGGGCTCCGGGCTCGAACTCGTCGTCCACCCCTGCAATCGCTATTCCGACACCCTGGTCGAGGACATCCGCGGCTTCGTCGAGCGCCAGCGGCTGTTCGGCGTCATCATGCCGCCGTCGGTGTCCGAGGACGAGCGGGTCATCGCCCTGCTGCGCGATCTCGACTGTCCCTATGTCCGGATCGCCTCGGTGTCGCTGGACGAGCCGGGCGTCATGGTCGTGACCAACGACCATCTGGGTGCGGCCGAGGCGGCGCATCGCCTGGCCGACCTGGGTCACAAGCGAATCGGCCTGGTGCGCGGCCCCAGCCTGTTCCGGTCGGCGGCCGTGCGCGGCGGTGGCTTCCGTGACGCCCTGGCCGAGCGCGGCATCCCCATGGACCCCGCCTATGAGTACGAGGGCGCCTATACCTACGAATCAGGGGTCGAGGCGGGCCATGCCCTGCTGTCGATGAAGGAGCCGCCCACGGCCATCTTCAGCCTGAACGACGACATGGCCATCGGGGTGATGCAGGCGGCGCGCGAGCGCGGACTGGAGCTGCCGCGCGACCTGTCGGTGGTGGGCTTCGACGACCTGCCCATGGCCCAGCGCATCTGGCCGAACCTGACGACCGTGCGCCTGCCGATCCGCGACATGGGCCGGATGGCGGCCGAGAAACTGCTGGCCCCCTTGCGCGGCGTCGATCCGGCCAAGCTGAATCAGGACGAGGTTCGCCCCTCCCTGGTCATCCGCAAGTCCGACATCCCCGCCTGAACGAAAAACGCCCGCCGTCGTGCGACAGCGGGCGTCAGTCTCAGGCCGATTTCAGTCTCAGGCTGTTTCAAGCTCGGGCGACTTGGCCAGCACGCCCTTGATGTAGTCGACGATGGCCGTGTCGGTGGCGTTGGCGAAGAAGTATTCCTGGAACTTCTCGCCGGCGATCGCCGCCTTCAACAGGTCCTGATCGACGTTCTTCAGAACGGTAATCATGTCGTGGCAGGTGACGGACTTCAGGGTCTTCAGGATGCCGCGGTTGGTGGCCATGATCTGGGCGCGTTCCTTGGGATAGCCCAGGCCCCGCTCGCCCTCGAAGAGCTTGCGATAGACGTCTTGCAGGTTCAGCTCTGCCGCCCAGCCGAAGCCCTTGGCATAGGGCATGGAGATGGCGTTGCCGTCGTTGATCTGGCCGAACAGGAAGGCGTCGGTCGGGTCGATGACCAGGCCACAGAACACGCCGGGCATGGCGTTGCAGGCCAGCATCGAGCCCATGCCCGTGCCACAGCCGGTCACGACGAAGTCGGCGGCGCCCGAGTTCAGCAGGACCCCCGTCAGCAGACCGTTCATGACATAGGTCAGCGAGGCCTTATCCTCGGCGGTGTACATACCGTAGTTGAACACCTGGTGGCCAAGGGGCTCGGCGACCGTGGTCAGGGCGTCGTGGATGACCGCGTTCTTGGCGGCCTGGCTGTTCTCGGTGATGAGAGCGATTTTCATGGGTGTTTCCTCGCGGGGTTGGACAGGAAGTGGGCGAGGATCGAGGCCTCTGCAAGAGGTCCGGGCCGATCCCGCCGTCTGGTTCTGCCTGTTGCATCTGCCTATGACACCGGTTACCTATGCGCACAACCCGAATCCGGCCTGAAGTCCCCATGGCGGGTCTGAGCCGGACCTGTGAACCAAGGTAGGAAGCCGACCATGACCACCCCCTTCGACCTGACCGGCAAGGTCGCCCTCATCACCGGCGGCAACGTGGGCTTGGGTCAGGGCATCGCGCTCGCTCTGGCGGACGCCGGTGCCGACATCGCCTCGGTCGCCCTGTCGGATTCCGACGACACCGTCGGCCAGGTTCTGGCCAAGGGCCGCAAGGCCGTCTCGCTTCAGGCGGACCTGACCTCGATCGAACCGGTCGGTCGCATCGTCGAGGAAACCCTAGCCGCGTTTGGCCGGATCGACATCCTGGTCAACAACGCCGGCCTGATCCGCCGCGCCGACGCCGTCGACTTCACCGAGGCCGACTGGGACCTGGTGATGAACATCAACCTGAAGACGGTCTTCTTCATGAGCCAGGCGGTCGCCCGCCAGTTCATCAAACAGGGTGACGGCGGCAAGATCATCAACATCGCCTCCATGCTGTCCTTCCAGGGCGGCATCCGGGTGCCCTCCTATACGGCGTCCAAGTCCGGCGTCGCGGGCCTGACCAAGCTGATGGCCAACGAATGGGCCCCGCACGGCATCACCGCCAACGCCATCGCCCCCGGCTATTTCGCCACGGCCAACACCCAGGCCCTGCGAGAGGATCCCGTCCGTTCGGCCGAGATCCTGGGCCGCATCCCCGCCGGTCGCTGGGGCAAGCCGTCCGACCTCGGCGGCGCCGCCGTCTTCCTGGCCAGCGAGGCCTCGGACTATGTCCAGGGTGCCATCTTGCCGGTCGATGGTGGCTGGCAGGCGCGCTGATCCCGCGCTAGCCTATCGACCATGACGGATACAGACGGCCACGGGCCTCAAGTCGCGAGCGACCGCGTCGCGAGCATAGGCCCCGCCGGCAACGCCGGCCGGATATTGTGCTTCGGCGAGATGCTGTTGCGCCTCAATCCGCCCGAGGGTGAGGTGCTGTTGCAGGGCCCGACCCTGACGGTGCGACCCGGCGGGGCCGAGGCCAATGTCGCCGTGTCGCTGGCCCGCTACGGCGCGCCGACGGCGATGGCGACCGTCCTGCCCGACAATGCGCTGGGCCGTGGCGCGCGTGACGAGGTCCGCAAGCACGGCGTCGACACCTCCGGCGTCGTGTTCAAGCCCGGCCGGATGGGCCTGTATTTCATGACCCCCGGCGCCGTGCGTCGCCCCGCCGACGTCCTGTACGATCGGGCCGGATCGGCCTTCGTCGAGCACGTCGATACCGCCTTCGACTGGCCGTCGCTGCTGGCCGGGGTCGAGTGGCTGCACGTTTCGGGCGTGACCCCGGCGGTCGGCCCGAACGGCACCCGCGCCGCCATCCAGGCCGTCGAGGCGGCCGAGAGGGCAGGGGTCAAGGTCTCCTTCGACGGCAATTTCCGCGGCAAGCTGTGGAGCGAATGGGCCGGCGACCCGCCCGCGACGCTGGGCCGGATGCTGGCCACGGCCTCGATCGCCTTCGCCGACGAACGCGACTTCGCCCTGGTTCTGGGGCGGACCTTCGAGGACGCCGACCCGCATCAGCGCCGCCGCCTGGCCGCCGCAGCCGCCTTCGAGGCCTTCCCGAAGCTCGAGCGCATCTGCTGCACCCTGCGGGTCCAGGACAGCGTCGCCGACCAGGCCCTGTCGGCCGTCATGCTGACCCGCGACGGCCAGGTGGACGCGGCCCCCATCCACATGGCTGGCGTCATCGACCGCGTCGGCGGCGGCGACGCCTTCGCCTCGGGCGTCCTGTTCGGTGTCTGGAGCGGCTGGTCGAACGAGGAATCCCTCGCCTTCGGCCTCGCCGCCGCCGGCCTCAAACACTCCGTCCACGGCGACTTCAACCTGTTCACAGCCGCCGACGTCCGCGCCGCCATGGACGCCGACGGATTCGACATCAAGCGTTAGGACGTCCTTCTCCACTTGCGAGTGGAGGAGGAGCGCATTGCAGTCAGACGACGGTTGGGTCGAAGGGTCGGATGATAGGGCGCGCCGACGTCTGAGCCGACGTCTGAATCGTCATCCGCCGCCGAATACCCCCACTGTTCTCCCCGGCGTGACCCCTTGTGTGTTGTCATTCGGCTATTGTGCGGATGCAGGTGGTTGTTGTCCGTCGAATATGACCTTCCCTCTCCCCGTTCGCCTTCGCGAACGGGGAGAGGTTTGAAACCGCTACCTCTGGCTGATGTCGCCGGAGCCGGAGATCGTCTGGTTCAGGGTCGTGGGGCGGGTTGTGAGGTCGATGTCGCCCGAGCCGGAGATGCTGAGGTCGGCGCGGCCGGTGGGGGCGACGCGGGCGTCGCCGGAGCCGGAGATGTCGACCGTGGCATCCACGGTCTGAAGCGCGCCGAGGTCCGCCTCGCCCGAGCCGTTGATGTCCACGCTGAGGGCGCGGGTCTTGCCGGAGGCGGTCACCTCGCCCGAACCCGACAGGTCGATGTCCAGGGTGTCCTGATCATAGTCGCGGATGTCGAGGTCGAGCGACCCCCGCAGGTCGAAGGTGGTCACCGAGGGGGCGGTGACGACGATGCTGAGGCGATCGCCGTTGGACCAGCCGAAGACGACGTAGGACTCATCGTCGGAGTCCGACATGGTCAGCCGATTGCCGTCCAGGCGGACGCGGTCGGCCAGGCTCTTGGGGCCCGTGATGACGACGCCGGCCTGATCACCCTGGACGTAGGTGACATCGGCCGACAGATCGACGGCCAGGGTCGAGCCTCCGGTCCAGGCCAGGGTGCGGGTGATCGGCGGGCCCTGGTTTGCGGCCCGCTCGAAGCGGATGGTCTCGTCGCCGCCGTCGCCGTGGCCGGGGAAGGTCCATTCCCAGCCGTTGGCGGCCAGGTCGCGTCCACCGATGGCGGCGGCACCGCCCAGGGTGGCCAGGGCCAGCACGAAGGCGGCCCCGGCGATGATCAGAAGGGTGCGGGTCATGCGCGGTCTCCTTGCGCGGCGGTTTGATCGCCCAGGGCGGGCTTGAGCAGGCGGTAGTGAAGGCGGGCGAACCAGACGAGGCCGTTGACCAGCCAGATGGTGGCGACCGACAGCAGGGCACCGACGGCGACCGACCCGGCCATGAGACCCAGGCCCGCCAGGAAGGCGGCGACGCCTCCGCCGGGGAAGCCCGCGAACGGTCCGGTGACCATGACCACCCCGCCGGCGAAGAAGACGGCGATGACGGCGACGAAGAAGCCGAACAGGGTCCCGATCACGCCCATCAGCAGGGGCAGCAGGATCAGGATGTCGATGGCCCCCAGGCCCAGGACGGCGAAGACGGCACCGGCGGCGGCCGACGGGGTCTGTTCCTGACGCCAGCGCTGGACGCCGGCCTCGGCCTTGAGTTCGCGCGCCAGCCGGTCGGGATCACCGAGCGCGGCAGCCACCTCGGCTTCCGAGCGACCGGCATCGCGGCCGTCGTCGAAATGGGCATGGTAGTCGTTGAGGATGTCCGCGGCGGCCGTGGTCGGCAGGCCGACGAGACCGGCCTTGAGGCGGGACATGAATTCGGCGCGCGTCATTGGGCGACTTCCGTGGTTGGGGTGGTTTCGGGAGCGGGCGACGGAGCGTTGAGAACCGCGTCGACCGCGTCGGTGAAGGTCTTCCAGTCGGTGGTCTGGACGGCAAGCGCCGCACGTCCCGCCTCGGACAGACGATAGTATTTGCGCGACGGCCCGGCGCTGGATTCGACCAGATAGGTCTCGACCAGGCCTTCGGACTGCATGCGTCGCATCAGGGGGTAGATGGTCCCCTCGCCCATGTCGATCGCGTCCGACAGCCGGCTGGCGATCTCGTAGGCATAGCTGTCGGAGCGCGACAGCAGGGCCAGGACGCACAGTCCCAGCACCCCCTTCTTCAACTGTATCTCTATGGTTTCAGGCACCGTGTGGCCTCCCTTTGTGATGAAGGGAGATTACGGCATGGTACTGAGTGACGCAAGGTAGCTGTTCAAACATGACAGCGATTTAAGGAAGTGGAGGGAGGGGCCGATTTCTGCCATGATATAGCCATGCAGACGCACACGATCGAAATCCCCGAACTGCTTCAGCAGTACATCGACGAGCGGATCGCGTCGGGCGACTATGGCGACCCAGAGAGCGTGATCGTGGCCAGTCTTCTGCGCGACAAGGCGGAAGCGGATGCAGAAGCGGTCAAGACCGAGCGGTTCTGGGCGAAGATTCAGAGTGCCGTAGACTCGCTTGATCGCGGTGAGGGAACCGTCGTCGACGATCTGGAAGCCTATTTCGATGAGATCCTGGCCGAGGTGGAAGCCGACTTCGCCGCCAAAGCTGCATGAGACGTGTCGAGATTTCACCCGAGGCCCGGGTCGAGATCACCGAGATCACCACCTTCAGCCGTGAGACGTTCGGGAGTGTTGGTGCCGCGCGCTACGCCAAACTGATCCAGACGGGCCTTCGCTTCGCGGCCGACGCGCCCGAAGCGCGCGCGAGCCGGGTGCTGAGCCCAGGCATCAGGATGCTTCATCTGAGGCATTTGCCGGACACATTGGGCGTCAAGTCGCCTCGGCACGTTCTCGTTTACCGATTCAACGCCGCGACGTTGGACCTTCTGCACGTCTTCCAAGACGCCATGGACTTGCCGGCGCGGCTTTCCGACGTCTGAGCGTCCGAAATCAGCGGTGCGACGAGGGTGTCGCTTGGCAAGCGCGAAACGAGCCGATATGGACCGCCCACAAACGCTGTGGCTGGTGAGTCCAGCGGGCTGTTGCGACTGGGTCGCAAATGCCTGTTGCAGATGGGTTTAAGAGGTTTTCGAATGGGACTGGGGATGGGCAGAATGGGCGCGAAAGCCCTGACAGCCGCCGGGGGCCTGATGGCCGCGGTGACGTACGGGCTGATGGCCACGGACGCGACCGCCAAGGCCCTGATGGGTCAGCCCACGCCGGGCGGGATCGCGCTTCAGCCTGCGGCCTCGCAGCTCAAGCACGACGCGCACTTCTTCCACGACGTCATCTTGATGCCGATCATCACCCTGATCTGCCTGTTCGTGCTGGGCCTGATCATCTGGATCGTGATCCGCTACAACAAGAAGGCCAATCCGGTGCCCGCGCGCTGGAGCCACAACACGGCGATCGAGATCGTCTGGACGGTGCTGCCGGTGCTGATCCTGGTGGGGATCTCGCTGTTCTCGTTCCGGCTGCTGTTCGCCTATCACGACATGCCGACGCCGGACCTGACGGTGAAGGCCACGGGCAACCAGTGGAACTGGGCCTATGAGTACCCCGACCAGGGGGTGCCCGAATACATCTCCAACATGCTGCCGGAAGATCAGGCCCGGGCCCAGAACGTGCCCTATCGCCTGGCCGCCGACGAGCCGATCGTCGTGCCGGTGGGCAAGGTGGTGCGGGTTCTGGTCACCGCCGCAGACGTGATCCACGCCTTCGCCCTGCCGGCCTTCGGTCTCAAGACCGACGCCATTCCCGGCCGGGTCAACGAGACCTGGTTCCGCGCCGAGCGCACGGGCGTCTTCTATGGCCAGTGCTCGGAACTGTGCGGCGTCGATCACGCCTTCATGCCGATCGAGATCCGCGTCGTGACCGAGGCCGAGTTCGCCGCCTGGGTCGTGTCCAAGGGTGGATCGATGACGCCCAAGACCGCCGCCGAAGCGCCGGGCGGCACCGCCGCGCAAGTCGCTGCCGGGACGTCCGACGCCCCCGTGACCACGACGGCCGACGCCGCCGCGGCGACCTCGATCCCGACCGCCCAGACGGCGACCACACCTACGGCCCCCGCTGCGGCTCCCGCCGCCGCGCCGGCCCAGTAACGATACCGAAGAGCCCGCTCAGACATGGCCACCGACATCACCGCCGACACCTACGCCGCTCACGAGCCGGGGCATGACGCCCATGCCGAGCATGACCACAAGCCGGGCTTCTTCACCCGCTGGTTCCTGTCGACCAACCACAAGGACATCGGCACCCTGTACCTGTTGTTCGCCATCATGGCGGGCATCGTGGGCGGGGCCCTGTCGGGCCTGATCCGCTGGGAACTGGCCGAGCCGGGCATCCAGATCTTCCGCGAGGGTTCGGGCATCCAGCTGCTGGGCCTCGTCGAACAGACCAAGCACGGCTATAACGTCGTGGTCACCGGCCACGCCCTGATCATGATCTTCTTCATGGTCATGCCCGCCATGATCGGCGGCTTCGGCAACTGGTTCGTGCCGATCATGATCGGCGCGCCGGACATGGCCTTCCCGCGCATGAACAACGTGTCCTTCTGGCTGCTGGTCGCGGCCTGGATCCTGCTGGTCATGTCGATGTTCGTCGACGGCGGACCGGGCAAGGGCTTCGGCGGCGGCTGGACCATCTATCCGCCCCTTTCGACCAGCGGCCACACGGGCCCGGCCATGGATCTGGCGATCTTTGCCCTGCACGTGGCGGGCGCGAGCTCGATCCT
>NZ_JBIIAY010000236.1:0-22859 GCF_044239655.1 Brevundimonas sp.
TTGAGGTCTTTGTCAAAGCCCTTGTAAGAGGTGATGACCTCGGCAGGATCTGCTTTGGTCTTCTTGGGCTTGCCGGCTTTTTCCATCGTCTGCTCCTTGTTTGGTGCGATGGATGTATTATTAATCGCCTCCATAAAGCTGTCAATGGAAAAATGAACAGCCTCCATAAAAAGATGCGAAATTTTCTAGGGGTATTCGCCCCGCCTGTTCGCGGGGGTGATGCGTCAGGTCAGGGTAAAGGCCGTCAACATAATTGACAGCAGGGCGCAGAGACGCCATCCAGGGCCAAATATGTTTACGTTAACTTGTGGTGCGGCAATGGTGTCGTGCCAGTCAGATAGGGGCACGACCGTAGCGCGTGTCAGCGGCCTTGTGGTCGCAACAGCTGTTGGTGAGATCGTCCGGTCAATTGAGGACTTGTCCGCTCAGCGCGGGGCATCAGGGCAGGTGGTGGTTTACAGCGCGCAGGTGCTTATCTCGCCGGATCGGCTTTTTGCGGCGGCCCAAGCAACTGGCCGCGAGAAGCTGCCAACGGCTCTGGTTGTCGGCCCAGATCAGATAGAGCTGTTCAGAACCTACGCTCGCCTGGCGCTTCAGGTCGGCGTACTTAAGGCTGCGTTTTTGACAGAGCAGCAGGCGCGGGAATGGGTAGAGCAGGCTGCGCTGGTGCATGGATACCGGCGCTCCCGTGCCGGGCAACATCAATCAAGGCGAGCAGGTTGCCAAGAAGAATATCCCGCTTAGCTGCCAGTTCTGGGGTGTGGTCGGGGACTGCCTCAAAGGCCCGTGCCAGCATTTGACCCTCGGGGCCAATGCCCAGAGCCAGACCACCCTCCGTCCTGGCCGCTGAGACGCGAATCGCCTCCAGCTCAGCCGCTAGGCGCGGGCTGAAGTCGGCCACCTTGCAGCCGAAGGCCAGGGCGAACCCTTGCGCCGCCTTCAGGCCTAGCGCCGCCTTGCCAGTCAAGTAGGCGGCCACGGTGCTTTGCTGGCCGATGCCGAAGCGCTCTCCTATATCTGCCTGGGTGTGAATCCCGGCATCCTTGAGGCGCGGCTTGCTTGATCGCCACAGCGCATGGAGCGCTGCGGCCTCGCGGCGATGCTCATCCGTGGGCGGCTGTCTCTTTGGCGCATTCATGCCGGCGAAGTTATCAGCGCCCTCAATCCGCATCATTCAACGCCTCCATAATTTTTGTTGACGGAATTATTTAGCGCCTCCATAATTGGCGCATGAATGGAATCCGACACATCAGAAAGCAGCTCGGCCTGACTCAAGCACAACTCGCCCAGGCGATTGGCTCCGAGCAGTCGAGCATCTGCACTTATGAGCTGGGCAAGTTCACGCTCAAGCCTGAGCTGGCCCGTCGAGTTGCTGAGCTGGCGCGAGAACGCGGATTTGAATGCACGCTGGACGACGTTTACAGCGAGGCACCCATCCTCCGGGCCAAGCGCAGCCGCTCCAAGCCCTCCAAGCAGAAGGCGGAGGCTTGAATGAGCATCGTCACCTTTGAATACCAGGGGCACACCATCGCCTATCAGGACGATGGGTGGTTCAACGCCACCGAGGCGGCCGGCAAGTTTGGCCGCCGTGTTGATGTCTGGCTCAAGACCAACGAAACCCGCGACTACATTGCCGCCCTGTGCCAGATGACGAATACCACCGAAAAGGGGTATTTGAAAACCAAGCGCGGAGCGGGTGGAGGCACTTGGCTGCATCCGAAGTTGGCGGTCCGCTTTGCTCAATGGCTTGATCCGCGCTTCGCGGTCTGGTGCGACATCCAGATAGATGCCCTGCTGCGCGGCAAGGCTGACTGGCGCAAG
Organism: Brevundimonas sp.; assembly: GCF_044239655.1. Classification (GTDB taxonomy): domain Bacteria; phylum Pseudomonadota; class Alphaproteobacteria; order Caulobacterales; family Caulobacteraceae; genus Brevundimonas. The sequence goes on from NZ_JBIIAY010000236.1 coordinate 1,822, forward strand.
CTGCGCCACGAGTCCGCCGCCAGCTTCAAGGTCATGACTGCCATGTTGCAGATGACCCGGGCCGATGCCGGCAAGGATACGGTCGGCTACCACTTCAGCAACGAGGCCCGGCTGGTGAACTCGCTGCTGTCTGGCGAATTCAAAGCGCTTGACCGTGACGCCCTCGGCGCCGACGAGCTGGCTCTGCTGGCGCACCTTGAAGAGCGCAACGCCGTCCTGATTGGCCGAGGCATCGCTTATGACAAGCGCAAGGACATGCTCAAGCAGTACGCCATGGACTGGCGTGTCGCGAGCAATCAGCGCATCGGGGCCTGACCCATGCGCGCCCATCACTTCCCCCTTGTCCCCATTGCAGATGGGGCCCGCCAGCGATGCGCCGGTCTCCCCCGGCATTTGCAGAAGCACGCTGGACCCACGGGACATAGAGCAGAGCAAGCCAGCGGTCCTCTGACCAATCTGCATAACCGCGACCCCTACTGATTCCCTCAACAGCCCGAAAGGCAAACCATGCACAACGTGCAATCTCCCCGCTCTGACGATGCCGCCATTGAAGCTGAGATCGTCGCCAAGGGCCTGACCGCCCCGCGAGTCACGCCGGTTGACATCGAGAACAACATCGCCAGCGAACGCTATTTCACGGCTGCGGATGGCGTCCTCGGCGCGTACAAAAACGGCGGCGACAAACACCCGGCCGGCTGCTCGCCCAGCCAATCCGAGCAAACCGCGCTGGGACTGCTGACCTTCTGCGTCTTGGTGTTGAACAACGGCTTCACCGTCACCGGCGAGTCGGCCTGCGCCAGCCCCGAGAACTTCGATGCCGACCTCGGCCGCAAGATCGCCCGCGCCGCCGCAGTCAACAAGATTTGGCCGCTGATGGGCTACGAGCTGAAGCAGCGCTTGCACGACATCAAGCACTCCCTGCCGCCCGAGGCTTAAGCACCCCACGCCATGCATCACAGCCGCCCCTTCGCCACCGCTCGCAGCGCAACCGCATCCCTCTCCAGCTTTGCTGCTGCGCTGAGCGTGCAGCGCCGGAGCATTGCGGCGACTGCGGCTGCGGCCCAGGTGTGGATTGCGGGGTCGGATCGTTTCGTCATGGCATCAAGTCTCTTTTTTTTCACTCGCGAAGCCCATCCGAAGGCTTCCGAAAAACTCGGGAGCCCTCGGTAATGCAAGCTGAAATGCCCTTCTACGAGAGTGCAGAACAGGCCCTTACGGCTGCGGTTCAGCACCTCGGCGGCGCCAAGCAGGTCGGCGCCGCTCTCTGGCCAGATAAGACGCCAGACGGTGCGCGCACGCGGCTGTTGGACTGCCTGAACCCTTCGCGCTCCGAGCGCCTGGACATGAGCGAAGCCATGTTCATCCTGCGCAAGGCCAAAGAGAAGGGCTTTCACGCGCCATTCCACTGGATCTCCGGATCTGTTGGCTACGAGGCGCCTAGGCCCCTCACTAACTCAGGCGAGGAAGATCGCCTCACCACGGTCATCGACAACGCAACCAAGACTCTCGCTGCGGCGTTGCCGATGCTGGAGCGGATGCAGCGAGCGAGGGCGGCATGAGATTGACTCCGGAATTCCTTGAAGAGCTTCGCGTGATGCTTTTCAAAGCAAGTCACCTCCTGCTTGATGCCCATATTCACATCAGGCGCAAGCCGATGATCGGCGGCGTCTTTGGAGCGGCTGGTTTTAGCCTTTGCTCATACAACAGCACCTACACCGGCCTTGACGTTCCGACCTACCTTGTCATGGAGAGTTCATCAGGGCTGATGCTTGCCAGGGAGGGGACAAAGGCCGAGGCAATTGACCTCTCGAGAGTTGTCCTGCAGCGAATTGGCCCTTCTGTTTTTGCGGGCTGGTCGGCTCAGTTCCATGCGGAGGTTGAGGCGAACAAGGCCATCGCAGAGGCGGCCAAAGCAAAGGCCTGGGAAGAGCGGCGGGCAAAGTTCGCGGCAGAGTCGGCGACTGTGGCAAAGAAGGTTCCTCGTAGGCGTGCTGCTGTTTTCGCTGCCTCGAATGGGAAGTGCCACTACTGCTCAACCGTCCTATCGCTTGATGGCAAATGGCACATCGAGCACAAGATGCCGCGCGCACTTTTGGGAGGTAGCGAGCAATCAAACCTCGTCGCCGCATGCGTGTCTTGCAACATGAAAAAGCGCGACCAGACGGACCTTGAGTTCATCGCTTCGCGTGGCAAGCCCGCACGGCCTCCCCTCGCCGAAGTGTCAGCCCCAAAGCCAGCCCAGGTCTGTGCTGTATCGAACCCAACGGAGTAACACCATGCCAGCAATCACCCCCGGTTCCGCCTTCGATCCCAACTTCAAGGGCTCGATTGACTGGTCCGAATTCGGCCCGATGAAAAACGGCCTGACCAAGCGCCAGACCGCGACGAAGCAGCGCGAGGAACAGGTGGCGCGAGGGAACACCGGAACGATCCACGGCCTCAGCTCCCGCAGCGATGCCCAGATCGCCACGACCGGCCGCATTCGCAAATCGTCTGCGCTGGGCTGATTTGAATGACAGCCTACTACAACGAGTTCGACAAATATGCTGCTCAGTGGCTCCGAAACCTCATTGCTGCCGGACACATCGCGCCCGGCGTCGTTGATGAGCGAAGCATCGAGGACGTACACCCCTCGGACCTCGCCGGCTTCACGCAATGCCATTTCTTCGCCGGCATTGGCGTCTGGAGCTACGCCCTTCGGCGCGCCGGATGGCCAGATGACCGACCTGTTTGGACCGGTTCCTGTCCGTGCCAACCTTTCAGCGTCTCAGGCAAGGGAACTGGGTTTTCTGACGAACGGGATCTCTGGCCGAGCTGGTGCCACCTCATCCGCGAGCGTGGCCCTGCAGAAGTCCTTGGAGAACAGGTTGCAAGCCCTCTTGCCAAGCCCTGGATCGACCGCGTGTGCCATGACGTGGAAGCGCTGGACTACGCCTTCGGGGCGGTCGTATTCCCTGCTGCAGCCGTCCGCGCTCACCACGTCCGAAAGCGGGCGTACTGGGTGGCGAAGTCCAGCCGCCACGGATGGCGAAAAGACCGACGCCACGCTGCCGAAGGTGCTGGAGCGGATCGCGGCTGGCAACAAGCAGATCAGCCTGGCCATGCAAGCTCGGCTGTCGATTGGGTCCGGTGCGTTGACGGCAAGTCCCGGCCGGTTGAACCCGGCTCATTCCCGCTGGTTGATGAGGCTCCCTGCCGCGTGGGACGCCTGCGCGCCTATGGAAATGCCATCGACGCCGAAGCGGCGCGCGTCTTCATCGAAGCAACCATGAGGGCCTCAGCATGACCGTCGCCGACACCTCAATCTACGCCTACCGCTCCCTGACTGTGGGTGACCTGTCCAAGGGTCAAGCCGCTGTCATGCGAGTGATCGGCGAGCGCACAGACCACACCCGGGCCGAGATAGCAGCTCGCGCCGGCATTCCTCTTCAGTCTGTGTGCGGTCGGGTCAATGAGTTGATCGCGGCCGGCCTTCTTGAGCACGGCCCACGCCGGCTGTGCTCAAGGACGAAAAACCCCGCAAACCCCGTCCGGCTGCCGCGTGCGCAGCTGGAGCTGATCTGAGGCAACAGCATGAGCTTTGAGAAAGTCGTTATCGGGAATGCGACGTTGTACCTGGGCGATTGCCTGGAGGTAATGCAAGAGTTTGGCGCACGGTCGTTTGACTTGGCCGTCACTGACCCGCCGTATTTCGACGGCCCCAACAAGTCGGGCTATTACGGCCGGGGTTACTCAAGCCTTGGCGTTCAGCGCGCCAAGCATTACGACTCGCTGCCTGTGTGGTCGGTACCGGGCACCGACTACTTCGAGGCGCTGCGGCGAATCAGTCGCCATCAGATCATTTGGGGCGCCAATCACTTCGCTGACCGTTTCAAGTCGGACGGCCCGGGGTGGATCGTCTGGGACAAGCTCAACGGAGCTAGCACCTTTGCGGATGCCGAGCTTGCCTACTGCTCGATGGACTGCGCCGTGCGAGTGTTCCGCTATGTCTGGAACGGCATGCACCAGGGCCAGTATGGCGGCAACAAGGCAAAGAACGAATCGCGCATTCACCCGACACAGAAGCCCGTAGCGCTGTACGAATGGTTGCTCGACAACTATGCCGAGGCTGGCCAGCGCGTGATCGACACGCACATGGGCAGCGGGTCCAGTGCTATCGCTGCTAACACCCGAGGCGTCGAGTACTTCGGCATTGAGATCGACCCGGTGATGTTCGAGGCCGCCTGTCGCCGCATCGAAGAGGCCCAGCGCCAAACAGCCCTATTCACGCCAGAGCCCGCCACGCCGGCTCAGCAAACAAGCCTTCTGGAGGCCTGATGCGCACCACCCCCGAAGCTCAAGACAAGCCCCTTGACCTCACCGGCACCAAGGCCGCCAAGCCAGCACCGCCACCAGCTCCCGCGCGCCAGGTAGCCCCTGGAGTGGTGGAGATAAACGGCAAGCTCCAAACGCGGGACTACACGCCGCCGAAGCTGCCGCATTGGGGCGGGGAGCTGCTGCTGAACCAAGACCCAGAGCCGCACGACCGCAAGGGAGGCCCTGACGCGCTCTCGGCGCTCCTGAAACGCAAGGCCGAATGGGTCGGTAGCCACCCGGGTGCAAGCCTCGCTCAGATCGACGCAGCGCACGCAGCCATTGCGGCAGAAATGGGGCTGTGATGGGGGTTCCGGCGCCATACCCGGCCGACACCCTGTCAAAGGGCTGGCGGTTTGAATTGAACATGGAGAAGGTGAAGAAGTCAGACACCTGGCTCCGCGCCCGCACCGGGTTCGTTCGCGCAAGTCTGCTGCTGCTCTGGGCTGAGTCGTGGGAGCAAACACCTTGCGGAAGCCTTCCCAATGACGACGAGTTGCTGTCGCTGCTGCTGGACATGGATGCAAGCCTTTTCGCGCAGCACAAAGCCGTCTTGATGCGTGGATGGGTGCTTGCAGATGATGGCCGCCTCTATCACGAGACGATCACCGAGCGCGTGCTGGCGATGATCGACAAGCGCATGAGTGACGCACAACGAGCGGCGAAGTCACGCGCAGCGAAGGCGAACGCTGCGCCCACTCCGAATGAAGTCACTGACGCGTCACGCGTGACAGACGAAGGACTCCACAGTGAGTTCAACACCAGAACCAGAACCAGAACCAGTAATACAGAAGAACCTAACGGTTCTCGTCGGCAGGCCGACCAGCAGCTGCCGAACTGTCCTCATGACGACATCGTGAGGCTGTACCACGAAGCGCTGCCAGAGCTGCCGGCCGTCAAGGTCATGTCCGACTCAAGGCAGAAGGCCATGCGCGGATTCTGGCGCTGGGTGCTGACCTCCAAGAAATCGGACGGCAGCCCGCGAGCCCAGACCGCAGACCAGGCGCTGACCTGGATCGGCAACTACTTCGAGCGCGCCAAAGCAAATGACTTCCTCATGGGCCGCCGCAGCGCAGGCCAGGGGCATGACAACTGGCGCTGCGACTTCGACTTTCTCCTGACCGAGAAGGGCAAACGACACGTGATTGAGAAGACGGCGGACACCGCATGAGAGACGCACAACCCTTCATTTCCATCGAGGCCGAGCAGAGCATCCTCGGCGCGCTGCTGGTCGACAACAGCGCATGGGATCGAGTCGCGGACCTGCTGAAGGCTGACGACTTCTCACGGCGCGAGCATCGGCTGATCTTCGATGCCATCGGGCGCCTGATCAACTCCATGAAGCCGGCGGATGTCGTCACCGTGCTAGAGGAGCTGCGCCGGACTGGCGACGAGGACGAGAACGGAAGCCTGACCTACCTGAACGAGCTGGCCGGCAGCGTGCCGGGCGCCAGGAACATCCGGCGCTACGCGGAGATCGTCCGCGAGCGGGCAATCCTGCGCGGTCTGGTGGCGAAGGCAGACCAGGTCCACGAGATCGCGGCCAGCGACAAGACCCTGAGCGAGAAGGCAGACATTATCGCGGGCCTGTTCTCCGGGGCCGATGCGATGAACAGTCGCAAGGGTCCGCGCTTGATGCAGGACATCCTTTGCCGGGTTATCGACGCGATCAACGATGCGGCGGACGGCGGTGAGGAGTTCTGGCGCACTGGTATCCCAGGGCTGGATAGTCGGCTGTCTGGCGGGCTTCGCGCCGGCGATGTCGTGATCCTTGCCGCCCGGCCGTCAGTCGGCAAGACAAGCCTGTCGCTGCAGATCGCCAAGCGGTTCGCGTCCGACGATCACCCGGCACTGATCCTGAGCCAGGAAATGCCGGACGTTGCCATCGCCAGGCGCGCGCTGTCGTCGCAGTCGGCCGTGAGCATGGGCCACATCAAGACCGGCAAGCTGTCCGATGACGAGTGGAGCCGCGTTAGCGATGGGATCGACAAGCTCGGCCGCCTGTGCCTGCATGTTGACGACGAGCCGGCGCTGACGCCCCAGGCCATCGGCGCCAAGGCTCGATCCGTCAAGGGCCTGAAGCTGCTGGTGTTGGACTACATCCAGCTCAGCGAAGGCGAGGGCGACAACCGGACCCAGCAAGTCGGCGCGATCAGCCGCGCACTGAAGCGCCTCGCGAAAGAGCAGGGCATGGCCGTCATCGCACTGTCCCAGCTCAACCGTGCCGTTGACGCTCGGCCAGGCCGCCGGCCGCAGATGAGCGACCTTCGCGACTCCGGCGAGATCGAGCAGGACGCCGATGTGATTGCGTTCCTGTGGCCCCTGGAGACCGACGACTCGGCACAGATCCGCCCCATCGGCCTGGACATCGCAAAGAACCGCGACGGCGAGCGCGGGGCTGTGGTCCTGAACCTGCACGGCGCCACCCAGACATGGACCGAGTCCACCCAGAGCATTGATGAATTCCAAACGACGAAAAAGCGTCAAGGAGGTTTTGAATGAGCGACACCCGAATCCAACGCCGCACCCATGAGCAGTTGCGCGAAGTCGTCCTCGCCGCTATTGACGACAAGGGCACCACGACCAAGCATCTCTATTCGGCGCTTGGCTACAGCCACACCCGAAACGTGATGAAGGTGCTGTACAAAATGATCGAGGCCGGCGAGCTTTGCAACGCAAAGTGCGCGATTGGCGCCAAGAATCCCGAGGCCTACTGGTTCAAAGATCGGGCGGCGCGCGATGCCTTTCACGCGGCATACAAGACGGCGCTGGCCGAGCGGCGCAAAGTGTTTCAGATCAAGTGGCGGGCGACTGAGGCCGAGAAACGCCGTGCCAAAGCAGCAGCCGAAGGCCGGCCTGTAAAGCCGCCAAAGCCTCCGAAGCCACCCAAGGCGCCCAAGCCCGTGACGGTCAAGACCGCCAAGCGTGACCGCACGCCACCGAAGCCGAAGACCCGCCGCGACAACGCTATCGCCGAGATGCTGCACAAGCGCCGCTCGGCCGAGAAAGTGCCGCAGCGGGCCGGCGTGGCGCATCTCCCTGGTCCGGCCGACATGAGCCAGGCCAAGGTAACCAAGGCCGAGCCGCCAAAGCCGCGCTTCTATGTCGACCCGGCAACCATGCCGCGCTTTTTCAGTGCCGTGCCGCCCGGCCGCGATCAGCTGCCGGCCTCCAGTTGCGCAGCGAGGGCGTTTGCATGAACTCCGACGAGCGCCTATCCGCTGAACTGCAAAACCCCCAGCAGGCCCACCCCGAGATGCTGCGCGTCTGGAGGTGGTGCAAGGCAATGATGGTCGCCGGCAACCAGATCAGCCTGGAGGCCCGCAAGTCCACCCGCACGACGTACCAAAACAGCATTCTCTGGTCGATCCTCACCGACCTCAGTAAGCAGTTGCCATGGCCCGTCGATGGCGTGAGCGGATTACTGACGCCGGAGGAGTGGAAAGACATATTGACCGCCGGCCTGCGCAAAGAGCAGCGCGTCGCAGCCGGCATCGACGGCGGCTGGGTGATGCTGGGCCAGCGCACCAGCAAGATGACCAAGGCCGAGTTGTCCGACCTGATGGAACTGGCGTGGGCCTTCGGTGCGCGCCACGACATCAAGTGGTCGCCGACATCGCTGGGCCGAGACGGTCAGCCAGCGCCAGCTAGGCGCCGTGAAGAGCAGGGAGAGCCGGCATGAAGCCCTTGAGCCTCACCATGCCCTGGCCCGTCATGCGAGAGCTGTCCCCCAACTGGCGCGGCCACTGGTCGGGCAAAGCCAAGGCGAAGAAGAAGCTCCGCGCCGCATGGGCTGGGGCAGCGCTGGAGCAGGGCGCGCGCCGGCTGCTGGTCGACGCCCTGACCGTGCGCCTAGTGTTCGTCCCGCCCGACAAGCGCGCCCGCGATCTGGACAACCTGCTGGCCAGCTGCAAGGCCGGGCTTGATGGCCTGGCTGACGTGCTTGGCGTCGATGACTCGCGGTGGTCCATTGCGATCAGCAAGGCCGCAGAGCAGGGCGGGTTCGTCCGGGTGGAGGTGAGCCATGCAGAGTAAGAACAAGCCCAGCATGACAAAAGCCGAGCGCGAGCATGTCGGCCGCATCAAGGAAATGCCCTGCGGCGTGTGTGAGGCCAGCGGACCCAGCGAGGCGCACGAACTCAAGCAGGGCCAGTGGTTCACCAGCATCCCGCTCTGCGCCGACTGCCACCGTGGGCCGTTCAACGGCATTCACGGCCAATCCCGCATTTGGGCCGTCTACAAGCTTGATGAGCAGGAGGTGCTGAATGAAACGATTCGCCAACTTTTGGCAGCTTGACAGGGCGCGAGCCAATGCGCTGAAGAAGGAAAGCACATGAACAGAATCCCAGTCCGCCAAGGCAGCCTCGTGGACAAGCTGCAATCCTGGCTTGCCGAAAATCCGGGTCAGGAATTGAACCTGCCACTGATATGCCGGACCTTCGATGTGAAGTACCGGGCTGCAGTCTCAGCGGTCGAGAGACTGAAAGAGGCGGGCATTGTTGAGGTAAAGCATGTTGTCCGGTTGCGGGCAAAGGAAGAAGAGGTGGCGTAATGGTTATCAAAACCAAGAGGAAACCAACAGGAGCGGCAGCAAAGGGCGCAGGGCCCGGGAGGCCGAAAGGCGTTAAGAACAAGGTCACGGCCGAGCTTAAGGACATGATCCTGCAGGCTCTGGACAACGCTGGCGGCGTCAGCTATCTGACACAGCGAGCATCCGACCCGAAGACTGCTAGCGCCTTCCTGACGCTGGTAGGCAAGACTCTGCCAATGACTGTCAAGGGGCCGGGTGAGGGTGGCGAGTTCTTTCAGAAGATCGTCGTTGAAGTGGTGCAGGCCAAGTGAGCGAGCTCCGCATCAAGATCGCCGAGGCATTCCTGCCGCTGGAGGGACCGCACCGCTATATCGGCGCGCACGGTGGGCGCGGCTCGGCAAAGTCGCACTACTTCGGCGAGCGCTGGCTGCGGGAGAACGTCGCCGAGAAACTGGACGTTGTTTGTCTGCGCGAGACGCTGAAGAGCCTGGAGTTCTCGGTCAAGAAGCTGCTTGAATCCAAGATCCAGACCTACAACGCGGGCGCGTACTTTGATGTGCAAGACCGGCGAATACTGACCACTCGCGGCGGCGTGACGATCTTCGAGGGCATGCAGAATCACACAGCCGACTCCATCAAGTCGCTGGAGGGCTTTGACCGCGCCATGTTCGAAGAGGCCCAGGCTGCGACGGACAAGAGCCTGACACTGCTACGCCCGACGATTCGAAAGCCAGGATCGCAAATGTGGTTTGCTTGGAACCCCGACCAAGCCAGCGACCCTATCGACAAGCTTTTGAGGGGCGATCAGCCGCCGCCAGATTCGGCCGTGGTCGAGGTCAACTACATGGACAACCCATGGTTGCCAGACGAGTTGCGCGCCGAGATGGAATACGACCGAGGCCGCGATCCCGACAAGTACGCGCATGTGTGGCTGGGCAAATACCGCCAGAACAGCGAGGCGCGCGTCTTCAAGAACTGGCGCATTGAGGAGTTCGACACCGACCCCGCCTGGATCTTGCGTCAGGGCGCTGATTGGGGCTTCAGCATTGACCCGTCCGTGCTTGTTCAGTGCGCCATCGTAGGCCGCACGCTGTACGTGATCCACGAGGCCTATCGTGTCGGCTGTGAGGTGGATTTCCTTCCCCAGTTGTTTGGCACAGTGCCAGAGTCTGAGCGCTGGCCAACCACGGCCGACAGCGCCAGACCCGAGACGATCAGCTACATGCAGCGCCACGGCTTCCCGAAGATGCTGGCAGCTATCAAGGGTGCGCGCAGCTTGGAAGAGGGCGTGTCGTTCCTCCAGTCGTTTGACATCGTTGTTCATCCTCGATGCCTGCATGCGATAGAGGAACTGCGCGCCTACAGCTATGAGACGGACCCGTTGACCGGGCAGATCCTGCCGAAGTTGGCCGACAAGGATAACCATGTGATCGACAGCTTGCGCTATGCCTGCGAGGGCGCGCGCCGGGCAATGATGGGGCGCGGCAAAGCCCCCGACTTCAGCACCTCGGCAGCCTCTGGCGCACGCCTGTGAGAACTTTCGCTCTTGAGCGCATGTGCCGTATCCGTGAGCATGCGCGGCGATGGCGCAATCAGTCGAGGAATCAGGCAAGCGATACCGCGAGGCACTTGATGCAACGCGGGATCAGCGCGAGCAGATCCGGGAGGATCTTGAGTTCTCGGACCCGAGCAACCCCAAGCAATGGGACGAGCGCGAGAGGCAGCAGCGAGAGGGTGATCCAGGCGGCGCGCGGCCCTGCCTGGTGTTCGATCAAACCGGACAGTACGTCTCCAACGTGTCGGGCCAGGTTGAGCAACAGCCGCCAGCGATGCACGCCATCCCGGCAGGCGGCGGCGCTGACATCAAGGTCGCAGAGCAGTATGACGGCCTGTTCCGCCACATCGAGCACGTCAGCCGCGCCCAGCAGCACTACTCGCGGGCGCTGACTTCGGCGGCCCGGGCTGGTGTCGGTTACCTGATCGTCAGGCCTGAGTACACCGACCGCGCCCTGAACTGGCAAGAGCCGCGCGTAAGCAGCGAGGGTGATCCGCTCCGTGTGGTGTTTGATCCCTGGAGCGTTGAGCTTGACGGCTCAGACGCCAATTTCGGCTACCTGATCACCCCATACGGTCACCGCGAGTTTGAGCGCCAGTTCGGCGCCAAGCAGCCCAAGATCAGCTTCGGAGACGACGAACAGAAGTACGTCAACGACGACCGCGAATCGGTGCTGGTGGCCGAAGAATGGTGCGCCGAGGACCGCAAGACAAACATCATCATCTGCGCCGATCCTCAGGGCGGCGAGGTGTCGATGACGGAGGACGAGTTTTGGCAGGCTCAGCAGCAGGGCCGCCAGCTGGAATACATCGGCCAGTACACCGACAAGCGCCGCATTGTCTACTGGCGCAAGCTGAGCGGCGCGGCCGAGCTGAGCAAGCGTGTCGAGTACCCAGCAAGCGGCATCGGCATCGTGCCGGTGTATGGCTATGTCGGTTTCAGCGATGGCCGCATGAAGTATTGCGGCATCCCGCGCCGTGGCCGCTCCCCTCAGCAAGCCTACAACTTCCACATGAGCGAGATGCGGATCTTGCAGATGCAAGCCGCGAAGGCACCGTGGTGGGTTCCGATTCGCGCGATTGGCGGCGACGAGAACATCAAACGCCTGATGGATCGCGCATCGGTAGAAAGTCGGGCTTTCCTGCCCTACCACGACATGGACGAAGAGGGGCGGCCAATTAGTGCTCCGACCCGGATTCAGCCTGCGATCAACCTACAAAACCATATGGCCGGCGCGCTGCAGGCCCGCGAGGACATCCAAGCCGCTCTCGGCATGTATGCGGCCAACATCGGCAAGCAGAGCAACGCGACCAGCGGCGTGGCCTATGACGCACAGAAGCAGCAGGGCGAGGCTAGCACGGCGCATTTCCCGGCGCACCTTGCGGCATCTATCGGCCAGGTCGGCAAGCTCTGCCTTGAGATGGTGCCGCGCCTGATCGACACCAAGCGTCAGGTTCGCATCCTGGGCATCGACATGACGCCGGGCACGGTGACGGTCGATCCGCAGCAAGATGACGCGCTGCGAGAGACGCCGGATGGCCTCGTCATCAACCCGAACGTGGGCAAGTATGACGTTCGCGTCGTGGTCGGCGCGAGCTACGCCACGCAGCGCCAAGAGACAAGCACAGCCCTGACCGAGATGATCCGGGCTAACCCGGAAATGATGCCTGTCGTGGGTCCGCTGTGGGCTCAGACGCTCGATTTCCCGAACGCCGACAAGCTGGCTCAGGTGCTGACCGCCATGGCGCCGCCGCAAGTGCAAGCCGTGCTCAACCCAGGCGCCAGCAAGCAGCCCACGACCGCCGACCTCATGGCTCAGGTCGAACAGCTCAAGGCTGCGCTGCAAGAGGCCACGCAGATCGCGCAAGAGGCCCAGCAGGACGCCGACGAGGCGAACGACAAGCTCAACGCCAAAGAGGCTGAGCACGAAATCAAGGCCTACGAGGCCGAGACAAACCGCCTCAAGGTCACGGGCGCAAACGAGGAACAGATTAAGGCCATCGTCGCCGACCTCGTGAACACGATGCTCACCAGCCCGGCGCCGCTTGGCGATGAAGCATCCGAGCCGCAAGAGCCGCAAGAGCCGGCCGAGATGCCCGAGTCCTACGAAATGCAGGCGCTGCCCGGCGACCTCGGCGAAGGAGAGATTGAACAACCCGAACCCATGCCCGAGATGGGCGAGGAGCAAATCTGATGCCTACTCTCGCAGCGCCGCAATCGGCCACCTACACCACGGTTTCGCCGCAGGAATTCGTCAACGTCGTCTGCACAGGAGCCACTGATTTAATGCTCGTGTCCTGGGTCGGCCCGGCCGGCACCAGCGGCCAGCGAACGGTGCGCAACACCACGAGCGCAGGCGAGGACATCGGGCCTCTGCTTGACGGCACAACCGTGACGTTCACCGCGCAGTCGGGCTCGCCGGTCTTTACGGCGCCGGCCTATTCGCCGCCTGTTCAAGCGCTGGTGTCAGGGGCTGGGAAAGCGCTGGCCGAGGCCAACCGCCGAATCATTGCGGCCCAGACAGAGAATCCTCTGACGCGCCGCGTGCCGATGACGGTTGTGCCTGATTGGGCGCCGACTACGGCGTATGTGAACGGGCAGGTTGTCAAGCAAGGCGGGTTTGAGTACGTGTGCCGCACGAGCGGGACCAGCGCCGGCTCGGGTGGGCCAACTGGTCGGGGTTTCGCGGACATCGTGGACGGCACCGTCGTGTGGCAGTTCAACCAGGTGCAGCGCGCAACGGCCGCCAGTTCGGAAGCCCCGACGATCACAACCACGACCAAGCCCGCATCGCTGACCAAGCAGTACCGAGCGATTAAGGAGGCATCGGCCTTTGCGTACTACGGCGGCAAGGCCGTACCTTCGTCGGCCAGCGGGGTGATCTTCACCGCTGTGACCACGCTGCTGGCGGGTAGCGTGGTGACCAGCGCGCCGGGTCAAGACAACTTCAACCCGTGCATCTCGTTCGTGACGGATGCCTTGGTGTTCGCTGTCGAGAATGCCAACACCATCGGCAGCTCGCGCAAGTTCTTCATTGAGATCGACGGGCAGTTCTACAGCGACACCCCGCTGATCGGCTCGGGTGGCGGCAGCTTCATCGTCTTCGATTTCACCGGGAAGGAAAAGCGCCAGCGCACGATCAAGCTCTACTGGCGCCGCTCGACGCCCGAGGAGTTCCGGGGCGTCTGGGTTCAGCGTGCGGACGCGATCTGGGCGCCACCGGTCAGCCCGCGAATGGTGGTGCTGGGTGACTCGTTCGTTGCCGGCTCCTCTTACTCCGGCTACACGCAAGGGCAGGACGCGGCCTCGATGCTTGGGCAGGCCCTGGGCATTGACGATGTGTGGAACATCGCCAAGGGAAGCTGCGGCTTCGTCACGACCGCTGGCGGCACGCGATACACCCACGGCGAACGCCTGACAGATGCCACCGACCCAAACCCCGACATCCTGGTGGTGTGCGGCAACCACAACGACAACGCCAACAGCCGGGCCGTGGTGGCGGCGGCGATCTTGAGCTATCTGCAGCGGTTCCGTGCGGCCTGCCCCAATGCCTTCATCATCTTCTTCGGGACATGGAAATCCGAGGGCATGACCACCCAGCAGGCCATCGACATGGAAGGGGCCGCTGCCGACGCGATAGCAGCTTTTGGCGATAGCAAGACCGCATTCATCCCGGTCAACTCCGACCCGAGCGGGCCATGGCTCAACGGCACGGTCAGCACCGGCAGCATTACCGGTGTGTCCAACGCAGCCAGCGCGGTGGTGACCTGCGCCAACACTGCTGCGGTCGGTGACACGGCGGTGTGCCATGGCGTGCAGGGCTGCGCAATCAACGGGATCCTGGGGCGGGTCACTGCTGCGAGTAGCACGCAGGTGACGCTGGACATCGACTCCACCTCGCTGGGTGCGTTCTCTACATCGGCCGGCTCGTTCGTGGTGTTCAACGATCTCATCACCAGCAGCGACAAGCTGCACCCGCACCCGCAAGGCATTCGCTACCTGGTCAACCGCTGGGCGCAGGGCGTGCGCGGTGCGCTGCGGACGTTCCTGGCCGCCTGATTTCCCATCCCCTCCGCGAACCCATAGGAAACGCACATGACCCTCGAAACCGCATCGCCAGAAGTTGCCGCCCCGGCAGCAGTGGCGGGCGATCAGACAACCGCTGATCAGCTCGCAACCGCCAAGCCGGAAACGGAAGGTCAAGCCGAGCAAGACGGCGAGCCAAAGAACGAGCAAGCCAAGCCCGAGAAGACCCCCGAGCAGCGCGAACGCGAGCGCATGCAGCGCGGTATTGACCGCAAGACCCGCCAGGCCGCAGAGGCGCGCGCCGAGGCCGAACACCTCCGGCAAGAACTTTCGCGCTTGAGAGGCGAGGGTGCCGGTGCTACAAATCGCACACCGCAAGACGAAGACGACACCGTGTCGCTCTCTCGCGCTGAACTGGCTGAGATGGTCAAGAGCGAAGCCGCAAAGCTCGCACCGACGCTCAAGCAGCAGCAGGCCGAGATAGAGCAAATGCAGAAGGTGGCGCAGTCTCTGCAGAAGGAGCTTGGAGAAGAGGGCTTTGAGGCCTTGGCGAGTGATCTCGATGACGCATTAGGCGGTGCGCTAACCAGCGGCAAGCCTTCCCCTGTCATTGATGCAATTTTCTCCGCCGACGATCCGCAAGCTGTCATTAAGTACCTGGCCGACCCTGACAACGACGCGGAAGCCGAGGTCATTGGCCGTATGAGCGCAGTGCAAGCCGGGCGAGCAATCGCCAAGCTGGAGCTGAAGCTCGCGGAAGCGAAAGCCAGGGACAAGCCGCAACGCAGCAAAGCACCCGAGCCCATCGAGCCGGCGCGCGCAAGTGGCGCAGCAGCCAGCTCTGAGCCCGACACCAGTAAATGGACTGACGACCAATGGATTAAGTGGCGTCAGACGAACCGAAAGTAAGGACAAAGCACCATGGCAAACACCATCCTCACCCATCAAATGATCGCCCGCGAAGCTGCGGCGATGTTTGAGGAAGAAGGCACCTTCATCAAGCACATCAACCGCGACCGTGAGAAGGACATCGGGCGCGATGTGTCGGGATACACCTCCGGCACTTCGGTCAAGATCAAGATCCCGCCGACCCCTGTGGTCTACAGCGGCGCATCGTTCGCTGGCGGTGGCTCAGCGCCCGATCAGGTCGAAACCTACGAAACCCTGACTGTTGACACCCAGAAGCATGTGCCGCTGACCTTCACCGCCACACAGAAGGCGATGGAGCTGGCCGACTTCAAGGAGCGCTTCCTGAAGCCTTCGATTCAGGCGCTGGTTTCTGTGACCGAGGCTGACCTGATGGTCAAGGCCTACCGCGAGATCCCCGCCGTCCTGGGCACTGCCGGCACCGTCCCGACCACCATCGCCCCCTTCGCGGCTGCGCGCGGCGCCATGAATCGCCAGATGGCGCCGACCGGCATGCGTTACTCGCTGGTTTCGAGCGATGTCAACACCAACATGGTCGCCGCTGACCGCGTGCTGTTCCGGCCTGATGTGTCGAACCAGTACACGACCGGCACGATGGGCAACACCCAGGGCTTCGGTTTCTTCGAGAATCAATCCTTGCCGGTGCACACCAATGGCACGCAAGCGAGCTGGACGATCAACGGCGCCGGCCAAACCGGATCGACGCTGAACATCGGCGGCTTGACCAACGGCCAGACCATCCTGCGCGGCACGAGCTTCACGATCCCGGCTGTGCGCGAGGTGCATCCGATCACTGGTGCTGCCTACCCGGCTGCGAACCTGCGCACCTTCGTGGTAACTGCGGACTTCACGGCCAGCGGCACGACCGGCTCGATCGGCATCTACCCGCCGATCACGCCGACGACCAGCTCGCTGGTGGGTACCGTCAACGCCAGCCCGGCCAATGGCGCGACCTGCACGATGTTCGGTGCTGCATCGGCCGCCCTGCGTCAGAACCTGACCTTCCAGCGCAACGCCTTCGCAGCCGCCTTCGTGCCGCTGCCGGTGCTGGCCTCGTGCGAGGGCTACACCTTCAAGACCGACAACTTCGCCATTCGCGTGATGACCTTCGGTAACGGCCAGTCCGACACCGAGTCCACCCGTATTGACGTTCTGTACGGCTTCAGCAAGGTGCGGCCGGGCCACGCGGCGCGCGTCAGCGAGTAATGGCAAGGGCGGCCTTCGGGTCGCCCTTCTTCAATAGGAGATTGCATGGAATTCCAGGAATATCCGAAGGCCGTCTACAAGCTGGACGACCAACGAATCGTTCAAGGCGCAGCGGAAGAAGAGCAGGCATCCAGCGAGGGCTACGGTCCCTGGGTCTGCAAGACGCTGCGCGAAGTTGCCGCCCCGCAGGGAAACGAGGAACAGTCCTCTCCTCTGCAACCCCTCGATGCACCTGACGGTGCGGCATTCAATGCTGACGACATCGACCAAGTGCGCGCCAAGCTCAAAGAGCTAGGCATCAGCTACCACCACGCATCCGGCCTGGCGAAGCTGCAATCGCTCCTACCGCAGTAATCGATGACCCGAGCGCGCACCATCATCCGAGACGCCTTGACCTTCGGTCTGAATAGACTGAGCCCGGGCGAGCAGGAAGACGCCGACCTGTTTGGCCGGTGCCTGGACGCGCTCAACTACATCCTCGACAAGTGGAACGGAAGCAAGGGCCTGCTGTGGCGCGAGTTCTTTACTGACTCGGTGCCGATCACGGGCCTGACCGGCACGCTGGGCGCGACCTGGCCCGGTCTGCTGCCGGGGGACGAAATCATCGGCGCGAGCGTTCGCTACTCGCCAGGGCTTGATCAGCCAATGTCCCCGCTGACCATGGGACAGTACCAGGAAATCGCCCTGAAGAACCTGCAAGGCGCCTTCCCTCAGCAGTATGCGCACGATGGAGCGGCGACGGTCTACCTGTACCCGGCCGCAAACTCGCATGTCATCACGCTGCTCACCAAGCAGGCGGCCTCGCTATTCACTGACCTTGATACCGAGTTCGTGATGCCGCAAGGCTACGCCTCGGCCTTCACGGATCAGCTCGCCGAAGTGATGGCGCCGACCCTGAACCCGCAGATGCTTCAGATCGCAGCCACCAAGGCCGCCGCCTCGCGCCGCCGCATCGGCGCTCAGGCCATCTCGCCGGAAATCATCAGCAGCACCAATTCGCCGGGCCGCCTCGCCGCGTTCCTGGCCGGCTGACCATGGCTGGCAACAAATTCCCCGGAGCCATTGGCCCCAGCGCTCAGACCAAAGACCGCAAGGCCTCGGCTGGCCGCACGATCAACTGGCGCATGCGTGTCGTTGATGGCCCCGCCGAGCCCAATCAGATTGTGCTTGAGCCTGTGGAGGGCCTGCGCGCGTTCGTGACCTTCCCGGCTGATGTGCGGGGTGTGATTGAGACGGACGAAACAACGGCGCGCACTTTCGTAGTGGCCGGCGCGAAGCTCTACGAGCTCAGCACGGCGGACGGCAGCTACGTCGAGCGCGGCACGCTGGCCCGCTCTTCGGGCTTCGTCGCCATGAAAAACGGGCTGTTTCAGCTTGTGATCGTGGACGGCCCGAACGGCTATGTTTTCACCTTCGCCACAAACGCCTTTTCCCAGATCATCGATCCCGATTGGCGCGGCTCGCGCTGGGTGGATGAGCTGAACGGCGTGTTCATCTTCGTCCCCAACGATCAGCCGGACCAGTTCTACATTTCGGCCATTGATGACGGCGCGAACTTCGATGCGCTGGACTTCAGCAGCTCGGACGCCCAGCCTGACCCCATCGTCACCCATCGGGTGATGAAGCAGGAGCTTTACCTGTTCAATCGGCGCAGCACCGAGGTTTGGATCTTCGACGGCTCGACAGACTTCCCGCTGACCCGCTACAACTCCACGCCCATCGACGTTGGCTGCGCTGGCCTGCGCGCGGCCTGCACCACTTCCGACTCGCTGTTTTTCCTGGGTCGCAGCAAGACCGGCCAAGGCCTGCTGTACGAAATGCGCGGCCATCAGCCGGTGCGCGTGAGCACAGATGCAGTCGAGCAGACCATCAAGGACTCGACGGATCGAGCCGGCGCGGTGCTGTGGACCTACCAGATCGACGGCGCCGAATTCCTGGGCCTCAACATGCCGGGCACCGCAACGACATGGGTCTACAACCTGGCAACCCAGCAGTGGCACGAGCAGGCCCGCCTGGTCAATGGCGAGTGGGTGCAATGGCCGGCTGATCAGATCGTGTTTGCTGGCGGTCGGCACCTGGCCAGCGTCGGCGACAAGCTCTACATCATTGACGACACGCTGGACGCCATCGGCTCCGAGTTGCTGAGCTATGAGCGCACCTGGCCGCACATGCAAAACGCCAGCATGGAGCCGATCAGCTTTCGCAGCGTTGAGGTGTCATGCACGACAGGCAACGGCGGCGACATGACGCTGGAGCTGTCCAACGATGGTGGCTATGTGTGGGGCTCGCCGCTGCGGCGCAGTCTGGGGGCCATTGGCCGGCGCGTTGAGCGCATCCGCTGGCAGGGTCTGGGAGCCGCTATCTCTCGCGTCTTTCGCCTGCGCTGCCGTGGCGCTGGTCCGACGACGATCTATTGCGCTCCGGTGGACGCATCATGACAAAGATCACCCCGCCCAAGGTGCCTGTTCCGATTGGTCGCGTGACCATCGGCGGGCAGTCGTTCGATGTTATGCAGCACCCAGAGTTTGTGCGTTTCTTCTTCGACCTGTTCAAGCGTGTGGGCGGCACCGATGCGATGGGGAATGCAGAGCTGTACGCGCTGCTTGTCGCCCTTGATGACGCGGCGGGCCGGCTGGATTCCATGGGCGCCCATATCGGCGCGCTGCGCAATGCCATCGAAGCTCTGCAAGGCGGCGAGATGGTGATGCAGCGTGCGCAGCAAGACGCCCTGATGCCGGACGTGATGCAGGCCGCTCAGGCTGTCAGCCTGGCCCACGAAACCACTTTTTACGGATAAGCCATGCAGCGCATTCCTGTCGTTGTTTTCAACAACATCCAGCTGACCACGGCAGTAGCTGGGGCGACTTCGCCTGTGCCTGATGCCACCACGCTGCTGACAATCTCGGCGGCCACGATCAACAACACCACGCCCGGCGCGGTGACGATGGATGCCTACATCGTGCCATCTGGCGGCACTGCGGGCGCGGCGAATCAGGTCATCTCGGCGCTGAGCATTCCCGCAGCCGGCGCAGCTCCGACCATCCTCGCCGGCCTGATCGGTCAGACCGTGCCGGCCGGTGGCACGCTGCAGCTCAAGGCAAGCGCGGCCACATCGCTGACACCGTTTGTCAGCGGGTATAGGACGACGCTGTGATGATCTACCTAGACCCTGCCCGCCGTCAGGAGGCCATCGAGGCCGGCTGGCTGGCCTATTGCGACCGCATGCCGGCTTTCGAGTCGGCATACCGAGCCGCGTGCGAGAGCTGGCGCGTCATTGCGGTGGTGGCTGATCGCGTCATCGGCGCTTTGTTCGCCCGCGACGGCGTGATCCATCTGGGCATCGTCCCCGAGTGGCGCGGCCGGTGGGCCTCGCGCCGGCTGATCCGCGAAATGCTGGCCTACGGCACGCGCACGACGCTGCTGCCGGGCGAGAGTGGCCCGCGCGACTTCATCGGCCGCATTGGATTCGTCAAGACAGAACAGGAGGGCGCCTATGTCGTTTGTGGGTGACATCATCGGCGGCGTCTTCCAAGACAAGGCCGCAAAACGCGCAGACAAGACGATTCGCGAAGGCGCGGCGGCCGAGATTGCCGAGAACCGACGCCAGTACGACCAGACCCGCGCGGACTTTGAGCCGTGGCGCACGACTGGCGCGAATGCCCTGCAGCAGCTGGCCGGCGACATCAACAAGCCAGTCACATCTGCCGAGGTCATGGAAGACCCGGGCTACCAGTTCGGACTTGATCAAGGTCAGCAGACGATTGCGCGGCGCGTAGCAGCGGGCGGAGGACGCATCTCCGGCCAGGCCCTCAAGGCAGCTGCGCGCTTTGGCACTGACTACGGCAGCAGCGGATACGGGGCGGCCTACCAGCGCAAGCAAGACCGGCTGAATCGTCTTTCTGCGCTCTCCGGCATTGGTCAGACAGCCACTGGACAAACCGCTCAGGCCGGCCAAGCCGCAACCGCAAACATTGGGAACGCCATTTCAAATCAGAGCCAGAACTCGGCCGCTGCCGCGCTCTATCGCGGGAACATCTGGGCCAATACGACAAACAAGCTGATTTCAGCTGCTGGCAACTTCTTCGGGGGCTGAGATGGCAAACGTATTTGCAGCTTTCGCCCAGCCCGTTAAATCGGTGCAGCAGTACAACGACGACCGAGACGCGCGGGAGGTAAACCGCCTAGCCTTGCAAGAAAAGCGCCGGACCAATGCGCTGGCCGAGGCCGCGACAGCTCAGCAGGCGGCAGACAGGACCGCCTTACAGCGCGCAGCCCAGGATTCGGGCGGGGATCAAAACAAGCTCATTGCCGCGCTTCGCGGCTCTGGCAGTGCTGGATTGATGGGCCAGGCTGACGCCATCGAAAAGGCACTGCTTGAGCGACGAAACACCGAATCGCAGATCAGCGAGCGCACCGCCAAGACCGGCACCGAGCAAGCAA
>NZ_JBIIAY010000049.1:0-22766 GCF_044239655.1 Brevundimonas sp.
AGACCATCCTCAAGAACATTCCGGCCGGTCGCCTCGGCACCGGCGACGAGATCGCCGCCGCCGCCGTCTATCTGTCGTCGGACGAGGCCGCCTATGTGACCGGCCAGACGCTTCACGTGAACGGCGGGATGGCAATGATATGATGACGCGTGAACGCCGAATCTTCGTTCAGGAACCCCGGGCCGGGGCCGTCTTCGTCACGGTCCTGCGGGTGCTGGCCACCATCGTCAGCGGCCCGATGCTGCTCGTCGGCATCGCCTGGGTGCTTCAGGGCCTGAACATCCTGCCGGGCAGTTTCATGACCGGTCAGATCATCTGGGCGGTCTATGGCGCGCCCCTGGCCCTGGTGGGGGTGGCCCTTGTCTGGTGGGTCAATACCGTCAGACGCTGATCACGCGCGCGGTCAAATACGGTGACGCCCCTTCCCAGCCCCGACGGCTGTGCTAGAGGGGCGCAACCGCAGAAGGCTTGGCTCGTTAGGGTCTTGCACAAGCGTCGCTGTCATGAGACGGCAGGATTTGAGACAACTGCCGCTTCCCCGCGGCCCCATAAGGCAGAGACCCCCATGTCCGACACACTGGAACGCGTCCGCAAGATCGTCATCGACCATCTGGACGCCGATCCCGACAAGGTCACCGAAAAGGCCAGCTTCATCGACGACCTGGGCGCCGATTCGCTCGACAACGTCGAACTGGTCATGGCCTTCGAAGAAGAATTCGACATCGAGATTCCCGATGACGCCGCCGAGCACATCCAGACGGTCGGCGACGCCGTGAAGTTCATCTCGGAAAAGACCGCCGCCTGATTTCAGGCGTCCGATCTGAAAAGATCACGGGCTTTTGAAGTGGCCGCCCGGCGCTCCTAGCGGAGTCGCCCGGCGGCCACTATCGTTTAAGCCTCACGATTCTGGAGTGGAGCGCCCCATGCGCCGCGTCGTCGTTACCGGCCTCGGCCTCGTCACCCCGCTGGGCTGTGGCGTCGAACATAACTGGAAGGGTATCGTCGAGGGGCGGTCGGGCATCGGACCGATCACCAATTTCGATACCGAGGGCTATGCCTGCACCATCGCGGGCGAGATCCCCAGCGTGGACGGACGCGGCGGGGGTGGCCCCGGCGTGCCCGGCAGCTTCGATCCTGACGCCATCATGTCGGCCAAGGACAGGAAGCGCGTCGACGACTTCATCCTGTACGGCATCGCCGCCGCCGACGAGGCCCTGGCCGACGCCGGCTGGAAGCCGGAGAGCGACGAGGACAAGGAACGCACCGGGGTCATGATGGGCTCCGGCATCGGCGGCCTGGGTCCCATCGCCGAGACCTCGCTGATCCTGCGGGACCAGGGCCCGCGCCGGGTCAGCCCCTTCTTCATTCCGTCGTCCCTGATCAACCTGGCCAGCGGCCAGATCTCGATCCGCCACGGCCTCAAGGGCCCGAACCACGCCGTGGTCACGGCCTGCGCCTCCGGCGTTCACGCCATCGGCGACGCGGCCCGGATGATCATGCTCGACGACGCCGACGTCATGGTCGCGGGCGGGGCGGAGGGCTCGATCGTGCCTCTGGGCATCGCCGGCTTCCTGGCCTGCAAGGCCCTGTGTACCGCCTATAACGACACCCCGGAAAAGGCCTCGCGTCCCTACGATCGCGACCACTCGGGCTTCGTCATGGGGGAGGGTGCGGGGGTCGTCATCCTCGAGGAATACGAACACGCCGTGGCGCGGGGCGCGAAGATCTATGCCGAGGTCATCGGCTACGGCATGAGCGGCGACGCCTATCACATCACCGCCCCGTCCGAGGACGGCGACGGTGCCTATCGCGCCATGAAGGCGGCGGTGAAGCGGGCCGGGATTGGGGTCGAGGACATCGACTACGTCAACGCCCACGGCACCTCGACCATGGCCGACTGGATCGAACTGCGCGCCGTCGAACGGCTGGTCGGCGACCACGCCAAGGACATGGCCATGTCCTCGACCAAGTCCATGACCGGTCACCTGCTGGGCGCCGCCGGGGCCATCGAGGCGGTATTCAGCGTCCTGGCCATCCGCGACCAGATCGCCCCGCCGACCATCAACCTCGACGACCCCGAGTTCGAGACCGCCATCGACCTGGTCCCGCACAAGGGCAAGCCGATGGAGATCGACGTCGCCATGTCCAACTCCTTCGGCTTCGGCGGCACCAACGCCTCGATCATCTTCCGCAAGGTCAGCTAGGTGTTCGGACGTCGGGACGGGATCAAGGGGCCGGCACCCCAGCGTCCGCAATCTCAGGGCAGGCGGGGCAAGCGGTCCGGCGTCGTGGCGGCCCTGCTGGCAGCCTCGGCGACCTTCAGCCTGTTCCTGATCGCCCTGCTGGCCTGGGGCTGGAGCGTCTACTACGCGCCCGGTCCCTCGGCGCGCCAGGGCGACAGCACCATCGTCACCCTGCCCAGCGGGTCGGGCGTCTCGGCCATCGCGGCGCGGCTGAAGAGCGCCGGCGTGATCCGCTCGACCGACATGTTCAAGGCCGCCGCCACCCTGACCGGGGCCGACCGTCGGCTGCGCGCCGGCGAGTATCGCGTCCCGAACAAGGCCTCGCTGCGCGCCCTCCTGGCTTTGCTCACCGACGGCCGCGTCGTCCGCCATTTCGTGACCATCCCTGAGGGCTGGTCCTCGGCCCAGGCGGTCGACATCCTCAACAAGGAAGCCGTCCTCACCGGCGCTGTCGAGACGGTTCCCGCCGAGGGCAGCCTGTGGCCCGAGACTTATGAGGTCGCGCGCGGCGAGACCCGCGCCTCGGTGGTGCTGCGCATGCAGCGCGCCATGACCGAGAACCTGGCCCGGCTGTGGGCGTCCCGCTCGCCGATGACCGTCGTGACCTCGCCCGAGGAAGCCGTGATCCTGGCCTCCATCGTCGAGAAGGAGACGGGGCTGGCGGCCGAACGCCCCCGCGTGGCGGCCGTCTTCTCGAACCGGATCCGCATCGGCATGCGGCTGGAGAGCGACCCGACCATCGTCTACGGCATCACGAAGGGCCGCCCGCTCGGGCGCGGCATCCGACAGTCGGAGCTTCAGGCCGACACCGGCTACAACACCTATCTGATCGACGGTTTGCCGCCGACGCCGATCGCCAACCCGGGCGCGGATGCGATCCGGGCCGTGCTCAACCCGCCGCGTTCGACCGACCTGTTCTTCGTCGCCGACGGTACCGGTGGCCACGCCTTCGCCTCCAACTATGAACAGCACCAGCTGAACGTGCTGCGCTGGCGCGAGATCGAGCGGCGCAAGGCCGGCCTGCCGCCGGGCGCGACCCCGCCTGCGGCACCGGGTACCCTGGCCCCCGGCACCGCGCCGGAGACCTCCGCACCGGCCCCGGCTCCGATCACCGGTCAGGCCGTCATCACCATGCAGGCCCCGGGGGCGGTCACCCCGGCGCGCGCGCTTCGCCCGGCCCAGCCCGCCACGGCGCCGCGATGAGCGGGATCTCCGGCATGACCGGCTTCGGCCGGGCCGATGGCGCTCTGGACGGCTGGACCTGGTCGGTCGAGGCCCGCTCGGTCAACGGCCGTAATCTTGAGGTCCGGTTTCGGGGTCCGAACGGCTTCGACAATCTCGAGCGTCTGGCCAAGACGGCGACACAGGCCCGCCTCAGCCGGGGCCAGGTCACCCTGGGCGTGCAGGCCCGGCGCAGCGACGCCGGCGCGGCCGCCGTACGGGTCAACGAAGCCGTCCTGGCCCGCTATCTGGAGATCGCCAACGCCCTGGCCGAACAGGGCACGACCCCGCCCTCGGCCGACGGCCTGCTGGCCCTGCGCGGCGTGCTCGACACGCCCGACGACGAAACCGAGGACGCCGAGGCCCGCACTCCCATCGAGGCCGCCATGGCCGTGACGATTGAACAGGCGCTGGACGCCCTGAAGATCTCGCGCGAACGCGAGGGCGAACAACTGACCCCCGTCATCATCGCCTTCATAGACCGCATCGAGACCCTGACCCGGGTCGCCGAAGGCGAGGCCGCCGCCCAGAGCCTGCACGTCCGCGATCGATTCGCCCGCCGCATGACCGAGCTGGCTCCCGATGCACCGGGTCTGGAAGACCGCATCTTTCTCGAAGCCGCCGTCCTGGCCACCAAGGCGGACGTGCGCGAGGAACTGGATCGGCTGTCCGCCCACGTCGCCTCGGCCCGCCAACTGTTGCTGGAACCCCCCGCCGGCCGCAAACTCGACTTCCTGATGCAGGAGTTCATGCGCGAAGCGAACACCCTGTGCTCGAAATCGGCTACGACGCCGCTGACCGCCATCGGGCTCGAGCTCAAGGCGACCATCGAGCAACTTCGCGAACAGGTTCAGAATGTCGAATGATCGTACGCCCCGCCGGGGCGTTCTGCTGATCGTGGCCAGCCCCTCGGGTGCCGGCAAGACCAGCCTGTGCCGCCGCCTGATGGCCGACCACGGCGGGCTGGAACTGTCGATCTCCATGACCACGCGCGGCATCCGCCCGGGCGAGGTCGCCGATCGCGACTATCATTTCGTCACGCCCGAAGAGTTTCAGGCCCTGATCGACGCCGACGCCTTCCTGGAATGGGCCGACGTCCACGGTGCCCGCTACGGCTCGCCCCGCGCCCCCATCGACAAGGCCCTGTCCGAGGGCCGCGACGTCCTGTTCGACATCGACTGGCAGGGCGCCCGCCAGGTCGCCGACAAATGCCCGCAGGACGCGGTGCGCGTCTTCATCCTGCCCCCCAGCTTGGCAGAGCTTCGTCGCCGCCTGGTGACCCGCTCGCAGGACGCCGAGGAGGTCATTGAGCGCCGCATCGCCAACGCCAAGGGCGAGATCGAGCACTGCGACCAGTTCGACTACGTCTTCGTCAACGACGATTTCGACCGCAGCTACGCCGAACTGGCCCATATCTACCACGCCGAACGCAGCGCGCGGTTCCGGAACACCTGGGTCGAGGATTACAGGGACGGGCTGCTGGCAGAGGACGTCTAGGTTCGAGCGATGAGGGTCAAGGTGCGAGGAATCAGGCCGACCGCACCCACAGAGCCCTTGCTCGCCCCTGATCCCTCGACCCTCGTCCCTGACTAAAGCGACGTATCCATCGGCAGCACTGGCGCTTCCCGCAACAACACGATCGCGATCCGGCGATTCCCCGCCAGGGACGGATCGTCGGGATACAGCGGATCCGACCCCGCCTTGCCCGCCACCGAATAGACCCGGTCGCCGTCAACCCCGGCCGTCTGCAGGATCTGGCGAGAGGCATTGGCCCGCTCGGCCGACAGGGGCCAGTCGCTCGCGACCGAGGCCCGGCCCGATCCCGCTACCGCCGACGTATGGCCTGTGATCGAAATCCGGTTGGGCAGGCGGTTGATGACGCTGGAGATGGCGCGCAACAGCACCTGGGCGCGGGCGTTGGGCCGGGCCGAGTTCTGCTCGAACATCGAGCGGCCTTCCTGATCGACCAGCTGAATACGCAGCCCTTCCGGCGTCTGGTCGATGATCATCTGTTTCGACAGCTCGGCCAGTTCCGGCATCCGCTGCATGGCCTGACGCAGGGATTCGGCCGCGCTCTGGAACTCGGCGGCCTCGCGGCGGGCGATCTCGGCGCGCAGGGCCTCGTCGCTGGCCGAGGCCACGTTCTGGCTCTGGCCGGCGTCAGGCGGTGCATCCTGCGGAGCCTCGGGCGCCATCTGTTGCAACACCGACATCGAGCCCGAGCTCTTGGCCCCGTCGTCACCCAGGGATGTGCCCCCCAGGATTCCACCGGACCCCGAGGTCGTCTGGGACACGCTGGCGGGTGCGAAATATTCGGCGATGCCGCGCTTCTGCTCCGGGTCGGTCGTGTTGATCAGCCACATCAGCAGGAAGAAGGCCATCATCGCGGTCACGAAGTCGGCATAGGCGACCTTCCAGGCGCCGCCGTGGTGGCCGCCGCCGACCACCTTCTTGACCTTCTTGATGATGATCGGGCGATCGCTCGCGGACATTCGGCGGTAGCTCGCTGTTAAGGCTGTTTCGTCATCGCAGCCTGACGTTAAGAAGGTGTTTGCGATGTTTCGCATCGACGCAAAACGGTTCGGAGCTCGCCGATGCTCGCCACGCTCGCCTTCATCGTGGCCATTCAGGCCGTGGCCCAGATCGATGTTCCGACCCGGCCGCCGACGCCGCTGGAACAGGTGCCGCACGTGACGGTGATCCCTTATGAGATCCGGGGCGACCTCGCTCCCGCCCTGCACCGGTCGATGGACGAACTCGGTCCGATGATGTCGAACGGTGTCCGCGTTCCGATGCGGACCCAGTGGCGGAATCAGGTCCGCTGGTCCAACGACGCGAACGGCTGTCTGCCGCAGACGGCCCGGATGACCTGGCAGATCGAGACGACCGCCCCCGTGATCGCCGCCGATGCCGAGGCCGGGCCCAGGATGCGCGCCCGCTTCGACCGCTATCGCCAACAACTGGACGCCTTTGAATATGGACGCGCGGTGCGCATCAACGCCGGCATGGAGGCGACTCTGGCGGCGATGCGCGCGGCCGCGGACTGTGACGGCCTGATCGAGGCGCGCCGGGCGGGGGAGGCTGCGATCGTCGAGGCGAACCGCGACTACGACTTCGCGACCGCGCGCGCCCGTCGCAACATGCGCCCTTTGCAATGACGGCGAATTCCTGCGTCCGACGGCTCGCACACGACCGCGATCCGGGTTAGGTCGGGCGGGTGAGCCTGGAACCCCCGCCCGAACACCCTGCCGCCGACGCAGCCGCCTATCGCCGGGCGTTGGGCGCATTCGCGACCGGCGTCTGCATCGTCACGGCCGACAGCCCGGCGGGGCCGCTGGGGATCACCATCAACTCCTTCACCTCGGTGTCCCTGACGCCACGTCTGGTCCTGTGGTGCCTGGATGAGCGCTCGGATCGCTGGCCCGTCTTCGCCGCCGCCGAGACCTTCGCCATCCATATGCTGCCGTCCTGCGACAAGGCCCTGGCCAGCCGCTTCGCCAAGGGGGTCTCGGTGCTGAACCCGCATGAGTTCGTCCGCCCCGACGACGGCCCACCCTGTCTGCCCGAAGCCCTGGCGCGTCTCGAGTGCGTGACCCACGATCGCATCCAGATGGGCGACCACCTGATCATCGTCGGCCGGGTCACCCGGTTCGAGGACTGGGGCGGCGAGGCCCTGACCTATTTCCGGGGTCGCTACGGCGTGGCGACCGAACCGCAGGCCTGAGGGAAACGGACATGAAGATCGCATTCGCCGGACTGGGCGTCATGGGCGCGCCGATGGCCCGTCACCTTGTCGCCGCCGGCCACTCCGTCACCGGTTACAATCGCACAGCGGCCAAGGCCCAGGCCTGGGCAGAGGCCAACGGCTCCGCATGGGCCCACACGGTCGCCGAGGCGGCCGCAGGCGTCGACCTGTTTATCCTCTGCGTCGGCAACGACGACGACGTCCGCGCCGTGGTGACCGAGGCCCTGCCGCATCTGGCCCCCGGTGCCGTCATCGTCGACCACACCACCACCTCGGCGATCGTCGCCCGCGGCATGGCTGCGCTCGCTGCCGACAGCAGCCGGTCCTTCATCGACGCCCCGGTCTCGGGCGGTCAGGCGGGGGCCGAGAACGGCCAGCTCAGCGTCATGGCCGGCGGCGACGCGGCGGCCCTTGCCCGGGTCGAGCCCGCCGTCATGGCCTATTCGAAGGCGATCAAGCACATGGGGCCCGCGGGCTCGGGCCAGCTGACCAAGATGGTCAACCAGATCGCCATCGCCGGTGTCGTCCAAGGTCTGGCCGAGGCCATCCATTTCGCGAAGGCCGCCGGCCTCGACACCGATGCGGTTTACGACGCCGTGTCCAAGGGCGCGGCCCAGTCCTGGCAGATGGACAACCGCTGGAAGACCGCCGCCGCCGGCCAGTTCGACTTCGGCTTCGCCGTCGACTGGATGCGCAAGGACCTGGGTCTGGTGCTGGACGAGGCCCGGGCCAACGGCGCGCGTCTGGACATGACCGCGCTCGTCGACGGCTACTATGCCGAGGTCCAGGCCCTAGGCGGCAATCGCTGGGACACGTCCAGCCTCAAGGCGCGACTGGTTCCGTAGCGACCTCTCGCGTCGCCGACACGATCACGATGCGCGGCTCCAGGAACTGCCCGCGCATGAAGCCCTCGCCTTCGGTCGGCGAGGTCGGGGCGACCAGCACAGCGCGCGCGACCTCCATCCCCTCGACCACCCGGCCGAACACCGCATAGCCCAGCGGATCGACCGAGAACGGCCGCCCGGCGTCATAGGAGGGCGTCGCCCCGATCGAGATGAAGAAATCGCCGGTCGCCGTGCCCGGATCGTGGCGTGCCATCGACACCGCTCCATCGACATGGACCAGCCCCGTCTGGGTCGTCGGCTCGTGCGCGATCGGAGGCAGGGTGCGAACCGGGTCATAGTTTGTGCCGCCCTGGACCAGCCCCATCCCCGGCGCCGACTTCATCGCGCGATAGAAGGTCGCCCCGTCGAACCGGTGCTCGTCGACATAGCGCAGGAAGTTCGCCCCGGTGATCGGTGCCTTGACGTCATTCACCTCGATCACGATCCGCCCGGCCGAGGTCTCCAGCACGACCCGGGGCAGGGGTGCCGCCGGGGCCTCCTGCGCCGCAGCGAGGATGGGACAGGCCAGAGCCGCGATCAGCGCGATGACGAGGGAGGCGACAAACGGGCGTCTTGGCATGGGCTGTTCTCGGGCTTCTATCGGCCGGCGTCCGGTTGATCCGGTCCGGCCGACGTGCAGGATAGCCGCGTCGGCGACCGCCCGCGAGTAAAGGACGACCATGCGTATCGTGTTGATGGGGATATTGCTCGCGCTGTGGATCGCCCCGGCCACCGCCCAGACCGCCCAGACCGCCCCGACCTGGACGCCCGCCGAAGGTGATTACGTCGGCGGCCCGCTGGTGACGACCTCGGGCGCGACCCTGCCCGAGCTGAAGATCCACTACCGTACCCTGGGCCGGCCTGTACGCGACGCCTCGGGCCGGGTGACCAACGCCGTACTGCTGCTGCACGGCACCGGCGGTACGGGTGCCCAGTTCCTGTCGCCCCAGTTCGCGACCGAGCTGTTCGGCCCCGGCCAGCCGCTGGATACGACACGCTACTTCATCATCATGCCCGACAACCTCGGGCACGGCCTGTCGTCCAAGCCCAGCGACGGCCTGCGCGCCCGCTTCCCGGAATACGGCTATGCCGACATGGTCGAGGCCCAGCGCCGGATGCTGGTCGAGGGGCTGAAGGTCGATCGGCTGCGGCTGATCCTGGGGACGTCGATGGGCTGTATGCACGCCTTCGTCTGGGGCGAGACCCATCCCGACATCGCCGACGCCCTGATGCCCCTGGCCTGCCAGCCGACCGCCATCGTCGGCCGCAATCGCCTGTGGCGCACCATGCTCAGGGACGCCATCCGCGCCGATCCGGCCTGGGCGGGCGGGGACTATGTCGAACAGCCGGTCCAGGGCCTGCGCACGGCCGTCGATCTGCTGGTCCTGGCCGGCGGCGCGGTCATGCCGATGCAGCAGGACCTGGCGACGAAGGACGCCGTCGACGCCTTCGCCCGCGCCCAGATGGACCGCCGCCTGCCCGCGCTTGACGCCAACGACCTGTGGTATCAGGTGAACGCCTCCTGGGACTACGACCCGTCCGCGAACCTGGAGCGGATCACCGCACCCGTGACCTGGATCAACTCGGCCGACGACTTCATCAATCCGCCGGAGCTGGGCCTGTCGGAACGGTTCGCCCCGCGCATCGTCAATGGCCGCTACCGCCTGATCCCCAACAGCGTCGGCGGCAAGGGCCACGGTACCCATACCTGGGCCACCTTCTGGAAGGCCGATCTGGTGGATCTGCTGGCCCGATTGGAACCCTGAGGGATCAGCCCGCCGCAGCCAGGACGGGGCTGTGGAGCGACAGCAGGGGCAGGGCCGCGATCGGCCACGACCGTCCTCCGACCGGCTCGCTCTGGATCCGGCAGATGCCCGGACCGGACAGAAAGGCGATCCGCAGTTCGATCGCCAGCTCGCGTTCGGCGCGGAACCGGATGTTGGTCACTCCGGCGGCGATCTTGCGCCGTCGATAGTCGTGACCGTGGCTCGCGAACCGCCTCAGCGCAGCCAGGCGCACGTCGGGCTTCGCGTCGGGCAGCATCAGGGTGACGCTGGTGACCGCCCGCTCGCCCAGTTGCTGAATCTGGAAATCCGGGTCGCGGGTACACAGGTCGACCGCGCCGAACGTAGCGTCCAGCGCGCCTGTCACGGTGCTCAGCGCCTGATAGGTCGGGGATCGCGGAACGTCATAGACACTTGCCGACAGCCGGTTTCGCATCTCCGGCGGCAGGATGAAGGCGAGCTCCAGCCAGGCCGCCCGGGCGCTGGGGCGGACCAGGGTGGAGAACGAGATTGGCACGAACAGCTGCGCTGTCACCTGAAAATCCACCAGATACCTCAGGGCCGTCATGACGCAGGCGGCGTCGAACGCCTCGGCGTCATCGGGGCGGTGTTCGTCCCCGTCGACCATACTGTAGTAGGTCGCCGCGCCCACGGGGGTGCAGCTCAGAACATCGCCGATGAAGGCCTGGCCCACGGGGAAATAGACTCCCTGTGCCCCGTCCACCGTCGGCCCGAACCGCAGGGCCTCGGCGGCCGGTACGCTGACCGGCGCCTCCGGCACATCGACCAGCGAGCCGTCGGCGGCGATCCGGCGCAATCGCCCCCCGGGGGGCAGCGCGCTGGGATCCTGCATGGCCGCCAGCACGTCGTCGGCCGAATATCCCGCAAAGGCGTCGATCGCGTCGGCATCGCCTTCGAACAGCATCAGCTTCACGGCATCCTCGACCCCCGTGCCGAACAGCCGCTCCTGCAGTTCCTGCGACAGATGGGCCAGCTCGACGGTGTCCAGCGCCTCGGCCCGGGGATCGGTCAGCTTGTAGGCATAGAAGTTCAGCTGTTCCGACAGCCGGGGAAAGGTCCAGCGGACTTCGAGGAAGATGTTGGCGTATTTGGCGACCAGCGGACCCAGGGCCTCGGCCGGCACATCCGTCCGGTTTCCGTCCAGCAAGACCCGCAGGCACGCAATCGCCGCCATGTTCCACCTCACGCCACACGGTCTTTTCGCGCGGGGAGGTGAAGATTCGGGAAAGGCCGATCAGCCCGCGAGCAACCGCGCCGCCCTGGGTGCGAAATAGCTGAGCACCCCGGCGCAACCCGCGCGCTTGAACCCGTGCAGGGTCTCCAGGATGGCCCGGTCCTCGTCGAGCCAGCCGTTGGCGATGGCGGCCTGCATCATCGAATACTCGCCTGACACCTGATAGGCGAAGGTCGGCACCTTGAAGGTGTCCGCCACGATCCGCACGATATCCAGATAGGGCATCCCCGGCTTGACCATGACGGCGTCGGCCCCCTCGGCGATGTCCATGGCCACCTCGCGCAGCGCCTCGTCGGCGTTGGCATAGTCCATCTGATAGGTCTTCTTGTCGCCGCTCAGCATTTTCGCCGACCCCACCGCATCCCGGTACGGGCCATAGAAGGCCGAGGCGAACTTGGCGGCATAGGACAGGATCATCGTGTCGTGGAACCCGTTGGCCTCCAGTGCCTCGCGGATCGCCTGGACCCGGCCGTCCATCATGTCCGACGGTGCCACGATGTCGGCCCCGGCATGGGCCTGGATGAAGGCCTGTTCGGCCAGCCGTTCCAGCGACGCGTCGTTCAGGATCCGCCCGTCCTCGACCACCCCGTCGTGGCCATGGTCCGTATAGCAATCCAGCGCCACGTCGCACATGACGCCGATCTCGGGGGCGGCATCCTTGATCGCCTTGATGCAGTCGGGGATCAGGCCGTCGGGGTCCGTCGCGCCGGTGCCGACCGCGTCCTTGGTCGAGGCGTCAACATTGGGAAACAGGGCCACCACAGGAATGCCCAGCGACCGCGCCTCGACCGCGGCCTCCGCGGCGGCCTTGGGCGACAGGCGGAACACCCCCGGCATCGACGGCACGGCGACCCGGTCCTCGGCCCCGTCATGCACGATCAGCGGCCAGATCAGATCGGCCGGCGTCAGCGTCGTCTCCGCCACCAGCCGCCGCACCCACGGACTGGCGCGAAGCCGTCGGGGACGGGCCATGGGAAAGGCGGCGGGCGGAAAGGGCAGGGTCATGCGGCGCGGCTTAGACCAAGGGACGGGGTCATGCAAAACCGCAGAGCCGAAGCGCGTGGTCGCGGCTCGACGATGGCGGGCTCGCCGTCTACGACCGGGCGACGATCTCCCGGAGCCGCCCCATGTCCGAACCCGAAGTCCTGACCCGCATCGACGGCGCCGTCGGGCGGATCACGCTGAACCGGCCCAGGGCGCTCCACGCCCTGAACCTCGCGATGTGCGAGACGATGACCGAGGCCCTGCTGGCCTGGCGTGATGACCCGGCGGTGGTTTCGGTGCTGATCGACCACGCGGGCGAGCGCGGCTTCTGCGCCGGGGGCGACATCCGCATGATCGCCGAGAGCGGCGCGGGCGATGCGTCGGAGGCCAGGGCCTTCTTCAAAACGGAATACCGGCTGAACCATCTGATGTTCGGCTATCCCAAGCCCATTGCGGCGATTGTGGACGGCATCGTCATGGGCGGCGGTGTCGGCATCTCCGAGCCCGCCGCCGTCCGCATCGCCACCGAGCGCACGACCTATGCCATGCCCGAGACGGGCATCGGCCTGTTCCCCGACGTCGGCGGCGGCTGGTTCCTGCCGCGCCTGCCCGGAGAGACCGGAACCTGGCTGGCCCTGACCGGCGCGCGGCTGAAGGCGGCGGATACGGTGGACCTGGGCATCCATACGCATTTCGTGCCCGGCGAGAGTCTGGCGGCGCTGACGGCCGATCTTCTGGCTGACCCCACCGACCCGACCGCGACAGCCGACCGCCACGCCGGCGATGCCGGACCCGCACCGCTCGCGCCGCACCGTGAGGCGATCGACCGCCTGTTCGCTTTCGACACTGTCGAGGACATCTTCGCGGCGCTCGAGTCGGACGGATCGGACTGGGCTCTGGCCCAACTGGCGACGCTGAAGACCAAGTCGCCCCAGTCTCTGAAGGTGACCCTGAAACAGCTCCGCATCGGCCGAACCCAGACCGACTTCGCCGACACCATGACCATGGAGTACCGCCTCGGCGGCCGCATCGTCTCCACCCCCGACTTCCAGGAAGGCGTCCGCGCCGTCATCGTCGACAAGGACAACGCCCCGCAATGGTCCCCTGCTCGCGTGGAAGACGTCACCGACCTCGCCATCGACGCCCTGTTCGCCTCGCTGCCACCCGGCGAGGAATGGGTGCCGCTCTAGGGGCCTCGGAAGAAATCTTCACGCGCAGGGTTTTCAAACGCAACGGCCATCGCCACCTTGTCGGTTCCAGATCACCACAAGGCCTGCCCATGTCGCTCGACGCCCTGTTCCGTCCCTTCACCGTCAAGTCCCTGACCCTGCCCAACCGCATCGTCATGGCCCCGATGACGCGGTCCTTCTCGCCCAATGGCGTGCCGACCGAGGATGTCGCGGCCTATTACCGGCGGCGGGCCGAGGGCGGCGTCGGGCTGATCGTGACCGAGGGCACGGTGGTCGAGCGTCCCGCCGCCCGCAACGACGTCCAGGTGCCCTTCTTCCACGGCGCGGCCCTGCCCGAGTGGAAGAAGGTGGTCGAGGAGGTCCACGCCGCCGGCGGCAAGATCGCGCCCCAGATCTGGCACGTGGGCTCGGCGCGCGGCCAGGGGGCCGAGTGGACGCCCGAAGGACAGGTCGACAGCCCGTCGGGCATGACCGCGCCCGGCAAGGTCAAATACCCGCCGATGACCGACGAGGACATCGCCGACACCATCTCCGCCTTCGGCAAGTCGGCGCGCGCGGCGAAAGACCTCGGCTTCGACGCCGTCGAGATTCACGGGGCCCACGGCTATCTGATCGACCAGTTCTTCTGGAACGGACTGAACGGGCGCGAGGACGCCTGGGGTGGATCGACCATCGCCGACCGCAACCGCTTCGGCGTCGAGGTGGTCAAGGCCGTCCGGGAAGGCGTAGGGGAGGACATGGCCCTGATCCTGCGCCTGTCGCAGTGGAAACAGCAGGACTACGATGCCCGCATCGCCGGCACGCCCGACGAGCTGGCGGAATGGCTGAATCCCCTGTCCGAGGCCGGGGTCGATGTCTTCCACTGCTCGCAGCGCCGCTTCTGGGAGCCGGAGTTCGAGGGTTCCGACCTGAACTTTGCAGGCTGGGCCAAGACGATCACCGGCAAGCCGACCATCACCGTCGGCTCGGTCGGGCTAGACGGCGAGTTCATCGCGGCGTTCGGCGGTGCGGGCTCCAAACCCGCTTCGCTGGACGGTCTGCTGGAGCGGCTTGAGCGCGACGAATTCGACCTCGTCGCCGTGGGCCGCGCCCTTCTGGCCGATCCGCAATGGGTCGAGAAGGTCCGCGAAAGTCGCCACGCTGACCTCAAGGACTTCACCCGCGAGGCGCTGGGCGTGCTTTACTAGACGTCGCGTGCAGGGTGGTTAGTGGTTGGTGATTGAATCTGTTCAACCCCAACCACTAATCACGAACCACTAACCACTAACCACCGCCTCATGCTCCTCCCCATCCTCATCACCACGGCCTGGCTCAGCCTCATCATCGGGGCCCGCTATCTGCTGGTCGCGGGCGGAGTCTGGTGGCTTCTGTGGGGCCGCGCGAACGGTCTCGGCCGTCGCCTGAACCGGGATCGGCCTTCGCGCAGGCTGATGCTGCACGAGGTCCGCTATTCGCTGCTTTCGACGCCGATCTACGCCTTCCCGGCGGCGATCGCCCTGGAGGCCTGGAAGGCCGGCGGCACGAAGCTGTATCTCGATCCGGCGGCGTACCCGCTGTGGTGGCTGCCGCTCAGCTTCGTCCTGCTGTTGATCGTGCAGGACACCCACTACTACTGGACCCACCGGCTGTTGCACCACCGCCGGTTCTTCGCCTGGGCCCATGCCGCCCATCACCGGGCCCGCGACCCCAGCCCCTTCGCCAGCTTCGCCTTCGATCCGGCGGAGGCCGCCCTGACCGCCTGGCTGCTGCCGGTCCTGGCGTTCGTGATTCCGCTGAACATCTGGATGCTGGCGGTGCTGCTGACCGTGATGACGGCCAGTGCGGTGATGAACCACTGCGGCTGGGAGCTATGGCCTGACCGCTGGGTGCGCTCGGGACCGGGCAGCCAGTTCATCACCGCCACCCACCACAGCCGCCATCACACCCATATGAAGACCAACTACGGCCTGTTCTTCCGCGTCTGGGACCGCCTGTGCGGAACCGATGCGATGCCGCCCGAGAAGGCTCAGATCGGTTCGACGACCACCGCCGTGCCATAGGCCAGCACCTCGGTGATGCCCGGCATGATTTCGTTGGCGTCGTAGCGCATGGCCAGGATGGCGTTGGCACCCTCGGCCTCGGCGTGCCGGATCAGTTCGGAAAAGGCCTCCTGCCGCGCCATCTCGGCCAGCTTCACATAGGCCCCGACGCGGCCGCCCAGCATGGACTGCAGCCCGCCGACCATGTCGCTGAGCGCGTTCCGCGACCGCACGGTGATGCCGCGCACCACCGCGATGTGGCGCACGATGCGATGGCCGGCGATGTCATTGGTCGTCGAAGTCAGCATGGGTCAAATCCTCTCCAGAATGCGGAAGGTGAAGCCGTGGTCGTCCTTTTCGCCCGCATCATGCCGCTCGTTCTCGATCTCTTCAAACCGGCTTTCGTCGAAGGTGGGGAACCAGGCGTCGCCTTCGGGTGAGGCGTCAACCTCGGTGATGTAGAGCCGCCTGGCTTTGGGCAGGACCGCCTCGAACACCTTGGTGCCGCCGATGACGCAGACCTCGTGGACGTCGTCGTCCACGGCGGTCTCGCGGGCGATGTCGATCGCCTCGTCCAGGCTGGAACAGACCACGGCCCCCTTGGCCTTGCCGCTCTCCTGATAGCTGAGGTCGCGCGTCAGCACGAGGTTCAGCCGTCCGGGCAGGGGCTTGAGCGGCAGGCTCTCCCAGGTCGAGCGCCCCATGATGCAGGGCTTGCCCAGGGTCACCGCCTTGAACCGTTGGAGGTCCGACCGAAGTCGCCACGGCAGGTCGCCATCGACGCCGATCACGCCGTTCCTCCCACGCGCGACGACGAGGGCGATGGCGGGGACGATCATGGGGCAGGCTCCGATAGGCGTGGGCCCTGCTTAGGCCTCGGGCTCCAGCCAGCGCAACCACTTGCGCGCCATCGCCGTCTCCAGATCGATCCCGACCCGGTCGCAATAGATCAGCAGCATCCCCAGCACGTCCGCCGCCTCATTGCCCAGGGCCTCCGCATCCGCCGCCCCCCGCGCCCGGCCCGACATCCGCAGATGCTCGGCCGTCAGCTCGCCCAGCTCCTCCTGCAGCTTCAGCAAGGCCCAGTCGCCGGTGCCGGCCTTGTCGCGGTCGATGCCGTGTTCGCGGGCGTAGATGTCGGAGATGCGGGCCACATCGGCCGACAGTGATTTCAGGTGCATCGAAGCCGCCTCAGACGGCCACCGCCGCCTTGATATGCGGCCACGGCGAATAGTCGTTCAACACGAAGTCGGCGGCCTCGAAGGCGAACAGGTCCGGTCTCGGCGCGATCGTCATGGTCGGCAGGGACAGGGGCTCGCGGGTCAGTTGCAGCTTCGCCTGGTCCAGGTGGTTCAGATACAGGTGGGCATCGCCCAGGGTGTGGACGAACTCGCCGGGTTTCAGGCCCGTGACCTGGGCCATCATCATCGTCAGCAGGGCATAGGAGGCGATGTTGAACGGCACGCCCAGGAAGACGTCGGCCGACCGCTGGTACAGCTGGCAGCTCAGCTTTCCGTCGGCGACGAAGAACTGGAACAGGCAGTGGCAGGGCGGCAGGGCCATGTCCTCGATATCGGCGGGGTTCCAGGCCGAGACGATGTGGCGACGGCCGTTCGGATTGGTCTTCAGCCCTTCGATCAGGCGGGCGATCTGGTCGATGCTCTCGCCGTTCGGAGCGGCCCACGACCGCCACTGCTTGCCGTAGACGGGACCCAGCTCACCGGCCTCGTCGGCCCATTCGTCCCAGATCGAACAACCGTTGTCCTTGAGCCAGCGGATGTTGGTCTCGCCGCGCAGAAACCAGAGCAGTTCGACGATGATCGACTTCAGGTGCAGCTTCTTGGTCGTCAGAAGCGGGAAGCCCTTCGACAGGTCGAACCGCATCTGGCGTCCGAACACCCCCAGGGTCCCCGTGCCGGTCCGGTCGTCGCGCCGGGTCCCGTTGTCGAGGATGTCGCGCAGCAGGTTCAGATACTGCCATTCGGGATGGTCAGCGGAGGCTGCGCCGGACTTCGGTTCGGCATGGGCGAGAGCAACGGTCATGACGGGAGGATGCCTGTGATTCGTTCGCTTGGCACGGAAGCGATTCGGTTGCCCACAAGGGAGTGGGGGCTGGGGGCCGGGTGGTTAGTGATTTGTGATTTGTGATTGTCGCATCCTCGACGCCACGCCAATGGCAGGTCAGCCTGCGCTGCCAGATCCAGCAATCACAAATCACAAACCACCAATCACTCTCCACACACGCCTCTTCGCCCTCATGCGCGGCTGCGCTGAAGTCATGGGAAGGGCCGGCGGAGCGTCCGGGCCTTCGCCCGGAATAGGGGTAGTGAGTACCGTTTCGGCGAAAGACGAACGCTCCGCGCGCATGGTTTTCCAGGAGCTGTACGGCTCGGTCGCCCGAACCAGCGGGGGTGTTAACCCCTTGCCGCTACCGCGCCCCCGGCGGGAGGGTGGCTCCCTTGCAGAGCCATCCCCTGAACGATCCGACTACCTGCGCCGGACCCTTTGCGCGACCGGCGACACCGCCCCCGATCCCCCGGGCGCCGCGCCCGGTCGAAACCGGACCTCGGAGCTCGCCAAGGCTGACCAGGGACGAGGCCTCGACCGCCCCGCTCCACACACCCCCGCCGCAACAAGATCGCAAGGCCTTGCGCCCTTCCCCGCGACGGGACGAAGAGCAGTATAGCGGCGCTGGGGACCTGGGCGGGTTCGAGGGGGCGAGAAACCTGCAATCCGTTGCGGGGCAAGGGATTGATCGGTTGAAGTTTGAAACTTCGAGGCGTTGGACAAGCCGTCTCCTCCCCATCGCGAAGCGATGGGGAGGTGGATCCGAGCTCTTGCGAGGAGACGGAGGGGGAGACTCGGTGTCGGGATGGGCTACCGGACGCACCTCGATCGCTGCGAGAGCCCTCACCGGTCAGACCCGGTCGCCCCCTCCGTCACGGCCCTGAAGAAGGGCCGCGCCACCTCCCGATCGCTTCGCGACGGGGAGGAGAAGATCCCTCGCCGTCCCGCCCAGGATATCCCCGTCGATCCGAGACGTGGAGCGCGGTCCATCACCCCGCAAAACCGCCCTGATCCAGAAACGCCTGTTCCTCCACTGTCGTTTGTCGTCCCAGAGCCTTGTTTCGATGCGGAAATCGTCCGAACCTGGTGATGATGTCGCGGTGGATGACGGCGAATTTCGCGACCTCGGGCAGGTCCCCGATCAGGGGGATCAGGGCGTCGTGGTCGGCCAGGTCCTCGGAATGCTCGAAGGGCGTCATGAAGAACTGGCGCAGGTCGGGTTCCGTCGCGGCGGGATAGCCCCGCTCGAACGCCATACGCGCAAACATCAGGCCCAGCCCGTCCGTGGCGAACTGATGCGCCGTGCCGCGAAAGCTGTTCCGGGGATACTGGTCCAGCAGGATCATCAGGGCCAGGGCACCCTCGGCCGTGTCCATCCAGTCGTCGAGCTCTCGCCGGGCGGCGGCCCAGTGCAGGGCGTGGCCGGCGTCGCGGAACGCGCGATCGAACGCTTCGTCCTTGGCGTACCACTTTTTC
This sequence comes from Brevundimonas sp., assembly GCF_044239655.1. Lineage (GTDB taxonomy): Bacteria > Pseudomonadota > Alphaproteobacteria > Caulobacterales > Caulobacteraceae > Brevundimonas. Next base: position 18,868 of record NZ_JBIIAY010000049.1, read on the forward strand.
GGACCCGCCTCTTTCCAGAAGGCGACGACGGAGGAAGGCGTTATGAGGTTGGCCATGACCGAGACATTACCCAATCCGCTGCCCGTCTTCCACGACCGCGACTGCGACCTGTCGATCATTCGAGCCAAGCGGGTCGCCGTCATCGGCTACGGCAGTCAGGGTCGCACCCATGCGCTGAACCTGCGTGACTCCGGCGTGACCGATATCGTCGTCGGCCTGAAGGCGGGCTCGACGACCCGGGCGAAGGCGCAGGCCGACGGCTTCCCGGTCATGACGGCGGGCGAGGCGACGGCCGGGGCCGACGTGGTCGCGGTCATGGTCTCCGACGAGGCCCACCGCGACCTGTATCGCGACGAGTTGGAGCCGAACCTGAAGCCCGGCGCGGCCCTGATTTTCGCCCACGGCCTGTCGGTCCGGTTCGGTCTGGTGGCGCCGCGCGCCGATCTCGACGTCATCCTGGATTCGCCCAAGGGCATCGGCCCGCGCATCCGCGACCTGTACGAGGCCGGGGAGGGGGTCTTCTGCCTGTTCGGGGTGCATCAGGACGCGACGGGCGGGGCCCGCGCGCTGGGCCTTTCCTATGCGGCGGCCCTGGGGTGCGGAAGGAAGGGCATTCTGGAGACGACCTTCGCCGCCGAATGCGAGAGCGACCTGTTCGGAGAGCAGGTCGTCCTGTGCGGCGGGGTGGCCGAACTGATCGACGCGGCCTTCATGAAGCTGGTGAACGCCGGCTATCCGCCCGAGGTCGCCTGGTTCGAATGCTTCTACGAGGTCAAGCTGGTCACGGATCTGATGTACGAGCGCGGCATCGCCGGGGCGTTTGCCAAGATCTCCAACACCGCCGAATACGGCGCCTATCTGACCGGCCCGCGCATCATCGGCGAAGCGTCACGCGCGGCGATGGATCAGGTTCTGTCGGAGGTCCGGTCGGGAGAGTTCGTCGCTCGCCTGATGGCCGACTATGACGCAGGCTCGCCCGAGCTACTGGCGCGGCGTCGGGCTCTGGGCGAACGGACGATCGAGGAGGTCGGGGCCCATCTGACGGCGATGGCCTCGGTGGCCAACGACGCCTGACGGACGGGGAGGACGGATGGCTGGGGAACTAGGACTCGAACCTAGAATGACGGTACCAAAAACCGGAGTGTTACCATTACACCATTCCCCAGCAGGTCCGGCGTCCCGCGGGCCTCGGCTCGCGGGAGGCGGTCGAATACGCCAAGGGGGCGGGGGATGCAACAGCACTTTTTTTCTTGGCGCTACCGCCCTTCGGGCTGCTTGAGCGCGAAGTCGCGCAGGACATTTTTCGCCTCGGGGCGAAGTCTGCTTGCGAGCGTCAAACCCCGTCGCTATAAGCCGCGCCTCAAGTCGGAGTGTGGCTCAGTCTGGTAGAGCACTGCGTTCGGGACGCAGGGGTCGGAGGTTCGAATCCTCTCACTCCGACCATTTCCTAAAGGCGACGTCGTCGAGGCTGCCAGAGCCTGGGTCGCCATCCCCGCATGAATCGTCAGTGGCGTTGCTGGGGACCCAGCGGCAGACGGATGCGGACGCCGACCCCGGCCTCGGGCGCGGTCTCGACCGTCATCACCCCACCCAGATGCTCGACCAGGCCCGCGACCAGCGCCAGCCCGTCGCCATGGACCATCTCCATGACCCCGACGCCCGAATCGCGCACCACCAGGCTGACGCCGTCCGGCGACTGGGAACAGGCGACGGCGATCGCGCCCCTTCGTCCGTCGGGGAAGGCGTGACGCACGGCGTTGGAGATCAGTTCATGGGCGATGATGGCCATCGGCAGGGCGTGGCTTTCCGGGATCGCAGCCGAGGCGGCGCGCACGTCGATGCGGATCGCGTCGGCGGTGCCCGTACGCCTCCAGAAATCGACGGCGTCCTCCAGATAGCCGGAAAAATCGATCGGCCCGGCCTCGGTGATTCGCCGGTTGATCAGGGTCAGGGCGGCGGTCACGTCGCTGAGCCAGGTCAGGTGACGGCGGCTCTCCGGATCGTCGACGCTGCGCAGCCGGATTCCGACCAGGGCCTGCAACAGCTGATAGCCGCCCAGCATTCTTCGCTGGAGTTCGGCGATACGGGTTTCCGCTGCTGCGGCCATGCACCTCTCCAGGAGATTGGGAAATCGGAGCATTTCATAGCGTGGCGAGAACCAAATCGCCAAGCGCGCGTTTGGAGTGTTCGGTAACCGACAGAGTAATGTTAACCGGCTTCGGGGCGTATGCCGGGTGTCTGGACTGGGGCGAAATATTGGCTGGTACAGCCGACCTGCGGGTCATGATCGTGGAAGACCAGGCCATCCTCGCGATGGAGCTGGAGATGGTGCTCACCGACGCCGGCTGCGACGTCGTGGGCTGCGCGATGGACCGCGCCGGGGCCTTTGCCGTCGCCGATCGTGAGCGGCCTGACCTTGCCCTGGTTGACGTGAATCTGTTGGACGGACTGACCGGGCCCCAGATCGCCAAGCGGCTGGTCGAGGAATACGGCTCGGCCGTGGTCTTCCTGACCGCCAATCCCGAACAGATCCCGGATGGATTTGCAGGGGCACTGGGCGCGGTATCCAAGCCGTTCGACGAGCAGACCATCCAGGGCGTCGTCGCCTTCGCCCGACAGTTCATCCGGCTGAAGACCGTCGGGGCGCCGCCGCGCCGGTTCCGGCTGGCCCCGTGGCTGACGACGCCGCCTGCGGACGTCGCCCCGCATTGACGGCCGCTATCCGACGAGGCCCGCGATCCAGCCCGCCACTCCGTGGACGATCTCCGAGACCGTCGCCCAGACCAGAAACAGATAGCCGGCGCTGAGCGCGGTTCCGGCCACGCCCATCAGCACCGCCACCCCGTCCTTCTGCATCACCCCCAGGGCGAAGAAGACGATCGCCAGGCCGGGCAGGGCGTCGCCCAGCGGCACCGGCAGGGCCATCATCATCGCCAGCAGGACGCAGGCGATCCCCATCAGCACCTCGGCGACCGGCCCGTTCAGCAGGGGCAGGCGCGGCCGGGTCAGGTTCTCGGCCGATCGCAGGGCGCGGATCACCGTCATGCCGCGCGGATGCCTGCGGACCAGTCGCCGCACCCAGCGGGCGAAGTGATAGCGGGCCTTGTTGGTGCCCAGGCCGATCCGGAACTCGCGTGTCAGCACCCATCGCCTGAGCCAGCCGGGTGCCGCGAACGGGGTGGTCAACAGTCTGATATAGGCCGTACGGCTCACCGAGGCCTTGAGCAGCCAGCGTGGCAGCCAGACCTCGTTGCGCTGGAAGGCCAGCTCGAGCGCCAGCAGGATGATGGGGGCCGCGAACACCGCCTTGCCCCCGGGAGGCCACGGCAGCAGCGCCATCAGGGCCAGGACCAGGATCAGGGCCCCGATGCCCCGGTCGCCGAAGGCCTCGACCACCTCGTCCAGAGTTAGCGACGGGTTCTCGCCGGTGCCGAGGTCTTCGAGCACCTGGGAAAAGGTTCGGGACGTGGAAGGGGCGCGAGGCGGAGGCATACGACGGTCAGGAGCGGGACCCAACCGGCCCGTGCCGTCATTTAGGATCGGCCGCGCCCGCGCGCCACCCGTCCGGTCGTGATCGGCGCGGGAAATCGCAAAAGGATTGCAAGCGTAGCTTCAGTCGTCGGCGCGGCCCAGGCGGCGATAAAGATTATAGGCCGACACCCCGACGCAGGCGGCGCCGATGACGGCCAGGACCCAGGCGATGATGGTGATGTCGCTGGAGCCCGAATCCGCCTGGGACGCCTTGCGGAAGGCGGCCATCGACATGCCGAAGGACAGCAGGCCGAACGCGCCCATGACGAGGTAGAGGCCGGTCTCGCGCCATTCGAGCTTCAGGGGCGCGTCGCCGATCATCTCGTGCCGGATCATCTGGTGGGCACCGAGTCTCAGCGCGCCGTCGT
>NZ_JBIIAY010000237.1:0-4943 GCF_044239655.1 Brevundimonas sp.
CATCCTACTACCCGACGCCGACGGTCAACGACTCGAAGAACAACGGCGCTCCTTCGCAATTCGAGCGGAACAGCTTCGCCCTGAACGTCCTAATGGCAGCTTCTGGTCCGACTACGAATGGCTCAACTGCCACGACGGAAAAGCGCGGCGCGCCAAATCCGGCATTCCCTTGCTGGTTGATGGGCTACCCGGTCGAGTGGCTGCATGGCGCGGTTTCGGCAACGCAATTGTTGCGCCGATCGCGGCGGAAGTCCTAGCTGCATATCTCGACACCGAACAATTTTAACTTGCCCGAATCACCAAAACCGTTTTTAACAGCAGCAGAGAGGAGACGAAAAGATGAATATCAAACTCGAAGAATATATCCGCGGAACTCGCATCCGAGTGAACGTGGAGAACGCACCCATGACCGCCTTGCGCAGCCTGGTGGCGGCGTTCGTGACCGCCTGCGATACCGTGGAGGAGCATACGCCGAAGGCGCAAGCCTGGACGACGGAATATGTCGCTGCTGTCGTGGGCGAGAATACGGTGCAGGTTGGCGCGCGCTTCTACCCCGAGGGTGAGCAAATGCTGGAGCCAGCGGAAGAAACCCCCGAACCGCTTGGCGACACCACTCAGATGGCCGAAGAACCCACGAAGCGCAAGCGCCGCACCAAGGCCGAAATGCTTGCCGCTTTGCAGCAAGAGGCTTCGCCTGCCGCAGACGCAGCCAAGGAAGCCGAACCCGTCTCGACCGAGGCCGAGCCTGCCCTCCCTTTCGGTGCTGGTTCTGCGGCGCCGGAACAGCCGGAGACTGCCGGGGCGCTTTCCGATGCTTCTACCCAGGATGAATCGGGGTCGGTCCCTTTGGAACCCCTTACGAGTTTGTCCGCCACGGTGTCCTATACTGGGGGCGAAAAGGAAGCGTCGTCCACAATTACGAACGCCGCGTCTGACGAACCCGTAACCGACACCGAACTCCAGCGGTTTTGCGGGCGGTTGGCGCAGCATTTCGGCGGCGCGCAGAAGGTCTTTGACCTGTCCGCGGCGTTTGTGCCGGAGGGCGCTGTCGCCCGCCCAACCAACATCAAGGACAACAGCCAGCGTTGGGCGTTCATCCGCCACGCCGAAGAAACCTCCGGCCTCCGCTACCACGGATGAGCGAGCATAGCCCCCTAGGAGCATCCGGCGCCGCCCGCTGGCTGGCTTGCCCGCCGTCCTATGGTCTTATCCAACGCACTGGCGCGGAAGGTTCCGAAAGCGAACATGCTGCGTTGGGAACCGCCGCGCATAAGCTGGCTGATATGTGCCTGGAGAGCGGCAAGGACGCTTGGGAGTATATCGGCCAGACAATCAATGGCTACGAGGTCGGTAGCGACCCGCAGACGCAGATCGAGCCTGACGCCGTGCAGGTCTATCTCGACTATGTGCGGCCGTTGGCGGAAGCGTCGGAGATTTCCGCCAGCGAACTCCGTCTCGGGCAGAAGTGGAAGCCGCACCCGCTGTATGGCGGCACGGCGGATTTCGTGTCAGTTCGGCAGGATTGTATCGAAATTGTCGATTACAAGCACGGCGCCGGTCTGCGGGTTGACCCATTCGAGAACGCGCAGTTGCGCTACTACGCCATTGGCGCGTTCAAGGAACTGGCTCAGCATTTGCCAGATGACGCTATCGTCAAGATGACGATCGTGCAGCCACGGTTCTCGGGTTTTCGGGGGCCGGAAACCTTTGTCGAAACGGTCGGCGAGTTGCGAGTCTGGAGCCGGGACGTGATGGTTCCGGGGATGCTCGCGGCGGAAGCGTTCGCTGAATTGGGCTACGCAACTCCGGGTGCCTATCCCGATGCGGTTGATTACCAAACCGGCGAACACTGTCGCTTCTGCCCGGCTATTCTCGACTGCCCGAAGCAGAAGGCAGACTTCGCCGCCATGACCCAAGGGGATGCTGACAAGATGACCGACGCCGAACTGGACGAGATGTTCCCCAAGATCGCAACGGTCAAGATGTATATGCGCGCCGTCGAGGGCCGCATCCAGGCGCGGTTGATGGAGGGCGTAGCCTTCAAGGAGGTCAAGCTGGTCAAGAAGCGCGCTGCGGGTCGGACGTGGAAGGACGGGGTCGAGGCCGAACTGGCGGCTGCGCTCGGGGACGACGCATATAACAAAGACCTTAAGTCCCCGCCGCAGATCGAGAAGCTATCGAAGAAGTGGAAGGACTTCGTGGCAGAAAACGCTTTCCTTCCTGAATCAACCGGGTATAACCTAGCGTTGGCATCCGATTCGGCCCCCGCGGCTAACCCGTCTGCCGACATTGCGACACAGTTTGCCCATTACTAAAAGGAGTATGACACCATGGCGACCAAGAACAAATATTACGAATACACGCTGCGCCAGAAGGCGCGTGGCCTCTACGTCAACCTGACCGAAGCCACCAAGGCCATCGAGACCGCCCCGACCAAATACAGCATCATGTATGGTCTGCACGAGGAGGACGCCAAGGCGTTGTTCGCCCTCGAAGCCTTGGCGATCAAGGAACGCTACGGCACCTTCACCAAGCCCGACGACTATCAGCTTTGCGTCGTGTCCGGTGCCAAGGCAGCCGAGAAAGCGCTGGCCAACGCGGCTCTCGCCGTTCGCGGCAAGTCGGAGGAAGAAGCCTTCAAGATCAAGGAACGCGCACAGGCCCGTGCCGATCTGGTCGGCGGCTTCGCGGGTATCCTGACGGCATCGAGCCGGACGGCTTTCCATGACCGTTTCCTCGACCGCTACATGATGGACCTGGACGGGAAGGAGCGCGAGACCGCCGACAAGTTCGGCTTCCGTCTGGCGGTTTTGTCGCGGCCCAAGCCGATCGTGCTGGACACGCAGCTTTCGTTCATCGAACACAAGGACAAGTTCTACCGCGGCGCATGGTATGGCGGCACGGTGAAGCTGTCGCCGTGGGACCGCAAGACCCCGGAAGCCAAGGACGGCGTTTCGGCCTATCTCGGCAACCAGATTTTTGTCGAGGGCGGCGAGCGTCTGGCCGGCAGCGCCAAGCCGATCGAGGACGAGTTCGGCCACTACCAAGGCGCCGTGACGGATTACAGCCCGTCCGACGCCGCCAAGGTGGACGAACACGCCTTTTAACGAGGTTCCTTTCCCCGGGGCCAACTCGGGGAGGGTTTCGCAGCCCTCCCCGCCTTTCAAGAGGACGCCAGTGGCAACTTATATCGTAGCCGATTTTGAGACGCACAGTTGCGCCGACCTGAACAAGGTTGGCGCCTGGAGATACGCGGAGGATGTCAGCACGGGCGTCCTGTGCCTTGGCTACAAGATCGTCCGGGATGGCGAGGCTCAACCCACGGTCGTCATCACCGAGGCGCAAATCCTTGCCAAGCACAAGGAACTGCATGACCTATGCCTCGACCCCGCCGTAATCTTCGTCGCGCATAACGCCGGCTTCGAGCAAGCCATCTGGCATCATGTCATGGTTGGTCAATTCGGCTGGCCTGCGCTGCCTCCGGAGCGTTGGCATGACACCATGGCGGTTGCGGCCCGCAAGACCCTGCCAATGGGTCTGGAGAAGGTTGGCGAAGTGCTGAACCTAAACGTCCAGAAGGACCGCGAGGGCCACCGCCTGATGATGCAGATGTGCAAGCCTGGAAAGGATGGATACTTTGACCACTCCCCCGCCAAAATGCAGCGGCTCATCCAATACAATATCGGAGACGTTGACACCCAATACCACCTTCACAAGCGACTTGGCGGGTTGGGTGCTGACGAGCGACGAGTTTGGATACAGGACCAAGTGGCAAACCAACGTGGCATCCTTGTTGATGTCCCCTACGTTCGCCAGTGTATCTCTTTGCTTGAACAGGCCCGAGGCCCGATGGAAGCCCAATTCCGGCAGTTGACCGGCTTGGCACCGACCCAGCGCGCCAAGATATTGGAGTGGGTTCAGGCGCAAGGCGTCCAGATGTCCGACATGCGTAAAGCCACGTTGGACGCCATGCTGGACCCCGAGAACGAGATGGATAGCGTCGATGACCTTCCTTATGAGGTTTTCCGCGCGCTACAGATTCGTCGTATCCTGGCGTCGTCATCGGTGGCCAAGCTGGGCCGGATGATCGAGACGGCCAACCTCGATGGGCGCATTCGCGGCACGATGCAATACCACGGCGCCCGAACCGGCAGAAACGCCGGCAGGTTGGTGCAGCCGTTGAACATGCCGAAGCCGCTGTTCAAAAAAGACGAGTATACCCAAAAGCACATCATGGCCGACATCCGGGCCGGCGATCTGGACGTAATCAACGAACGCTATGGCAATGCCTACAATGCGGTCATCTCGACCATGCGCGGCTGCTTCAAGCCAGCGCCGGGCCGTATCTTCGCCACTGGTGACTTCAATGCGATCGAAGCACGTATCGTGTTGGCTCTGGCGGGCCAGTATGAGGTCGCCAAGTCGTTCGACGCGCCGAAGTATAGCAAGGACGACCCCTACGTTAAGGCCGGCGCGCTGGTCGGCAAAGACCGCGACGGCGGCAAGGCCATTTTCTTGTCCTGCGGGTTCGGGATTGGCGCGAAGGGCTACAATCTCAAGGCAGCGCCAAACGAAACGCTGGAGTTCTGCGAGCGGGCGGTAAACGTCTACAAGAAGGAACTGGCTCCGTTGGTTCCGAAGCTGTGGTATGGCTTGGAGAAGGCATCTGCGGAGGCTGTCTGGTGCAACGCAAAGCGCGCCTACGAGTTTCGTGGCATCCGCTACCAGATGCGAGACGAATATCTCGTCTGCACCCTGCCAAGCGGTCGGGAGATGTATTACTACCAGCCGCGGCGCGAGCAGGGCAGCAAGCCTTGGGCACCGGAGGAAGTCTACCCGGCATGGTCCTACCTGTCGTTTCAGGGCAAGGCCGTTCGCCGCCAGTGGATGTGGTATGGCCTCGCTACGGAAAACGTTTGTCAAGCCACTGCTAGGGACGTGAT
>NZ_JBIIAY010000154.1:0-5917 GCF_044239655.1 Brevundimonas sp.
GCCCTGCTCGCCGGGCTCGGCCTGACGGCGGCCCTCGCGGCCGGCCTCTATGTCCTGACCGGAACGCCCGGCCTGCCGGACCAGCCCTATGCCGCGCGGGTCGATGAATGGGCGACGGGTGCCACGCCGCTCGAGCCGGTTCAGGTCGCCGCCGTCCTGGCCCGCGATGCCGCCGCCGAACCCGAAAACATGCAGCTGCAGTCCATGCTGGGCGCCGCCCGCTTCCAGGCCGGAGATTCCATCGGCGCGGCCTCCGCCTTCCGCCGTGTCCTCGCCGCCGACCCCAACGACGCCCGCAGCTGGGCGCGGCTGGGCGAAAGCCTGGTCCGGTCGCAGGACGGCGTCGTCGGTGCCGACGCCGAGGCCGCCTTTCGTGAAGCCGCCCGCCGCGACCCAGGCCAGCTCGGCGCCCTGTATTTCCTCGGCGAGGCCGCAATGGCGCGCGCCGACATCGCCGGTGTGCGCGCCACCTGGACGCCCCTGATCGCCGCGCTCGATCCCACCGACCCGCGCCGCGCCGACCTGATCCAGCGTCTGGCCCGCATCGAGGCCGGCGAACGCACGCCCCCGCCGGAGCCGACCTCATGAGCTGGCTTCCCCGTTCGCCCAGGGCGCGCCGTCGCCTGTGGATCGTCGCGGCGGCGGCCCCGATCCTGGCCCTGGCCGTCGGCCTGTCGCTGTGGGCCATGAACGACAGCGTGACCTATTTCTTCTCGCCGTCCGAGGCGACCGCCGAGGCGGCCCCTCCCGGCCGGGACGTCCGCCTGGGCGGTCTGGTCGAGGCCGGCAGCGTTGAACGTCACGGGGCCGAGACCGCGTTTTCGATCACCGACAACGCCGCCGTCACCCGCGTGGTCTTCCAGGGCGACCTGCCCGACCTGTTCCGCGAGGGTCAGGGCATCGTGGCTGAAGGGTCCTTCCGCCCCGACCGCACCTTCGTCGCCAGACAGGTCCTGGCCAAGCACGACGAGACCTATATGCCGCGCGAAGTCGCCGACCGCCTCAAGGCCAAGGGCGAGTGGCGGCCGGCCCAGACCCCAACATGATCGTCGAATTCGGGGGGTTCATTCTGGCCCTGGCCCTGGCGCTGGCGGTCTTGCAAACGGCGATGGCCACGGCCGCGCGCATCCGGTCGAATGCCGTCCTTGCCGGCGCAGCGAACGGAGCCGCTTTGGCCTGCGCCGCCGCGGTGGCCCTGGCGTTCGGGACGTTGATCCTGGCCTTCGTCAGCTCGGACTTCTCGGTCGCCAATGTCGCGGCCAACAGCCACACCGACAAGCCGATGCTCTACAAGGTCGCCGGCGCCTGGGGCAGCCATGAGGGGTCGCTGCTGCTGTGGTCCCTGGTCCTGACCGGGTTCGGCGCGGCGCTCACCCGTGCCAGAGGATTGCCGTTCGGGCTCAAGACCTGCGCCGTCGCCGTCCAGGGGGGGCTGGGGGCCCTGTTCCTGGCCTTCGCCCTGTTCACCTCCAACCCCTTCGCCCGGCTGAACCCCGCCCCCTTCCAGGGCGCGTCGCTGAACCCCCTGCTTCAGGATCCGGCGCTGGCGATCCATCCGCCCCTGCTCTACCTGGGCTATGTCGGGTTCTCGGTGACCTTTTCGCTGGCCGTCGCCGCCCTGATCGAGGGCCGACCGAACTCCAGCTTCTGGCCCGCCTGGGGGCGCTGGGTCCGGCCCTGGGCCCTGGCGTCCTGGGCCTTCCTGACGGTCGGCATCACCCTGGGGTCCTTCTGGGCCTACTACGAGCTCGGCTGGGGCGGCTGGTGGTTCTGGGATCCGGTCGAGAACGCCTCCTTCATGCCCTGGCTGGCCGGGGCGGCCCTGCTGCACTCGGCGGTCGTCACCGAACGGCGGGGTGCCCTGGCAGGATGGACGGTGTTCCTCGCGCTTCTGGCCTTCACCTTCTCCATGCTGGGGGCCTTCCTGGTCCGGTCCGGCGTCCTGACGAGCGTTCACGCCTTCGCCGTCGACCCCGAGCGCGGCCTGATGCTGCTGGCCATCCTGGGGCTGACGGCGGGCGCGGCGTTTGCCCTGTTCGCCTGGCGTGCGCCGAACCTGAAGGGTGGCGGCGTCTTCGCCCCCATCAGCCGCGAGGGATCGCTGGTCCTCAACAACCTGTTCCTGACGGCGGCGGCGGCGACGGTCCTGCTGGGCACCCTGTATCCGCTGATCATGGAGGCCGCGACCGGGGCCACCATCTCGGTCGGCCCGCCCTATTTCGCCCTGACCTTCACCCCCCTGATGGTCGTCGCCTTCCTGATCCTGCCGGCCGGACCCCTGCTGGCCTGGAAGCGTGGCGACCTGGTCGGCGCGGGCCAGAGGCTGGCTCTGGCCGCCGCACTCGCCCTCGGCTGCGGCTTCCTCGGCTGGCTCGCCTTCGAGCCGAAGAAGGCCATGGTCGCCGCCGGGATCGCGGTCGGGGCCTGGCTGATCCTGGGGGCCCTGGCCGAGGTGGTCGAGCGTATCCGCCTGTTCCGCGTGCCCGGCCGTGAGACCCTGCGCCGCATCCGGGGCCTGCCGCTGGGCGCCTGGGGCATGACCCTGGCCCACGCAGGGCTCGGCGTCTTCGTTCTGGGGGCCGTGGTCGAGACCGGCTTCAAGGCCGAGACCGCCGCCGCCCTGCCGCTCGGGGGCCAGATCACGGTCGGCACCTATTCCGTCCGCCTCGACAGCGTCCGCATCCACGAAGGCCCCAACTATCTGGCCGAACAGGGCACCCTGACCGTCACCTCCGCGCGTGGTCGGATGGAAACAGTCACCGCCGAGCGCCGCTTCTTCCCCGCCGGCGGCCAGACCACCACCGAGGTCGGCCTCGACTTCCGGGGGCTGGACGACGTCTATGTCGTCATGGGCGAACGCCGCGCCACCCCCGAGGCGGCCCAGGCCTGGACCGTCCGCGCCTACTGGAACCCCTGGGCCCGACTGATCTTCCTCGGCCCCATGATCATGGCGCTGGGCGGCCTGCTGTCCCTGCTGGACCGGAGGCTCAGGATCTGGGTGCCGGGCCGCAAGCGGGTGGCGGCATGAGGAGCGCCCTTCAGGTCATGGCCTTGCTCGTGGCCATGGCAGGCACCCCCGCCCTCGCCGAACCCGCCGCCGTCCCCGACCAGCCCCTGGCCTCCCCCGCCCAGGAGGCCCGCGCCCAGGCCCTGTTCGAGGAGGTCCGCTGCGTCGTCTGCCAGCATGAGTCGATCGCCGACTCCCCCGCCGGCATGGCCGCCGACATGCGCCGGCTGGTGCGCGAGGAGATCGCCTCTGGATCCAGCGACGACGCCGTCCGTGCCGACCTGGTCCGCCGCTGGGGCGACTTCATCCTGTTCAAGCCGCCGGTGAACCCCGCGACCTGGCTCCTGTGGTTCGGCCCGGCCCTGGCGGTCCTGCTGCTTGCCGGCCTGTTCGGCTGGCGCGCCCTGTCCCGCCGGCAGCCTCAGACCCCGGCCCCGCTGTCGCCCGGCGAGGAGGCCGAACTGGCCGAACTTCTCGCCCACAGGGACGTTCGCCCCGATACGGACGCAAACCCGCCCCACGACGGGCATCAGGCGGGATCAACCATCGTTCCGGCCCCGGATTGAACCCTGTTGGTTCTCTGCGGAACGGCTCTATATCTCAACGCGGAACGGCGTCGCGAAGACGCCGACAAGAGGATCGCTAGACGACGATGCTGAAGCGCAAGGAGTTCATTCTGGGGGCCGCCTGCGGCCTGCTGGTCGCCGCAGGCGCCACCGCCGGGGGCGTCATTTCCTGGCCCGGAGCCCATGCGGAGGTCGCCGGAGCCTCCGGCCTGCTCAGACCCAGCGCCGGCGGCGGCCTCGCCTTCGCCCCGCCGCAAGGCGCGCCGCTCAGCTTCGCCGACATCTTCACCCAGGTGTCGCCCGCTGTGGTCCAGTTGAACGTCGAGTCCACTGTCGAGCGCCCGTCCGGCGGTCGGATGCAGATTCCCGGTCTGCCCGGTTTCGGGTTCCAGATGCCCGAGCCCGATGCGGATGCCGAACCCCAGACGCAGCGCGGTGCCGGGTCCGGCTTCTTCGTCTCCGCCGACGGCTTCATCGTCACCAACAACCATGTGGTCGCCAACGCCACCGAGATCACAGTGACTCTGGCCGACGGCCGCGAGCTCCCGGCCCGTCTGGTCGGCCGCGACCAGGACACCGACCTGGCCGTGGTCAAGGTTGACGGCGGCGACTTCCCGTTCGTCACTTTCGAGGAACAGGCCCAGCCTCGCGTCGGCGACTGGGTCATCGCGGTCGGCAATCCGTTCGGCCTGGGCGGCACGGCCACGGCGGGCATCGTCTCGGCGACAGCCCGCGAGTATCCGTCGCCGGACAACCCCTACACCGACTTCCTGCAGATCGACGCTGCCATCAATACCGGCAACTCGGGCGGTCCGACCTTCGACATCTATGGTCGCGTGATCGGCGTGAACTCGGCGATCCTGTCGCCGTCCGGCGGCTCGGTGGGCATCGGTTTCGCTATTCCGGCAACGATCGCCAAGACGATCACCGACCAGCTGATCCGCGGAGAGACGATCGCGCGCGGCTATCTAGGGGCCCAGATCGGCACAGTCAGTACGGACGAACAGCGCGGTGCCTTGGGTCTGCCGGACGGAATCGAGGGCGCGTCGATCGAAGTCCTCACGCCGGGTGCCCCGGCCGAACAAGCGGGCCTGCGTGAAGGTGACGTCGTCGTCGCCATCGACGGCAAGGCGGTCGACACCTCCACCGCCCTGACCCGAGCTGTAGGTGCCGTGCGGCCCGGTCAAACCATGCGACTCGAGCTCTTCCGCGAAGGCCGACGCCAGACGGTCAACGTCCGCGCGGGAACACGGCCGGCTGATATCAACGCGGTTCTTGAGGAACAGTCCGCCTCGCCGGGTGCTTCCGGCCAGAGCGGGATCGAAAAGGGTGAAACTGTGCTCGGCATGACCGTGGGGCCGATCTCGTCAGCCCTGCGCGAGCGTTACGGTCTGTCGGCTGGCGAAGGCGGCGTCCTGATCACCGCCGTCGAAGCCCGGTCGCCTGCATCGCGAGAGGGCGCTGTCGCCGGCATCTTGATCGAGCGGGTCAACTACGTCCGGGTCAACAGCGTCGCCGAGTTCAAGGCGGCGGTCGAGGCAGCTCGCGCAGCGGGTCGACCCAGCGTCCTGCTGGCCGTGCGCGCCCCGACGGGTCAGGAAGGCCGCATCATCGTGCCGTTCGCGGCCCCCGAATAAGCCTGAATAATCCCTAACTCTCCAAATCGCCGCCGATGCGCTAGCATCGGCGGCGATACTGATTTGGGAGGGGCTCGCATGAAGATTCTGGTGGTCGAGGACGACGCCGAGGCGGCGACGGCGATGGTGCGGGGTCTGACCGAGGCGGGGCACGAGGTCGCCCATGCGGTGGACGGCGCCTATGGCCTCCTGGAGGCCCAGCGCGGCGGCTATGACGTCTATGTCGTGGACCGGATGATGCCGCGCCTGGACGGCATCGGCATGGTTGAGACCCTGAGGAAGGACGGCGACCAGACGCCGGTGCTGTTCCTGTCGGCGCTGGGCGAGGTCGAGGACCGGATCACGGGCCTCAAGGCCGGCGGCGACGACTATCTGGTCAAGCCCTACGCCTTCGCCGAACTGGTCGCCCGGGTCGAGGCCCTGTCGCGCCGTCGCGAGACCGGCGGGGTCCAGACCGTGCTCAAGGTCGGCGACCTGGAGATGAACCTGATCGCCCGCACCGTGCATCGCGGCACCACCGAGATCGACCTGCAGCCGCGCGAGTTCCAGCTGCTGGAGTTCCTGATGCGCCACGCCAACCAGTCGGTAACCCGCACCATGCTGCTGGAAAAGGTCTGGGAATACCATTTCGACCCCCAGACCAACGTCATCGACGTCCACATCTCCCGCCTCCGCTCCAAGATCGACAAGGGCTTCGACCGGGCCAT
>NZ_JBIIAY010000240.1:0-5565 GCF_044239655.1 Brevundimonas sp.
CGACGCACTCACCCGCTGGTCGAGTCGGCCGCAAAGAGGCCCTATCGAGACCTGGACCGAAGAACTCCGCCCAAGAACCGCCCAATCCTTCTTGGTGCCCAAGGCCGAAATCGCAGCCCAGGGCTATGACCTCTCACTCAGCCGGTACAAAGAGGTCGAGCAAACGGAGGTGCATCATCGTGCGTCGGCGGACATTCTTGCTGAGCTTGAGGCGCTTGAGCGGGAGATTGCGGAAGCCACGTCTGCTCTAGCCCGTGCTCTTGAAGGTTCGCCCGAATGAGTTGGCCGCTTGTTCCGCTTGGCGAAGTGTGCGCGGTAACTATGGGGCAAGCGCCCGACGGGGGCTCCTATAACGATCAAGGTCTCGGGACACCCCTCATCGCTGGAGCTGGCGACTTTCGGAAAGGTATGGCGGCCGCGAAGAAGTCTACGACGGCTCCTACGAAACTGAGCCGCGAAGGCGATATCGTGCTCGGGATCCGAGCTTCGATAGGCGCCAAGGTTCTTTCAGATAGGGAGTATTGCCTGGGTCGCGGAGTCGCAGGCCTGCGTGCGAACGAGCGGCTCTATCAACGCTACCTATGGCACTGGCTAACGTGGTCAGGGCCCGCACTTGCAGCGAAAGGGAAGGGGGCAACCTTTCCGCAGGTAAACAGGCAGGACATCGCTGAGATGCAGGTGCCTCTCCCACCCCTCCCCGAACAACGCCGAATCGCATCCATCCTCGACCAGGTCGAATCACTGCGCGCAGACAGTCTGTCCGCTCTGTCCCTGGTAGTCGAGGCGCAATCTTCGCTCTATCCAACTCCAGCTGCCTCCAGCATCAAGTGGACGCTTCGTCAGCTCGGGCTGACCTTTGAGAGCGGAAAAAGTGTCACGGGGACCCTCGAAAAGCCGGGCGGCGGTCGTGTTCTAAAAGTAAGTGCAGTTTCCGGTGCTCGTTTCGATCCGATCGAAAGTAAACCGCTTCCCGAGGGCTATAGGCCTCCACCGGCGCACAGAGTGTCCAAGGGCGAATTGCTCATTACTCGGGCAAGCGGGAGTGTTGACCTGATCGGCGTATCGGCCTTTGTAGATGATGACCCAAACGATCTCTACTTGCCAGACAAGCTATGGCGGGCACGGCTAAGTCCGACTAGCCCTCTCAATCTTCGCTTCCTTCACGCACTATTCAAGCGACCAGAGTTCCGCGCCCACGTCCGCAATGTCTCGAGTGGAGCCAGCGGAGTGCGAAATATCTCGCAGGCGAAGGTGCTCGACTTCTCGATCTCGCTCCCAAGTCCCGAGGACCTTCAGGGCTTCGCTCACGCTAGCGAGAAAGCAGAACTGGCTGAGGTGGCGCTCTCGGCGAGAGGCAGGCTTCTCGACGAACTCTTTGCCTGCCTTCAGCACCGCGCGTTCAACGGCGAGCTCTAAATGGAGGGTGACGCCAACCCGCAGCGCCACCCTCCACTCACCTAGACGAGCGCGACGAAGTACTTGTCACCGAAGAGCGGCGAGACGGTCAGCAGTCCCTTCTCGATGTCGGCCGTCGGCACCATCAACACGAGGTTTCCGGATGCGGACGCATCCGGGTAAAGCTCGTTGATGTCCGTGATCGGCTGGGGCGCGACCGCGATCGACGAGGTGCCGTCGTGCGTGGTTCCCGCCGCCGAGACGAAGGCGAACTGCAGGTCGATCCACGGCGTGCCGGTCTCTTCGCCGACGTACGTGAACGTGATCGGCACGAGGATGTACTGCGATCCAGCATCCGCGGGCTGGTTGAACATGTTCTCGGCCGCAATGATGCTGTTGGCATCGAGCGTGGCCGCACCGAACGCGATCTCGTAGATCTCTCCGGAGTTGTCGCTCACGATGACGGTGCTGCCGGCGGGCGCCGGGTTAGCGCGAGTGCCTACAGCTGCTGCGTCTGGCTCAGCGTCAGCAGGTGCATCTCCGGCGGACGTCGAGTCCGTGGACGGAAGCGCATCGGAGATTCCCGCGGCAATCGTGCCAATCGACACGATGATCGCCACGAGAAGCGCGATTGGCCCGAGAATGATCGCAGTGATCGCCTTGCCGCGACCGGGGCGCTTGGTGGCGAGTCCCACGATGCCGAGGATCGTCGCCACGAGCGCAGGCACCCAGGCGATGAAGCTCAGCCCTGGGATGATCGCGCTGACTATCGCGACGATCGCAACAATGAGCGCCCACAGGGTGAGCGCGCTCTTCGTAGCGGCCGGCGGCGTGCCCGGGTTCGCGTGGCTGCCCTCCGGGGCGAGCGGGGTAGTGGTGTTGCTGTCAGACATGATGCTCCTTGTGCTGTGTTCGCTGAAGCGAACGGGTGAGCACGTGAGCCGGTGGCCCGCGTGACTCGCACTCGAAAGAGGCAAGTCGAGTAGTTGAGCAGCGACCTCTGACATTCGTGAGAATTGCCCCGTTTTAGGGGTGGGGAGCTGCACACAGAACAGGCGGGCTGCCGTAGGTTTTCTCACATGCCTACAACCCGAGCTTTAGAGCAGCACATTGCGGTCTTCGGAGAGAGCGGAAGCGGCAAGACCGTACTGCTCTCGTCGTTCTACGGAGCCGCGCAGGAGAACGAGAACATCAAGCGAGACGGTTTCGCGGTCGTCGCGGAGAACCCTGCTCAGAGTGTTCAACTTTCCCAGAACTATTTGGGCATGAAAAAATCCGCAACGTTGCCGCCCCCAAACCGTTTCGAGGGCAAGTCTTACTCCTTCCTCGTCAAGTTGAAAGAGCCTTCTAACGCCGCTGCGCCCTTCAAAGCGCTCCGGCTCGTGTGGCACGACTACCCGGGTGAATGGTTCGAGCAGGACGTCAGCGGTCCCACGGAGGCGCAACACCGCCTGGAGACATTCCAGAAGCTGCTGGGATCCGACGTTGCTCTGCTTGTAGTGGACGGCCAGAAACTTCTAGAGCACGCGGGATCCGAGGGGTCCTATCTGAAGTCGTTGTTCACTAATTATTGCCAGCAGCTGCAGTTGCTCAAGGATGATCTCCTGACGGACGGCAAGCCGCTAGTCAAGTTCCCGCGTATCTGGGTAATGGCTCTATCCAAGTCAGACTTACTCCCGGAAACAACGGTTGAAGACTTTAGGGAACTTCTCTTGGAGAAGGCAGGCAGCGACATAATCAAGCTTCGCGACGTCATCGCCGAACTGGTCGAAGGCAGTAATGCTCTAGCGGTGGGAGAGGACTTCTTGCTTCTCTCATCAGCGAAGTTCGATCCAGCGAAGATACATGTTGACGAGCGCGTGGGCTTGGACCTTATTTTGCCGTTGGCTTCAGTTCTCCCCTTCCAGCGTCACATGAAGTGGGCAAAATCGATGAATCTGCCGCGCAAGGTAGCCGTTGATTTGCTTAGTGACGTGGAGACCGTCGCGCTTGCTCTCGGCTTGGTTGGCGCCTTTATCTCCAGGCTGCTCGCGAGCAGAAGCAAACTGCTAGGAGCTGTAGCCACCGTCCTGAGCCGCGCGGTTCCGGAGCTCGTCAAGTGGGCGAGCGGTACCCTCACCGAAGCTGACCGCAGCGCGATTGCGAAGCAGAATAGCGTCGCTGCGGCGCTGCTTGAGTTCCCGAAGCGCTTGGATGCAGGTGAGAAGCAACAGGTACTTCACCTCGGAGACAAATGAAGATTATCTGGGCGACTCGAGGCAGGACGTGGGGCTTCCAGTTCCGACGAAGAGCCGGCTTGAGCGACCCGCTCGCCGTCTACGGAGCCGCCTTTGTGGGGCTTGAGAATGAGCGGAAGGCATGCCGACGTCACGGGGACACTGTGGCATTGCGATTTGAGGATCCCCTCAAGCGCAGAGATAGCGCAGGCAGGATCATCCCGCATGATTTTGTTGTGTACCAACCGTTGGCAAAGCAGGTGACATCAGTCGAAGACGGATTGCGGGTAGTTTGGCCCTTGGTTGCAGACGAGTTCGCCAGAGACTGGGAGCTTCCCAAACCACCAATCGTCACCGATTGACTGACGTCAAACAGTGGGTGCCTGACCCTCGTTTCGGGTGCGTTACAAACTCGTGTTCGCCGATACTCTGGGCTTCGGCACACCGGCGCGACGAAGGGAGCAGCTCATGGCGAGCAACTTCGACTTCGTGCGCGCTGGCTGGCCCGAGATTGCAGTCGAGGCGCGCAAGGCCGAGGGCTATGCGAATGGCGACCCGCGGTCCTCGCTGTTCTATTCGAGGCGGGCAATCGAGTTAGTCGTCAACTGGCTCTACGAGGTTGACGCCGCGCTTCGTCGTCCGTACAAGAACGATCTGGCCGCCCTCACCTACGAACCGACCTTCAAGAATCTGGTTGGACCGGGTTTGGTTGCCAAGCTGAGTCTGATCCGCAAGCAGGGCAACGACGCCGTGCACAGGGCTGATGTGCCTCGGCCGGCCGACAGCGTTTCAATGGTGCGCGAGCTCTTCCACGTGCTGGTCTGGGTGGCGACGCACTACGCGCGAACGCCCGAGGAGCGCCCGATCGCAGGCGTCAGCTTTGATGTGAGCTTGCTGCCGCAACCACGGTCGGGCGCGGCCGCCCAGAGCATGATGCAAGTGCAGAAACTGGCTGCCGAACTCGCGTCGCGTGATTCAGATCTAGAAGAAGCTCGGCAGCAGAACGCGAGCCTCGAAGTTGAGCTTGCGCAGCTTCGTGCCGAGGTCGCACTCGCAAAGCAGGCCAACGCCACACTCGTCGACACGCACGACTACCGCGAAGACGAGACGCGCAGCCTCTTCATCGACCTTCTTCTCAAGGAGGCGGGCTGGGCGCTCACTGACGCACGCGACATCGAGTTCCCAGTCACCGGCATGCCGAACAACTCCGAGGGCGGCAAGGGTTTCGTCGACTACGTGCTCTGGGGCGAAGACGGCATGCCGCTCGGGCTTGTCGAGGCGAAGAGAACCCGCAAAGAAGCCAACATCGGCCAGCAGCAGGCACGGCTGTATGCAGACGCCCTCGAGCGCCAGTTCGGGCAGCGGCCCGTCATCTTCTACTCCAACGGCTATGACCACTGGATATGGGACGACAGCGAATACCCGCCACGTCAGGTGCAGGGCTTATACACTCGCGACCAGCTCGCTCTGCTCATTCAGCGTCGCACGACTCGCAAGACTCTTGCGTCGCTGACTGTCAGCGAGTCAATTGCCGGTCGTCACTACCAGCAGCGTGCAGTGCGCAAGGTGGCTGAGGCCTTCGAGAACAAGGAGCGCCGCGCGCTGCTAGTCATGGCTACGGGTAGCGGCAAGACGCGCACAGTGATTGCACTCAGCGATCTGCTGATCCGCGCGAATTGGGCGAAGCGCATCCTATTTCTTGCCGACCGGGTCGCGCTCGTCAACCAAGCCACCAACGCGTTCAAGGCGCAGTTGCCCGACGCGGCTCCCGTCAACCTCGTCACAGAGAAGGATGTCGACGGCCGGGTCTACCTGTCGACTTACCCGACGATGATGGGACTCATCGACTCCGGGGCAGACGACCTGCGGCGATTCGGCCCTGGCTACTTCGACCTCATTGTTGTCGATGAGGCCCACCGCTCGGTGTACCAGAAGTACGGCGCCATCTTCGACT
>NZ_JBIIAY010000155.1:0-5903 GCF_044239655.1 Brevundimonas sp.
CCGCCGTCCGCGCCCCAAGGCCGTGACCCTGACCGAGGCCGCCGCCGAGCGGGTGCGGGAGATCATGACCAATGCGGAGAAGGACTACATCGCCCTGCGCGTCGGGGTGAAGAACGGCGGCTGCGCGGGGCAGGAATACACCTTCGCCTATGCCGAGACGATCGAGCCGCTGGACGAGGTGGTGGAGGACAAGGGGGTCACCATCCTGATCGACCCCAAGGCGATCCTGTTCCTGATCGGATCCGAGATCGACTACGAGACGACGAAGCTGGCGTCGAAGTTCGTGTTCCGCAATCCGAACCAGACCGACTCCTGTGGCTGCGGCGAGAGCGTGACGATCATTCCGGTCGCGGCGCTGGACGCCTGAAGCGGTGGCGGCCGGCGATCCCGATTTCGAGGAATGGGTTCGTGAGCATCTGGCGGGGCTCGGTCCGCTGGAGTTCAAGCGGATGTTCGGGGCCGGGGCGGTCTATTCCCACGGCCTGATCTTCGCCCTGCTGGACGACGGCGTGATCTGGCTCAAGGCGGACGAGACGACCGTGCCGGCGCTGGAGGCCGCAGGGTCGCGTCAGTTCACATATTCGGGCAAGGACGGGGCGGTGACGGGGCTGGGCTACTGGAGCCTGCCCGAAGCGGCGGTCGATGACGCGGACGAGGCCGTTCGCTGGGCCCGCGAGGCCATCGACGTCGCGCTGCGCAAGGCGGCGGCAAAGACCGCGAAATCGCGCAAGAGCCGCTCGTCGAACGGCGACATTAAATCGAGGTCATGACGTCGAGTTAAAATGACTTGGGCAACGGCGGCGCGCATTTTCCCCTCACAGCCGGAGAGGAAACCGCCATGAATTTCGCCGTCGTCGCCACCGCCGCATCCATCGCCGTCCTGGGCCTGGTCGCCATCGCCCCGTCCGCCAGCGCCAAGGAAGGCCCAGAGGTCCAGGTGCGACACGCCGTGGCCCGGATGGTCGTCATCGTCGAAGACCGCACCGACGTCGCCGTCGAGATCGAGGGTGGCACTGCCGGCCTGCCGCGTCCGACCGTGACGCGGCGCGGCGACGAAATCCGCATCGATGGCGAGCTGGGCCGGAATGCCGTGCGGAGCTGCGAGGGCGGTGCCGGCGCTCCCGGTGGCCAGCCCGGCCAGATGTCATCGGTCGAGGTCAGGAACCACGGACGTGTCCAGGTCAGCGCAGCGCCGCTGATCGTGGTTCGCACGCCTCGCCAGGTCGAGGTGTCGGTCAGCGACGGTTCGGCCGTCTTCGGCGCGGTCGGCCGGGGCGCCACATCGATTTCCCTGTCCAGCTCGGGGTGCGGCGACTGGACCGTGGCCAATACGAGCGGCGAGCTCGACGTGTCGCTCGCCGGTTCGGGCGACGTCTGGGCAGGCGACGCAGGCAGCCTCGACGTTTCTCTCGCCGGATCCGGACGGGTTTCGGCCGGGGCGACGCGCTCGCTTGAGGTGGCGATCGCGGGATCCGGCAGTGTGACGGCCCGCCAGGTCGATGGTCCTGTGGATGCCAGCATCGCCGGATCGGGTGACGTGGTCGTTCGCGGCGACGCCGGTCGGCTGGACGCCAGCATCGCCGGCTCGGGCAGTGTCATTGTGCGGGGCCGCGTCGCCAGTATCGACTCCAGCATCATGGGATCGGGAGACGTCGTCGCCGGATCGGTCGCCGGTTCGGTGTCCCAGAACTCGGTCGGCTCGGGCCGGGTCCGCGTCGGCTCATAAGAGGATCACACGCCGCCGGTCCGTCAGGATCGGAGAGTGGATAAGACGGGCGAAACCGTCACCATGGGTCCTGACCGGGCATTTCCGGTCAGGACCTTTTTCTTATGTCTCGACTGTTCGCGGCCTCGCTGGCCGCCGTGTCCCTGGTGTCCGGCCTGTCTGCCTTTGCGAGCGCCCGCGCGGCCGAGCCCGAGCCGCCCGAAGCCCTGACCTGGATGGCGCTCAAGGAGATCAACGAGGCCTATTTCAATCGGGCCGAGCCGATGAACCGGCCGGCGCTGGTGACGCGACTGCCCGACGGGATGATCCGGGCCGTCGACGTGAGCCGGGACGGCAAGCCCGACTGGCTGCTCGACTATTCCGGCGTCGGCACGGGCTTCTGCGGGACCGGGGGCTGTCTCCAGACCCTCTATGTCAGTGACGGCGACGCGTATGTCCTGGCCTTCGACGAACAGGCTCTGGAGTTCGAGGTCGCCGAGGTCGGCGGAGAGGCCAGGGTCGAGGCCCAGGTCCACCACACCTTCTGCGTTCCCGACGACTGGGACTGTACCTACGCCTTCGCCTGGGACCCCGGCCTGCTGCGGCTGGTGGAGCGCCCGAACGCGAGGGGAGTGACCCTGCTGACCAGCGGGCTGGAGCCGATCGGCGAACGGGCCGACAAGTTCGACCCGGATGCACTGCCGGCCGAGATGGCCGAGGTCTGGCGGACCAGCCGGGTGACCTGTCCCACGACCAACAATGACGACGGGCTCGAGGTGCGCCGGGCCTTCATCCGCTCGGTGCCGGATCTGAACGGCGACGACCGCCGCGACTGGATCGCCACTGCCCCCTATGCCTGCATCGATCAGGAATCGACGGAGGAGACGCCCCTGTCGGCCTTCGCAGTCTACGTCAGCCAGGGTGAGTCGCTGGTGAAGGCCTATGAGTCGGCGCCCGGCGTCTGGGCGGCCACTGACATCGCGTCTCGGCCGGCCCGCCTGCGCGTCGGACCGCCCTGCGGCTATGGCACGGAATGCCGTTTCGAGACCCTGACGTGGAATGCACAGGCAGGGCGGCTGGAGACGGTGGACTGATCTCGGGGGCGGAGTCGCAAAACCCGGCCCTGCCTCAGTTTCGCCGCTTGACGAAACGGGACTCAATCGTCATAAGCGCCAACTCTTGTTGGACCGGCTGTGCAGAGCAATCTGCAGACGCGGTTCGCAGGAACGACCTGAGTTACCGTTCTTTGTAGCGACTTAGGACTTCAACGGCCTTCGCGGGGAACTGCGTGGGCCGATCGTTTTTGCGAAACGTGCGTCCCTGATGGGGTTTCCCCTGAAGGCTTCGGTCTTTGAAATGGTTCACAGGGACGCAGGTTCGCCTGCTTGGGAAATACAACCGATATGGATCAAAGCATCCGCATCAGGCTGAAGGCCTTCGATCACCGCGTCCTCGACTTTTCGACGCGCGAAATCGTGAACACGGCCAAGCGCACCGGCGCGACCGTTCGCGGTCCGATTCCGCTGCCCACCCTGATCGAAAAGTTCACCGTGAACCGCTCGCCGCACGTCGACAAGAAGTCGCGCGAGCAGTTTGAAATCCGCACGCACAAGCGTGTCCTCGACATCGTCGACCCCACCCCGCAGACCGTGGACGCGCTCATGAAGCTCGACCTGTCCGCCGGCGTGGACGTCGAGATCAAGATTTAACGAAGAAAGAGGCGGGATCCGATGCGCACGGGCGTGATCGCCAAGAAGCTGGGCATGACCCGCGTGTTCGCCGATGACGGCGCGCACGTTCCGGTCACTGTGCTCCAGCTCGACGACTGTCAGGTCGTCGGCCAACGTACTCAGGAGCGGGACGGCTATGTCGCCCTGCAGCTGGGTGCCGGGGCCAAGAAGGCAAAGAACACCAACAAGGCTCAACGCACGACCTTCGCGAATGCGGAAGTCGAGCCCAAGCATGTCGTCACCGAGTTCCGCGTGTCGGAAGACGCGATGATCGACGTCGGTTCGACCCTGACGGCGGACCACTTCGTCGCCGGCCAGAAGGTCGACATCCAGGGCGAGACGATCGGCAAGGGCTTTGCCGGCGGCATGAAGCGCTGGAACTTCGGCGGTCTGCGGGCCACCCACGGCGTCTCGGTCTCGCACCGTTCGCTGGGTTCGACCGGCCAGCGCCAGGACCCGGGCAAGACCTTCAAGGGCAAGAAGATGGCCGGTCAGCTCGGTAACGAGACGATCACCACCCAGAACCTGACGGTCGTCCGTGTCGACGCCGAGCGCGGCCTGATCCTGGTCAAGGGCGCTGTCCCCGGCCACGAAGGCTCGTGGGTCAAGGTTCGCGACGCGCACAAGAAGCCGTTCGCCGACCTGCCTTTCCCCGGTTCGTTCAAGACCAAGGGTGCCGCTGCTGCTCCGGCCGCCGCCGAAACCCCCGCTGAGGAAGCTCCGGCTGCCGAAGTGACCGAAGGCGGTGAAGCGTAATGAAACTCTCTGTCATCAAACTCGACGGCGCTGCCGCTGGTGACGTGGAACTGTCCGATGTCGTTTTCGGCATCACCGACATCCGCGGCGACCTGCTGGCCCGTTACGTCAACTGGCAGCTGGCCAAGCGCCGCGCCGGTACCCACAAGGTCCAGACCCGGAACGAGAATTCTCGCACCGGCAAGAAGATGTACAAGCAAAAGGGCACCGGCGGCGCTCGTCACGGTTCGCGCCGTGCTCCGCAGTTCGTCGGTGGTTCGCGCGCTTTCGGCCCGGTCGTTCGCGATCACGGCTTTGATCTTCCCAAGAAGGTCCGCGCCCTGGCCCTGCGTCACGCCCTGTCGTCCAAGGCGAAGTCGGGCGGCCTGGTCGTCGTCGACAGCCTGTCGCTGGACGCGGTCAAGACCTCGGCCCTGCGCGAAACCTTCGGCAAGCTGGGCTGGACCCGGACGCTGATCATCGCCGGCCCAGAAGTCGACAACAACTTCGCCCTGGCGTCGCGGAACATCCCGCACATCAACGTCCTGCCGAACGCCGGCCTGAACGTCTATGACATCCTGCGCGCCGACACCCTGGTGTTGTCGAAGTCGGCCGTCGAGGCGATCGAGGCGACCTACGCCGACTACAAGCCCTCGCGTCGCGAGCAAGCCCAGAAGGAAGCCGCGTAATGGCCGCCGCTCCCACCGCCAAACACTACGACACCATCCTGGCCCCGGTGATCACCGAGAAAGCCACGATCCTGTCGGAGCAGAACAAGGTCGTCTTCCGCGTCGCCGGCACGTCCACCAAGGACGAAATCGCCGCTGCGGTCGAAAGCCTGTTCAAGGTCAACGTCCTGAAGGTCAACACGCTGGTGACCAAGGGCAAGACCAAGCGCTTCCGCGGCATCATGGGCCGTCGGGTCGACATCAAAAAAGCGATCGTGACCCTGGCCGAAGGCCAGTCGATCGACGTCACGACGGGGCTCTAAACAGATGGCCTTGAAAACATACAATCCGACATCGCCGGGCCGTCGCGCCCTGGTGCTGATCGACCGCTCGGAGCTCTTCAAGGGCCGTCCCGAGAAGTCGCTGACCGAAGGCCTGACCAAGTCGGGCGGACGTGGTCAGGGCGGTCGCATCGCCGTCCGCTTCCGCGGCGGTGGTGCCAAGCGCCTGTATCGCAAGATCGACTTCAAGCGTCGCAAGTTCATGACCGCGACGGTCGAGCGTCTGGAATACGATCCGAACCGGACCGCCTTCATCGCCCTCATCACCTATGAGGACGGCGAAAAGGCCTACATCGTCGCGCCGCAACGCCTGAAGGCTGGCGACACGATCGTGGCCGGCGAGAAGACCGACGTGAAGCCGGGCAACGCCATGCCGCTGCGCTCCATGCCGGTCGGCACGATCATCCACTGCGTCGAGATGAAGCCGGGCAAGGGCGCTCAGCTGGCCCGTTCGGCCGGTGCCTACGCCCAGCTGGTCGGTCGCGATCAGGGCTATGCCCAGATCCGTCTCGGCTCGGGCGAGCTGCGCATGGTCCTGGACGGCTGCATGGCCACGGTGGGCGCCGTTTCGAACGCCGACCACATGAACCAGAACCTGGGCAAGGCCGGTCGCAAGCGTCACATGGGCTTCCGCCCGCACGTCCGCGGCGTCGCCATGAACCCGATCGACCACCCGCACGGTGGTGGTGAAGGCCGGACCTCTGGTGGTCGCACCCCCGTCACG
>NZ_JBIIAY010000242.1:0-5877 GCF_044239655.1 Brevundimonas sp.
ATCCAAACAACCGAAGCCGCCTGCCGTGACTGGAAGCCGATCACGTATTCCTATTGCGTGGCCGATAGCTGCACGATTGAAGACCCGCTGAACCTTTACGACACAGAGGAAACCGTTCGGCAGATCGAGCGGGTCAACCTGTATTTCGGTGCCCTATGCAAGGAGTAACGTGCGGGCCAGATTGGTTACTGGCTCGGGGATAGCTAATCGTACGCCTAACACCCGCTGTCTGCAAACAACGTCGGCCTTGTTGCAGCTCGGCCGATAAAGATGAAGGCTCCAATGCCCCAGGGAAATGCTCTTACACCCGCGTGTCTATCCACGCCGCCGCACCGCAATAATCTACACCGAACAGCCATAGGGGGCAACCTATGCCGACAAAAATAACCCGCTCCTCGCGCTACGCACCCAAGCCGCCACACAAGCCGGTCTTTCCCGTTCGCAAGCCTGCGCTCGTAAAAGCCTCAGACGAGGCCCTGGCGCCCATCAACGCCGGGAAGGTCAAGGCGCACTATGTCGGCAAGGTGGGCTACCACGGCGTAATCTGGCTGCAATACGTGGCCTTCGCTGCGCTGCTGCTGACGGTGCTTGCGGCGGGGTTCTACGTTCACCGCACGCTCGCCTTGGCAGAAGTCGGCGCGCTGACGTGCAGTGCCGATAACTCGTATATGTGGACGATGCCGACGCCGGACAGCGATGTGCCGGTGTTGAATGACGCGGTGTTGAAAGCGTGCGCGAAGGCTTACAACCCGCTCGGTTAGGCCCGCATTCTGCGAGCCCGTCTGTATCACACAACCCTCAGCTTGCCTTCTGCATACTGTTCCCGCCGCTTGGCGTTGATCTGCTCACGGGCATAAGCCGCAGCTTGGTCAAGCCGTTCCTGCCGGGCTTCGATAACCTCGCGGATTTCCCGGCTGGCAGCATACAAGCCGCCACGGACCATGAACATTGAAAGCTGAAACAACCCAGCCCCAATGGCCAGCATCCAGATTGCAGGCGGTTCCTGACCCATCATCTTTATGATGTAATGCGCCGCATGGACCTGCAACGCGCCGTCAATAATCATGGTCATCAACACGATGAACGTGATCACTGACTGAGCCGGTCCGCCTTCGATAGCCTCCCCGTGAGCCCGTGCAAGGCTAATCGGCGTCATGGCCATCAGGAACGCAAACGCCCCTGCCAGGATCGTGAACGTCCAGCGGATTGCCTCAAGGTCGGTCTTGAGATCACTCCAGACGTGATAGGATAGCGCAACTGTAGAGATCAGGCCAGATACGACCGTTGCAGCGAACGTGACGATATGGCCCTCTTGGAAGTGATGCACCTTGGCGGGTGCCTTGGGCTTTTTCATGCTGCACCCCGCGCCATTTTCTGAAGCTGGCGGAGCAGCGGCATACAGCGCCAGCGGGTCTGCTCGCATGGGCAATCAAGGATCATGCGAGCGGCGATCCGAACGGCCTGCGTGCCGGTCAGGATTTGCTGGTGGGCGAGGTGGGATTGAAGGTTGAACATGGTGGGCTCCTGTGTTGGTGCTTATGGGATATCCCATATTTCCTAACAGGTCGTTATGGGATATCAAAATCGCCATGAGCAGAGACCCGAAACAGATTGAAGCTGAGAGGCGCTACGCGGTGAAGCGTCCGAAGAAGCCCGTCAGCTTCCGCCTGGACGATGACGAGATGGCCGAACTGGACGCCGCCAGGGGGGCGAAGTCGAGGGCCGAGTTTGCGCTAGAGGCGACCATCAAAGCAGCCCGCGCGATCCGAAAACGCGCATAATGCGCGCCACGCTCCGCCTACGGACAACCCCTAATCCCTTGAAAAGACTGGTGGGCGATGCAGGGTTCGAACCTGCGACCCCTGCCGTGTGAAGGCAGTGCTCCCGCTCGCCATAGCTGTCATTCTGCGTCTTTTGCAGGGGGTTCGGCGCCACCAGTGGTCACTGGTTCGGCCTCTGTTCCTGCACGATGCGCATAATGCGCATCGTGCGGTAAATCGGCATACTCGAAATACATGGACCGGCCATCTTCGCCTTTCTGTTTCATCTCAACAGTGAGGTGGCTTTTCTTGCTGCCGTCGTTGTAGCCTTCCACGATGATCTTCATGCCCATGAACGTCATTGAGGTAGAGGGCTCAAAAACTGACACCATTTTCGAGAAATCGACCGACGTATGCAGCTCTCTGTAGAGCCATGGATCCATTCGAAGGGCGTGCGGTTTGTAGCTTCCGGGGGCTTTGTCGCAAGCGTGGAAGTAGAGGCGCTGTATCTTTGGTATGAGGCTCATCCCGCAATCCTTCCTGTTATCCCAACCATAAATTCATCACTGAACCGCGCATAGTGCCGGCGCACGGTGCGCACGTCATCTGAAAGCAGCGCAGCGGCCATGTCGAACGACCCGCCATTGTCCAGCACCCAGCTTGCAGCCGTCCGGCGCAGATCGTGGATGCGCACGTTCTTGAGTCCGGCCCGGCGCACAGCAGCCCCGAACGCCTTCTTGATGCTGGCGATAGGCTCGCCCCGCCATTGGACGACATACGGCCCACGGCGGTCAAGCATGGCCGTCGAGAGCGTCAGGGCCAGCGGTGCGCTGATCGGCACGTAGGGCGTCCGGCGCTTCGTGGCGTTGCCGCCCTGGTATCGCACCAGCATGTTCTCGGTGTCGATGTCATCCCATGTCAGTTCCAGAATTGCGGCGGCGCGCTGCCCGGTATAGACGGCAAGGGCAAGGAATGTGCGCAGGTGGATTTGTTCAGCGGCTTCATACAGCCGGGCGAACTCAGGGCGCGTCAGGAAGCGCTCACGGGGCGGGGCAGGTGTCGGGGCGTCGATGTGCGGCAACTCCTTCAGCCAGCCCTCTTTGCGGCCCCATTCGAGCGCGGCGCGCAGGACACGGGACTGGCGGTTGATCGTGCTGTCAGACGCCCCCTCAGCGCGCCGGGACTTGTGGAACATCCGCACACGGGCACGGGTCAGGCTGGACGGTGAAAGGGGGCCTAGCAAGCGGATAACAGCCTTGGCGTGGTGATGCTCGCCCGGCGCTTCCTCAAGGTATCCCCGGACCAGCATGGCTATATCAAACTCCTGTGGCGGCAGGTCTTGAACCGCCTCGTATTCGGCTAGGAACCGCTCGGCCTGCCAGCGGTCAGTCTCCTTGGAAGAGACGCGACGAGAGCGGCCTTTCTCGGACCAGATGACATACCAGGTGTCTGATCTTCGCCCGTTGATGTTGGGGCGGTCGAGCCTGTATCCTGACATTGAATGAACTCCTCCAGCACTTCCGGCCTGATCCGGATCAGCTTTGGCCCCAGCTTGCAGGTCGATAGTTTACCATCGCGTATCCAGCGGCGCACCGTGGAATCGCCAACGCTCAGCCGTTCTGCGGCTTGGGAAATCGTCAGCAACTGGGTCATGGCCCGTCTCCGAGGTCGGGGGCATCCTCCTCAATCTCCCGCAGCCTGCAAACCTCAATCGCCCGCAGGCACTCGTCAGACATCGGCAAGCATCGCGCCTCTATCGGGCGAAGCTCGCGGAGCAGGGCCTCTAGGCGGGCGCGTTCGTGGGGGTGTTCTACCGTGTACGTCATGCCTCGTCCTCAATCGGCTCGTCGGTTTCGTATCTGTCCCGAATGTCGGCGCGGAAACCCGCCATCTTTTCACGATGGCACTTCGGGCAGGTGTAAGTCAGGAATATTCCGAGCCCGTCGTATTGGGCGGACCTGTTGGCGCGGTGGTAATCGAAGTCGCAGGTCATGCCTTCCTCCACGCGGTGAAGATTTCCCAAGTCGCGCGCCCGGCATCGTCCAGCCAGCTTTCGTCGAGGCCGTCCGCAGGCCAGCCGTACTCCTCGAACGCCGCCTCGGTCAGATACACCGCCGCAACCGGCAGCGCGTCACAGGCGAGTGCGAGCGACTTGGCTTGTGCGAGGGTGAAGATGGCGTTGCAGCCGAGAGCGGCCTTGCGCTCGGTGTCGGCGCGCTCGGCGGTGTCGGCCGCGTACTGGCGCTCGGCGTGGGTGGTTTGAAGCATGGGGCGGTCTCCTTGTGTGAGACCATTATGCATACCGCATAAAACCTTGCAAGCCAAAAATATGCGCGCTGCATAAGTTTTTTTAGGAAACGTCATTCGCTGTTCTTGGCGAGCCCGCGAAGCATACGAAGGGCAGCGGCTCGGTCGCGCTCGGGAATGCGCGTCCAGATGTCCACAATTTCAGCTTCGGCGGCAGGCGCTGCCGCTCGTCCCGACATCAACCAAGTGGCGTCCACCTTGAACGCGCGGGCGTAGCGCTGGGCAGCATCGAAGTCATAATCCCGAGAGCCGTTCTCGTGCGCTGCATACGTAGGGTAGGGGTAGCCAAAGGCATCACACGCCGCTCTGACGCTTGTATAGCCCGCATCCTTGCGCGCCGCCTTTAATCTACTGGCCCGTGATTCCATGACTGGAAATTACGCCAAAAATTTATGCGGCGGGCATTGACACCAATTATGCACAACGCATAAACTGCCTCCCATGATCAGGATTGCAGACATCTTTACCCGACTTGGCGGCGTCACGGTAGTTCGGGACATTACGGGCGCGAACTACCAGACGGTGGTGAGCTGGAAGAAGCGCAACGGCTACATTCCGCAGCACTTCCATCCCGCGATTGTCGCCTACGCCAAGGCCAAAAAGATCAACGTGACGCACGAGTTGCTGGCGGAAGCCGCAGCGAACGAGCGCCGCCTGAAAGAGGGGGCACGCTGATGTCACCCCTCGGCTTTCCTCAGCTCCACGATTTCCGCGCCGCTCGCGCTGCAAGCGTCTTGGATCGCCCGCGCCATATCGGCATGGATCGCAAAGAATACGTGCCTCGGGATTGTGAAGCGCTGGACGACTACACCGTCGGATTTGAGTTCGGCAATGAAGGCTTGGCTTTTGGCGTCCCAGTAGTGGTGCGGAACCTCCGCGAGGTAGTGAGCGAGCATGGATTTTCCCTGACTTTTGTCAGCAGAAAAGCCAAAAACTTCCGTGGCGTCAAGGCGCTTGCCGGGGGTGTTCGCGCATGACCCCCCAAGACGACCAACTCGCCCCCGCTCGCGGCCTTGCATGGGGCTTAATGCTGTCCATCGCGTTCTGGCTCGCCCTGTACCTGATCGTGGGGCTCTCCAATGGCTGACGATTTTTCGAACCACGCCCGTGCTGGGGGTGCCACTACGGGGAGCCGGTTGGGCACAGCCCGCCGCTCCCCCTTTTTGGCTGATGATCTGCCCGAGGCGCTGAAGGGCGGCGCCAAACCTAAGAAGGTCCACACCGTCTCGCCTGCCGCTTCCGAACACCAAATCCAATGCGCCGTGGCGCGGTTCCTCGACCTGGCGCTTGACGGCGTTCCGAACTGCATCTGGTGGGCCGTGCCGAATGGTGGGTTTCGTGACGTTCGCACTGCCAGCAAATTGAAAGCCGAAGGCGTCAAGCCCGGCGTCTCCGACATCATGATCTTATGGGGCGGACGCCTCATCTGCATCGAGCTGAAGACGGCCAAGGGCCGTCAGTCCCCGGAGCAGAAAGAGTGGGCCGATGACGCCACGATGGCCGGCGCTGCCTATTACGTCGCGCGCTCTGTGGAGCAGGTCGAGGAGTTTCTGAGCACGGCGGGGTTGCCGCTGAGGGCTCGTACCAAATCAGCAGCGGGGAGGAGTCCGACGAATAGCAAATAAGTCGGTGCTCCGGGTCTCATCTCGCGCTCCTCCCCGTAGCAACTGCTGACGAGGCTGAGACCCAAAAAAGCAAAGGAGACCCTTATGGGGTTGAACATCATAAGCGCAGATGAGCGCTTGAAACAGAAGACCGGGAGCAAGCTGTTGATTTGCGGCCCGGCAGGGGTGGGCAAGACCAGCCTGCT
>NZ_JBIIAY010000050.1:0-21565 GCF_044239655.1 Brevundimonas sp.
CCCGGTCCGGCCCGGATCAGCCCGCAGGCAATGGACACCGGCGTCGCCGCAAGGCTCTGGACGATGTCAGAGCAGATCACTGGCGTGACCTTCGGATAGGTCCACTGCCTGTGGCCCATTGGCCACCGATCTGCGGGTCCGATCCCGCCTTACAAAACCTTCACCGTTCAGCCTCGGTTCAGCCACCGAAGCAGAATGTAAACACCTGTGTGGCAAGGTCGTCACGGTCGTGGTTTTCGCCGCCGATCGTGGACCCGGAGAACTCCGGCGACGTTGTACAGAACTGACTGACCTCCACTTGGATCGCCCGTGACCTTCGTGCCCGCTCTTTCCGGCTTCTCATCCCGTCCGCGGGATCCGCTGCGCGCCCTGCGCCGCAGCGCGATGCTGGTCGCCGGGGTGCTGGTGATCATCCTGGGCATCCTGATCGCGCCATTGCCGGGCCCGGGCGGGGTGCCGGTCATCGCCGTCGGTCTGGTTCTGGTGCTGCGCAGTTCCTACTGGGCCAAGCGCCAGTTCATCCGCGCCCAGTATGCCCGCCCGCGCTATGTCTATCCGTTCCGCCGCCTGCTGCGGAAGAACCCCGAGATCGCGCCGGTCTTCTGGCAACAGGCGCTGCGGGCCGAGAAGATGGTCCTGCGTCGCCGTCGCGGCCCCCTGGGTCGGTTCCGCAAGACGCTTCGCCGCGTCTGGCGTCGGACCTTCCACAAGGCCTGACCCACCCCTGATCCGACCCTGCGTCGCGCTGCGGCATCGCATCTGCGAAGCACGCGTTCGTGATTGTGGCCGAATGGCGCCCTGTACTCAGAGGCGTAGTCTCTCCCTCGCGTTATCGGAACAGACAAATGCGTTGGGAGGCGCTGTCGTTATGATGTCACGCGTACAAAAGGGTGTGGTCGCGGGTTTTGCGGCCACTGTGGTGGTCTCGATCCTCGAGGCGATCAATATGATGGCCGGTCCCTGGGTCACGCCCTACCCGGACATGCTGGCGTTCATGATGGGCATGGAGGGCAATCACGTCGTCGGCTGGATCGCTCACGTCGTCACCGGCACGGTGGTGCTGGGGTCGCTTTACGCGATCGTCTGCCCGCGTCTGCCCACCGACCTGCCGGCCACCAAGGGCATCGCCTTTGCGGTCGGGGCCTTCTGCGTCCTGATCGTCGGTCTGCTGATGTTCGGCGACCCGGGGGTGTTCAGCGGCGGCACCCTGGGCATCACCATCGCCTGGTTGCTGGTCTCGAACGTCATCTTCGGCTTCGTGATGGGCACGGTCTACGGCAACCTGGTCGAGCGCGAGAAGCGCGCGGCCAAGCTGATGGACGGCGTCCCGGCGCACTGAATCAAAACGGCCCCGCCGTCGCCGGCGGGGCCTGATCGGTTCGAAGTCGAACGAATCTAGTTCAGGCGACCGGCAATCTGGCCGATCGCGGCGTCGAGCAGCGGATCGCTCTTCTGGCCCGAAACGCGGGCGGTCAGGATCTGCTCGGCGGCGCGGGCGGCCAGGTCGGCGGCGGCCTGCTTGACCTCGGTCATGGCCTGGGCCTCGGCCTGGGCGATGCGACGCTCGGCCAGGGCCTGACGGCGGGCCAGGGTTTCCTCCAGCTTGACCTTGGCGTCGGCTTCCATGACGCGCGCATCGGCCTCGGCGGCGCGCAGCATTTCAGCCGCCTGGGCCTCGGCCTCGGCCTTCTCGGCGCGGATGGTGGCCAGCAGGGCCTCGGCTTCGGTGCGCAGGCGCGTGGCCTCGTCCAGCTCGGACTGGATCTTGGCGGCCTTGGCGTCGAGGGCACCGGCAACCAGCTTGGGCACGCCGACGAAGATGCAGATGCCGATGAAGATCAGCAGGCCGACGCCGACCCACAGCTCGGCCTCGGCAAAGTTATAGAAGTGTGCGGTCAGAAACGCGGGCATATCAGGCAGCTTCCTTGACGGCGGCGGCGACTTCGGCGGCCGTGGCGGCCTTGCCGGTCAGGCGCTCGACCATGGCGGCGGCGGTGTCGGTGGCGATGGCCGAGACATTGGTCATGGCGGCGTCGCGGGTCTTGCCGATGGCCAGTTCAGCCTCGGCGATGCGGGCATTGACGACGGCCTCTTCCTCGGCGGCGCGGCGGTTGGCTTCCTCGGTCACCCGGGCCTTGGCGGCGGCGGCGGTGGCGCGCGACGAGGCGCGGGCCTCGGCGACCTCGGCCTTGGCGATCTCGGCCTGGGAGGCGGCTTCGGCCTGGACCTGACGGGCGGTGGCGACGGCGGTGGAGATCGTGCTGGCGCGCTCGTCGAACACCCGGCGCATGCGCGGGGCAAAGACCTTGGCGATCAGCCAGTAGAGAATGGCGAACAGGACAACCAGATAGACGATCTGACCGAACCAGTGCTGGAATTCGAACTGAGGCAGGCCACCACCCTCGCCATGCGCGGCCTCGGTCGAGGCATGCGTGGTGTCGACCACATCGCCATGCGCCGCGTGAGCGTCATGAGGAGCGGCGGAACCGAGGTCGGGTGTGTGCGTGGCCATGCTTCGTCTGTCTTGCAAATCAATCGAAAAGGCTCAGGCCCGGATCATCCGGGCCTGAGCCTGTCCGCAAAGGCGGCCTTAGGCCGAGTAGATCAGGATACCCAGAACGAACGACAGGATGCCCAGGGCTTCAGCCAGGGCGGCGCCGACGAACAGGTTGCCGATTTGCGAGCCGGCGGCCGACGGGTTGCGCAGGGCGCCCGTCAGGAACGAGCCGAAGATGTTGCCGACGCCGATGCCGGCGCCGATCATGCCGGTCATTGCGAGGCCAGCGCCGATGAGCTTGGCGGCTTCTGCTTCCATAATCTTTAGTCCTAGTCTGGGGTTGGTTGGTTAGGGACGAAAACTGAGGTGGGGCTTTAGTGCCCGTGGCCCAGGTTGACCACATCATTCAGATAGATGCAGGTCAGAACGGCGAAGACGAAGGCCTGGAGGAAGGCCACCAGGAACTCCAGCGCGGTCAGGCCGACGGTCATGCCCATCGACAGAAGCGCGATCGGCAGGCCCAGCCAGCCCACGGCACCCGTGACGCCGATGACGACGAAGCCCGCGAACACCTTCAGCGCGACGTGGCCGCCCATCATGTTGCCGAACAGACGAAGCGTCAGGGTGATGGGGCGCAGCAGGAACGACACGAACTCGATGATGACCACGAAGGGCAGCACGAAGATCGGCACGCCCGACGGCACGAACAGCTTGAAGAAGCCCAGGCCGTGCTTGGCGAAGCCGATGGCCAGCACCAGCAGGATGGTGATCACGCCGAAGGTGGCGGTGACCGCGATCTGGGACGTCGCCGTGAAGGTCAGGAACAGGCCGATGAAGTTCATGGCCAGGATGAAGGTGAAGACGGTGAACACGAAGGGGAACAGCTTGCGCCCCTCGTGACCGATGATGGAATCGACGATCCCGTCGATCATGCCGAACAGGGTCTCGCCCGCCGACTGCATCCGGCCCGGCACGACCGTGGCCTTGGCGGTCACCAGTTGCAGGAACAGGATCACCAGGCCGAACGCGATGGTCATGGCCAGGTGCGAGTTGGTGAAGGCGATCTGCTGCTCGCCGACGACGGGCAGGGTAACCGTCCCGAAATCGATCAGGGGTTCGATCTTAAACTGGTGCAGCGGATCAGCCATGGGCCCCTTAGTCTTCTTCGTCTTCGTCGAAGGGAACCGACTTCGGCTCCACTCCCGTTGCTCTTGCCTGGGCCATCAGGCGTTGCGCCGTCGACCAGGCCATAAATACCGAAACGGCGAAGCCCAGAAGGACGCCGCCGATCAAACCCCACGGCCCGGTCTCGAAGAACCGGTCCACGATCGCCCCCAACGCCAGGCCGACGAACACCCCACCGAACAGGTCGGCGATGATCCGCCAGGCCTGACCCGCCGCCGCCTGACCCGCCGCTTCATGCGAAACGGGGTTGGCGGTCCGCGCCTCCAGCGAGGATGCGCTGGCGGAGAGGCGTTTGATCGCCTCTTCGCGCGATTCCTGAGGAGTGGCCATGGGTTGTGTTTGCCCGGTGTCCCGGCGAGCCGGAACGGGTCTGAATTTCGCGCGGAACCTATCGCCGAGGGCTCGATTGGTCAAGGCGTGTTACAGTCCGTTGAAGTCTCTGATTTTACGACAGATTATTCACGGGAGGCCGTGGCGTGGCGAAGCGTCGCGATGACTGCTGGGCGATCGCCGGATTGGCCTGCGGGCGTGACCGGGGTGTGACATCCTGTCCTCGCGACCCGTGCTAACGACCGCCCGGGGGACACCATCATGCAGCAAGACCTGACCCAGGGATCGATTACCGGACGCCTGCTGGGCATGGCCGCGTTCATCGGCATCGGCCTGATTTTCCAGACACTGTATTTCCTCGTCGACCTCTATTTCGTGGCCAGCCAGGGCCCCGAGGCGATCGCCGGTGTCGGTCTGGCCGGCAATGTTTTCTTCCTGGCCATGGCGGCGTCCCAGATGGTCGGGGTCGGGGGTCTTTCGCTGATCGCGCGGTCGATCGGCGCCAAGGACCTGGATCAGGCCCGCGCCGTCTATGGCCAGGCCATGCTCCTGTCGCTGATTCTGGCGGTCGCCAGTCTGGTGCTCGGCTATCTGTTCTCTCGCCCGGCCCTGGCATTGCTGGCCGCCGACGAGGGCACGCTGGAGGCCGGGGTCGTCTATCTGATGGGCTTCCTGCCGGCGGTCGCCCTGATGTTTCCGACCGGGATCATGGCTTCGGCGCTCCGGGCCGCGGGCGTCGTCCGCCCCGCCATGCTGATCCAGGCGGGTACGGTGATCCTGAACGTGATCCTCGCGCCGGTCCTGGTCGCCGGCTGGGGTACCGGTCATGCGTTCGGCGTCTTCGGGGCCGGTCTGGCCAGTTCGATCTCGGCGGGGGTCGGGATGGTGGCCACCCTGCTGCTGTTCCCGCGCGTCCAGACGATTTTTGCGAAAGCCATTCCTCTTCCGCGCCCTGACTTCGCGCAGTGGCGGCGCATCATCGGCATCGGACTGCCGTCGGCGGCGGAGTTCCTGCTGATGTTCATCACCACGGCCGTCATCTATGGCGTGATCCGCCATTTCGGCCCCGAGGCCCAGGCCGGTTACGGCGTCGGATCACGGGTCATGCAGGCCATCTTCCTTCCCGCCATGGCGATCTCATTCGCCGTCGCGCCGGTGGCTGGCCAGAACTTCGGAGCGGGCCGGGCGGACCGGGTGCGTCGCACGGTGCGGGACGCAGCGGTGATCTCGTCGGCATTGATGCTGGTACTGACCTTTGTCTGCCAGATCTGGCCAGAGGCCCTGATCCGCGTCTTCGCCCCGGATCGGGCGGTGATCGAGATCGGCGCAGGCTTCCTGCGAATCATCTCGCTGAACTTCCTGGGCACCGGTCTGATCTTCATCGCCTCAGGCACCTTTCAGGCTCTGGGCGACACCCGACCGGCGCTGTACGGCAGCGTCTCGCGCCTGTTCCTGTTCGCGGGCCCGGCCATCTGGCTCTCTGCCCAGTCCTGGGCCCGGCTGGAGCATATCTGGTGGCTGTCGGCGACGGCGGTGGTGATCCACTGCCTGATTGCCCTGTGGCTTCTGCGCCGCGAACTCAGCCGCAAGCTGGCAGGGCTTGTTCCACCCGAGCCCGTGGCCGCCGGTTAGACCAGGCGGCGGGGGTCGATCATCGCATGGGTGATCCTGCGCCGATCATGGGTCCAGGTCGCATGGATCATCCCGTCCGCCGCCTGAATGATCGCCGGATAGGCATAGCCGCTGGGCAGGGGCTCGGTGGCCAGCACCAGCGACGGCCGCCAACGCACCCCGTCGTCCGACACCGCCAGCATCAGCGGATAGCGGGGTCCCTTGCCGGGCGTCTGTGCCGCATGGCCCGAATGATTGTAGATCAACAGGTGCCGCCCGTCGGCCAGGGTCAGGGCGTCCGTCCCCGAGTTCGGATTGGGCAGGTCGATCGCCCCCAGACCCGACCAGGTCCGCCCGCCGTCCCGCGACCAGGTCGAGGCCAGCGCGCCCTGTCGGGTCCGCGCCACGGCCTGCAACACCCCGTCCGCATGGACCAGCACACTGGGTTGGATGGCGTCGATGTTGAGCGGCGAGGGGACCGGGTCGGTCCGGGTCCAGCTCCGGCCGCGATCCTCGCTGCGTTCGAAATGCAGGCTCCAGCCCGCCCCGGCGCCGGCCCCGACGCCCTCGGCCAGCTCCACGCTGGAGGGCGACAGCCATGACCCGTCCGCCAGAACGACCGGCTTGTTCTTGATCGGCCCGAGGATCCCGTCCGGCAGCCGACGCGGTGCCGACCAGCTGCGTCCGCCGTCAGCTGACGTCATCACCATGCCCCACCAGTCCTGAGGCGTCGGCCCGACCTTGTAGAACAGGTGCAGGTCACTTCCCGGCGGCTGGAACAGCACCGGGTTCCAGGTCGGATGCCGCGACCCGTCGACCTGAACGCCCGTGGTGACGCTGACGGGCGTCGTCCACCGCCCGTCTTCACGCCGCGCGAACCAGATCTCCACGTTGGGATTGCGCTCCCTGGTCCCGCCGAACCAGGCGGCGGCCAGGGTTCCATCGGTCGTCTGCACGACCGTCGAGGCATGGGCCTCAGGATAGGGGGCGTCGTCGTAGATGAAATCGGACGACACGACCGGCTCCGCCGCCGATTCCTGGGCCACGACCGGCCCGGGCGATGCGGCAACCAGGCCCACAGCGCCCAGACCCATTCCGCGACGCGTGACCTTGGTCATCGACGCAGCGCGGCGCTGGCGTCGCGGATGCTGGCACCCTCGACAGCGAACATCCTGTCGCCCGCGCTGACATAGATCGGGATCCGGTTCTGCAACGACAGAAAGACATGGGTCTCGACGGGTCCGGCCGACACGATCTGACTGACGACCAGGCCGACCGACTGAGCTCCTCGCGGTGCCTGATTCTTCGGCAGGTTCAGGCATGTGTTGGTCAGCTGGTCCCGGCGCAGCACGGTTCTGCCGTCGGCACTGATCCTGAAACGGTAATGGCCTCCCATCGGAATGATATTGGCGTCGGTCGTCGAGGTCAGCAGCCAGGCCAGCCAGCCGTCACTGTCGGGATCGCGCGCGACCACCGCATTCAGCCTCTGCGAGCAGCGCAGGGTGCCGATGTTGGCCGCCGCCGTCAGCCGCGCATTCCAGCGGGCCGTCTCCTCGTCGCTCAGGGTCCCGTCAGCGGCGGGGACCACCGCTCCGGCCTGACCGTCCGTGACCAGCACGTCCCAGCCTGCCTGCACGCCATCGGCTGCAGGCTTGAAGAAGCGAACCCTCTGGTTCTGGCCTTCTGGAATGACGACCCAGCCACGGACTTCGCCGATCCCGGCCTGTCCCAGTGCCGCCACCAGGGCATCGGTGGCGACCCACGACGCCGTGTCCTGGCGAAAGATTTCCTGGCCCATGGCGATGACCTTGGCCTGCGACCATTCCTCGATCGGTACGGGCATGGGGGTCGCGTCGCGCGACGCCTGCGCCTGAGACGGTGTGGATATCGCTCCCGCTGTCCCGATCAGGGCCAGCGCCACAATGCAAATGGCCGAAAACCGCATCGCCGACTCCCGAGTTACGGGATCAGGCGTAACTTCACACGTCCAGATCGGCAACCGCGAACTGGGCGTTGTCCTGGATGAAGCGGAAGCGGGCGTCGGCCTTCTTGCCCATCAGCCGCTCGACCAGATCCTCGATGTCGTCCTCGCTCTCAGGCAGGGTGACTCGGGCCAGGGTGCGCTTCTTGGGGTCCATGGTGGTCTCCTTGAGCTGGGAGGCCATCATCTCGCCCAGGCCCTTGAACCGGCCCAGTTCGACCTTTTTGCCCTTGAAGGTGGTGCGCATCAGCTCCTCGCGGTGCGCCTCGTCGCGGGCATAGTCGCTCAACGGCCCGCTCGACAGGCGATAGAGCGGCGGCAGGGCCATGAACAGCCGACCCTGACGGATCACCTCGGGCATGGAGCGATAGAAGAAGGTGATCAGCAGCGCCGCGATATGGGCCCCGTCCACGTCGGCGTCGGTCATGATGACGATCCGCTCGTAGCGCAGTGCATCGATGTCGAACCGCGGCCCCGGCGTGACGCCCAGCGCCAGCGTCAGGTCCGACAGTTCGATATTGGCCCGCAGCTTGTCGGCGGTCGCACTGGCGACGTTCAGGATCTTGCCGCGCAGGGGCAGGATGGCCTGTGTCGTCCGATCGCGCGCCTGTTTCGCCGACCCGCCGGCCGAATCGCCCTCGACGATGAACAGTTCGGTGCCGTTGGCCGATTGGCGCGAACAGTCCGACAGCTTGCCGGGCAGGCGGAGCTTGCGCGTCGCGGCGGCCCGCTGGACCTCCTTGTCCTTGCGACGGCGCAGCCGGTCCTCGGCCCGGTCGATGACGAACCCCAGCAGGGTGTTGGCCTGTTTGGGGCTTTCGGTCAGCCAGTGATCCAGCGGATCGCGCAGCAGGGCCTCGACCAGCCGCTGCCCCTCGGGCGAGGACAGCCGGTCCTTGGTCTGGCCCTGGAACTCAGGATTGCGGATGAAGACGCTGATCAGGGCCCCGGCGTTGGCGATGACGTCCTCGGCCGTGATCTGGACCGCGCGCTTTTCGTTGGTCAGTTCGCCATAGGCTTTAAGGCCTTTCACCAACGCCGCGCGGAAACCCGCCTCATGCGTGCCGCCGTCCGGGGTCGAGACGGTGTTGCAATAGGACTGCACGAAGCCGTCGGCCTCGCCGAACCCGATCGGGGACCAGGTCACGGCCCATTCGACCGCGCCCGCCTCGCCCTTGCGCTCGACCCGACCGGAGAAGGCGGGGGTCACCGTCTCCATCTCGCCGATCCGCTCGGCCAGGGCGTCGGCCAGGCCGTTGGGGAAGTGGAAGGTGGCGGTGGCGGGCGTCGCGTCGGTGATCCGCTCGGGCGCACAGGTCCAGCGGATCTCGACCCCTCGGAACAGATAGGCCTTGGACCGCGTCATGCGGAACAGCCGCGCGGGCTTGAACGCGGCCCCGACGCCGAAAATCTCGTGGTCGGGATGGAAGCGGATCAGGGTGCCGCGCTTCTTCGACGGCTGGACCTGGACGATCGAGCCTTGCGGGATGCCCCGGCTGAACGACTGCTTCCACTCGAACCCGTCGCGCCAGACGGTGACGTCCAGCACGTCCGACAGGGCGTTGACCACCGAGACGCCGACGCCGTGCAGACCGCCCGAGGTCTCATAGGCCTTGCCCGAGAATTTGCCGCCCGAGTGCAGCACGGTCATGACGACTTCCAGCGCCGACTTGCCTGGGTGTTTCGGGTGCGGATCGACCGGGATGCCGCGCCCGTCGTCCTTGACCGACAGGAAGCCGTCGGCGTCCAGATCGACGGTGATCAGCTTGGCATGGCGCGCCACCGCCTCGTCCATGGCGTTGTCGAGAACCTCGGCGAACAAATGGTGCAGCGCCCGCTCGTCGGTGCCGCCGATATACATGCCGGGACGTTTGCGGACGGGCTCCAGCCCCTCTAGCACCTCGATCGACGACGCCGAATAGCCGCCCGGGACCGGGGGCGGGGAGGGGGCTGCGGCAGGCGCAGCAGCGGGCGCAGGCGTCGGTGCCGCGGCCTGCGGCTTCAGCTCCGGCGCGACCTCGGCCTTCTTCGGCTCGGGCTCGGGGATGTCATCGAACAGGGAGGGGGCGGCGACCATGCGGGGAGTGTGCTGCGATTCGGGATCGCGTCAGGTAGGCCGCGCCGCGACCGTGGGCAAGGCGACCTTGAACAAGCGGTGCCCGCATAACCTCGGGATCCGCCAGCAGCCCCCGTGTCATGATGGCCAGCAACAGCGCCCAGGGCAGGTTGGCGTTGGTCAGCAGCACGCTCTCCGACAGGCTGAGCAAGAGGAAGACCGCGAAATAGGCGATGCCGAAATAGCCCTCTCGCGCTCCGGCGACCGGAATGCGGAACAGGGATGTCAGGAACGCCAGCATCACCGCGAACCCGACCGAGAACGCCCCCGGCCAGCCCAGCTGGATCAGCAGGTCGATCCAGCCGTTGTGCGCCGACGGCACGGGCCACTGGGTCTCGGCCCGGATAAAGGCGGCAGGGATCGACTCCCGCCCCCAGAAGGCCTGATAGCCGAAACCGGTCCAGGGCCGTTCGCCCACCTCGCGCATCAGGGCGACCCAGATGTCGGTGCGTCCGGTCAGGGACGGGTCCTTGCCCAGCGCCTTCAGCACCACGGCCGGGTCCGTGATGAAGACATAGCCGACTGTCCCGGTCAGAACGACGCCGAACCACAGCGCCACCACCGTCAGGGCAGGTCCGCCCTGACGCATCGCCCACAGCGCCCCGACCACCCCGACCCCGATCAGCAGGCACAGCAGAGAGGTCTTGGACTGGGTGGCCAGCACCAGAACGGTCGTCACCACCAGGGCCAGCGCGGGCAGCAGACGCCGTCGGTCCTCGGACGCCAGACAGGCCGCCGCAGCCACGGCCCCCGCCACCATGACCACGCCCATCTGATTCTTCTCGTACCACAGCCCGCGCCACAGGCCGGCGTTGTCGTACTGGTGGATGCCGATGGCGGGAAAGGCGAACACCATCACCAGACTGCCCAGCCCCATCAGCAGGCCCGACAGCATAAGCACCCTCGGCAGATGCGGCCCCCGGAACACGGCCCCCAGATAGATGGCGAACAGGCTGGAGAAGAACAGCGCAAGCGTCCGCCTGGCCGTCACCCCCGGATCGATCGACCAGTATTTCGACGCATAGGCATGCAGGCACAGCAGGACCAGGATCACCAGCGCCGGCCACGCCTTGACCATCCGCTCGGCGCGCCAGCAGCACAGGCCCAAGGTCACCGCATAGACCGGCAGCCAGATCAGCCTCAGAATCGGCGTCTCCTGCTGCAACGGCGCGAACACGGGGCCTATCAAGGCCCCGGTCAGCATGACGATCACCCCGATCGCCGCCGCCTGTTCCCACAGGGGCGGTTCGGGTTCGTCGAACACGGGGTCTGGACGGGCGAGGGTCACGTCCGGCAGGGTCGGCGATCGTGCTTAAGGAAGCGTTGGCCTATTCGCCGCTGGCGACCTTCAGGGCCGCCTCGATCCGCGCCACGACGGCGGGGTCCGCAGCGTTGGCGGCCTTCAGCGCCGCGCCTTCGGCGATCAG
Source organism: Brevundimonas sp. (assembly GCF_044239655.1). Taxonomy (GTDB): domain Bacteria; phylum Pseudomonadota; class Alphaproteobacteria; order Caulobacterales; family Caulobacteraceae; genus Brevundimonas. The sequence continues at coordinate 11,148 of NZ_JBIIAY010000050.1, forward strand.
GCCGTCGCCGCACCGCATCGTCTCCATCTGCGCCTGGACCTCTCGGTCCCGCTCCGACCCGTCGCCCCCGATTTCGCCACCCAGGTGCGAGCAGAGTTCCGCGCGCCAGGCCAGGTTCGCCACCGGCTCGGTCGGCGGTGTGTTGGCCGCATCATAGGCTGCCTGATCCGCCGCCTCGGCCGCGAGTGCGGCAGCGGTCGGTGCCTCCGCCTGCAACGCCTCCGACTTCGGCGCATCCGCCGGGGTGCAGGCGGCCACGGCCACTGCGGTCAGGGCGATCAGGATGTTGCGGTTCATGTCAGGCGCTCCCCGGGGGCATAGGTTGGCGATCTGTGGGCCTGAACAGGCGTCTTGGAAAGCCGATTCGGGGCTACCGATCGGCCGCCTCCACGAACCGATCGATCACCCGTGTCCCGGTCGCCTTCCCACCTTCGACCGTCGCCGTCACATGTCGGCCAGTGACCTGGCGTGGACAGTGACCAACCTTCGGGTCGATGCGTCCGTATCGAAGACCCCATACCAGCCCTGAGGCTCATGTGGCGGATCACCCAGCCAGGCGTTGTCGCCGCTCTGGAACCGGAAGTCCGGATTGCGCGTCCGGCCCTCGCCGTTCCAGGCCCAGAAATTCGATCCGACCAGCGGCCCGCCAATCCTCGCATCCGCCAGGACGGCGGCGTGGATGTCCGCATAGAAGCTGTCTCTCATCGTCGTCGGCACGGCGGGTTCGTACCGGTCGCCGTTGCGCGGATAGCCGAACTCCTCGATCACCAGCGGCTTGTTCAACTGACGCGCAAAGCCGATGTGCTGCGCGACATAGTCCCGTGTCTTTTCCCGCGCGGAGTCGTGTGACCCGGCCATGTCGGTCCGATCCAGCCAGCCCCAGTTCCCGGGCCAGATGTGGGCGGTGGTGTAGTCGATCTCGGCAAAGGCCTGGGTGGCCATGACAATGTCGGCCTTCTCGACAGATCCCTTCAGCCCCTCGCCGCCGGTCGAGACGAGATGGTTTGGATCGATCGACTTGATCAGGCGGGCCGTGCCCTGGATCCAGCCGTAGAAGGCCTGCAGGTTGGCGACGGCCTCTGCCTCGCCGCCGGCGGGCCGCGGCTCGTTGGCCAGCTGCCAGGCCATGATCGTCGGATCGTCGCGATATCGGACGCCGGTGACGCTGTTGGTCCGCCCGACGACCGCCCGGACATAGTCGTGGTAGAGGCCGACCGCCTCGGAACTGCGATAGAAGTCGGCGATGAAGTTCGGGAACTCCGGCCACGGATGAGCCGGGTCGTTCATGTTCAGATAGCGCCCGCCGTTGACCCACGACAGATAGGTCATCATCCCGCCGGACCACTCCCAGAAATTGGTCAGGTAGAGCACCGCCTTCATGCCGCGCTTGCCGATCTCGGCCAGCGCATGGTCCAGGCCCACCAGCAGGGTTTCGTTGTAGCTCGCGCTCTGATCACGAAACGCGGGACGCACGGAATTCCTGAGCGGCGAAAGCTCGGCCGAGGCCCCGATCCGCAGGTTGGTCACGCCGTCCGACGCCAGGGCGTCCAGCTCGCGCCCCAGCCGCGCCCGGTCGCCGAAGTCCGCATCCGCGCCCAGCCAGGCCAGATACCAGGCGTTCGATCCGACGAACCTGTACGGCTTCCCGTCCAGCATAAGGGCCATGCCTTCGCGGGTTACGAAACCCGTCCGGACCGCCCCGACAGCAGGGCCCGCCACGAGCACGGCCGCCGTCGCGGCAAGGACATTTCGGCGCGTCGCCATCGCAATCTCCGCAGGGTTAGCGATACCATTCCTTAAAAGGAGCACCGGTTCAAACTCGAGCCCGATCTCAGGTGTCCGCCTTCTCCACGAACGTATCGATGACCCGCTTTTCCCCCGCCTTCTCGAAGTCGATCAGCAGCTTGTTGCCCTCGATGACCCGCACCGCGCCGTAACCGAACTTCTGGTGGAAAACCCGCTCCCCCCTGGTCCAGCCGGCCCCCGCCTTGGGGTCGGCGGTGGCGACCAGGCGGCCTTCGCCTTCGATGACGGTGTGGCGGGCGTGCGCCGCCCTCGGCGTCTGGGTGGCGGTGAACGACTGGGCCCGTTTCCAGCCCGGTGAGGAATAGCCCGAACCGAACGACGGCGCGTCGTCCCAGCGGCTCTTGGCCTCCTTCATCCCGGTGGAGGCACCGTAGTATCCAGTGTCGCTCTCGGCCTCCACATTGGCGATGGGCAGTTCGTCGACGAAGCGGCTGGGCAGTTGCGAGGTCCAGCGGCCATAGACCAGCCGGTTGGCGGCAAACGAAATCCGCGCGTCCCGTTTCGCCCGCGTCACGCCCACATAGGCAAGCCGCCGCTCCTCCTCGAGCCCCTTCTCGCCCTTCTCATCGATCGACCGCTGGGAGGGGAAAACCCCTTCTTCCCAGCCCGGAAGGAAGACCAGAGGGAACTCCAGCCCCTTGGCCCCGTGCAGGGTCATGATCTGCACCGCGTCATCCCCGGCCCCGCGATCCAGATCCATGACCAGCGAGACGTGCTCCAGATAGGCCTGCAGCGTCTCGTACTGCTGCATCGCCTGGGTCAGTTCCTTCAGGTTATCCAGACGCCCCTGACCGGTCGTCCGGTCGGCCTTCTGCATGTCGGTATAGCCGCTCTCTTCCAGGATGGTCTCGGTCAGCTCCCAGTGGCGGGTGTCGGCGGCCAGGGCCCGCCAGCGGTCCATGTCGCGCACGAAGGTCGACAGGGCCGTCCGCGTCCGGGCCTGAAGCTCGTCGGAGGTGATCAGGTCGCGCACCGCCGTCATGGCCGAGACCTGCCGATGGCGCGCCACCGACAGGATTTTCTGCACGCTGGTGTCGCCGATCCCCCGCTTGGGGACATTCACGATCCGCTCGAAGGCCAGGTCGTCGTCCTCCGACTGGATCAGCCGCAGATAGGCGTGGGCATCGCGGATCTCGGCCCGTTCGAAGAAGCGCGGGCCGCCGATCACCACATAGGGGATGGCCAGCATGACGAACCGTTCCTCGAACGCCCGCATCTGGAACGACGCGCGAACCAGGACGGCCATGTCCTTGTATTTCATGCCCGGTTCGCCCGCGTGGGGTCGCCGCGCGGTCTCGATCTCGTCGGCGATCAGCCGGCTCTCGGCCTCGCCGTCCCAGACGCCCCGCACACGGACCTTGTCGCCGGTCTGGTCCTCGGTCCACAAGGTCTTGCCCAGCCGGTCGCGGTTGGCCGCGATCAGCCCCGACGCCGCCCCCAGGATGTGCGACGTCGAGCGATAATTGCGCTCCAGCTTGACGATCTTCGCGCCCGGGAAATCCCGCTCGAACCGCAGGATGTTGTCCACCTCGGCGCCGCGCCAGCCATAGATCGACTGGTCGTCGTCGCCCACGCAGCAGACATTGCCCGTCGAGGCCGTCAGCAGCCGCAGCCACAGATACTGGGCCACGTTGGTGTCCTGGTACTCGTCGACCAGGATGTATCGGAACCGCCGCCGGTATTCCTCCGCGATATCCGCATGTTTCGACAGGATCGTCAGATTGTGCAGCAACAGGTCGCCGAAGTCGCAGGCGTTCAGCGTCGCCAGCCGCGCCTGATATGAGGCATACAGGATCTGCCCCTTGCCGTTGGCGAAGTCCTCGGTGCTGGGCAGTTTCTCCGGCGTCCAGCCCCGGTTCTTCCAGTGGTCGATCAGCCCGCTGAGCGACTTGGGCGTCCAGCGCTTGGTATCGATATTGGCGGCCTCCAGCAGTTGCTTCAGCAGCCGCTCCTGATCGTCGGTGTCCAGGATGGTGAAGCTGGATTTCAGCCCGACCAGTTCGGCATGCCGCCTCAGAATCTGCGCCGCCACCGAGTGGAACGTCCCCAGCCACCGCAGCCCCTCCGCCGACGGCCCGATCAGATGGGTGATCCGTTCGCGCATCTCGCGCGCGGCCTTGTTGGTGAAGGTGACGACCAGCAGCTCCCACGGCCGCGCCCGGCCCGTCGCCAGGATGTGCGCCAGCCGCGTCGTCAGCACCCGCGTCTTGCCCGTGCCGGCACCGGCCAGCACCAGCACCGGCCCCTCCGTCGTCTCGACCGCCAGCCGCTGTTCGGGGTTCAGCCCGGCCAGATAGTCGGGCAGTTCGGCAACGCCGCCGGGTCCGCGCGAACGGGCCAGGTCGGAGATGCGGGGGGCGGGCACGGAATCGGTCAAGGTCGGCAACGCTCTCGGGCCGGCTGACGCGCCGGCGGAATCGGGGAGAACATATGTAGCACACCGGTGAACGCCAGCGACGCCGTTCGCATCCGCGTTCATCAGTGCGTTCATCGGCCTGAACGTCTTGAGACCGGCTCGCAGGGAACCGTGGCTGTACCGTCCCGTTCACAGCCCATCGTTCAACGGGCTTTGGGAGACACCACAATGGCTGAAGGCAACACCGGAAACACCTCGGGCGGCGGCAACATGGGCCTGGCCTTCATCGTCGGCGGCCTGCTGGTCGTCGTCGTGATTATCGCCTTCTTCGTCTTCGGACGCGGCGGCATGCCGGACACGACCAAGGACATCGACGTCGACGTCAACCTGCCCAAGGTCGAGGCGCCGTCGGTGCCGACGCCGCCGTCGACCTGATGGCCTATTTCAGGCGATAGCTGACCGTCGCCACCACCCGCACCCGCTTGTCCAGCGAGGTCGATTCGGAATCCACGTCCTCGCGGGCCAGGATTTCGAACGACCCCTGGGTCGCCTGGGAAATGCCGCCCAGACTCGTTTGGGCGTCCATGGCGAACTGTTCGGCACCGGTGCGGGCGGATGCGGTGGCCTCGGCGATCATCGCCGGGCGGACTTCGTTCAGCTTGGTGAAGACGTAGGTCGGGGCCGTGAAGTCCAGCACCACGCCCTCGCGCACCAGATCGTTCAGCGCCCGCTCGGTCTGGGCCACACGCCGCACGTCATTGGTCCGCACCGTCACCGTCTGGGCCAGGATGTAGTGGGGCGCGTTCTCTGACGAGACATATTCACGGGCCTTGGTGTCGGTGACCTCCAGCCGACCGATGGTCACCACGTCGTCGGGATAGCCCTGAGATTTCAGGAAGGCGCGGACCCTGGCCAGGTCGCCGTCGATCTTGGCCTGGGTCTCCGTCAGCTCCTCGCCCGCGCCGGTGAAGCGCAGCGACAGGATGGCAAGATCGGCGGTGACGCCACGCTCGGCCAGACCCCGCACGGTCACCTGACGATCGCCGACCTGGGCGTTGACCACGCCGTTGCCGATGAAGGCCCCGGCCCCCAGCAGGCCGACGGCGATCAGCCCGCCGAAGATGGCGGCCGGTGCCCAGGATTTTTCCAGAAAGCTCATGACGTTTCCCCCGAAATTTGAACGGGGTAGCCCGGTTGCACGGACCCCGATTGCGCGGACATTGCGCCGCCCCAAGCGATTGTCAAACGGTGTTTTTTTTCGCCGTCCAGCTCAGCGCCAGCACCCGGCAGGCCGAGGCCAGCGGCCGGCGTCCGCGCGTCTGGTCGATCCAGGCCAACAACCCCGCCTGGCTCAGCTCGCGCTCCGCCGCGATGGCGTCCAGCACCGTCCAGAACTCGGGTTCCAGCGCCACCGAAGTCGCGTGACCCGACAAGGAGACCGACCGCTTCTTCAGCATTCGTGCCTCCGCTTGCGACGACTTGAACCCATATTAACGCCGATCAGTCTCATGTATGTTGTGTTTGATCCCACGGGGACGATCCCATGACCACCGTCGAATTCTCGGATGATTTCGGTCGGGTGCGGCCACAGAAGCTGCGCCCGCTCAAGGCGCTCGCCGCCTTCCGCCGCCTGATCCGCGACAAGGAGGACACCGCCCAGGTGTTCGAGATCATGCGTGCCCTCAGCGGTCGCTCGATCGCCCGGGGCTATGGGCGGATGCTGGCCTCGATCGAGGGTGGTCGCCAGGCCTTCCTGCGCGACGAGCTGGCGCTGAAACTCGACGATCCGACGTGGCTGGCCGCCTTCGCGCCCGGTACGGTCGGTGCCGCCTATCGTGAGTTCCGCGAGGCGAAGGGCTTCACCGCCGACGGTCTGGCCGAGGTCGAGCGCGAGGTCATTCCCTTCACCGACGCGCCGCATCCCCACCTCTGGTATTCGCGCCGGCTGCGCGACGTGCATGACATCTGGCACGTGCTGACCGGGTACGGCACGGATGCGCTGGGCGAGGCCTGCGTGGTCTCTTTCTCCTACGGCCAGACGCAAAATCTCGGCTTCGGATTCATCGGCTGGGGTGCCGCGCGCGAGATCCACCGCGAGAACGCCTCTATCCCCGCCCGCAAGGCGGTGCTTCAGGCCTGGCGGCACGGCCGCGCCGCGCGCTGGCTCCCGGCCCTGGACTATGAGGCCCTGTTCGCCGAACCGCTCGAGGCTGCGCGGTCCCGCCTCGGCCTGCGCCCCGCCGGCGTCTATGCCGCCGTGCCCCAGGAAACCCTGCTGGCCCTCAAGCTCCGCGCCGCCTGATCTGACATAAGCCGCACTGATGCCGGCGCGGCGACATTGACGGTTGCATCGCCGTCCAGTGACGTTCATCGGCTGGGTCAAGCCGTCCCGAGACCTCCCCCGTGTCCCTGATCTTCAAACCCTCTCCCATGGCCGTCGCCGTGGCCAGCGTCGTCGTCTGCGCCCTGATTTGGGGCACGACCTGGTATGCGATCACGTTCCAGCTCGGGGTCGTCGATCCGATCGCCTCGATCGTCTGGCGGTTCGGCTTGGCCTCGATCGTCCTGTTCGCAATGGCCAAGGCCACCGGCCAGTCGATCCGCCTGTCGCGGTTCCAGCACCTGTGCGCCTCGGCCCAAGGCATCCTGGCCTTCGGGGCCAGCTATGCCCTGGTCTATGAGGCCGAGATGCGCGTCGCCTCGGCCATCGTCGCCGTCGCCTTCGCCAGCATGGCCCTGATGAACCTGATCATGTTCCGCGTGGTCGAGCGCCAGACCGCCGCTCGGCCCGTCTGGATCGGTGCCGGTCTGGGGGCCGTCGGTGTCGTGGTCATCTCGGGTGGCGAACTGATCGGCGCGGACCTGGGGCCCGTCGGCATGGTCGGCATCGCCATGGCCCTGGGGGCCTCGGTCGCCTCGACCGCCGGCAACTATTTCGCCTGGAAGGGGCAGGGCAGGGGCACGAACGTCCTCCCCGGCACGGCCTGGGCCATGGCCTACGGCGTCGCCGGTCTGGGGCTGATCGGCCTGCTGACCGGAGTGCATTGGACCATCGACCTCAGCCCGGCCTACATCGGCTCGCTGCTGTACCTGTCGATCTTCGGCTCGGTCGTGGCGTTCGGCCTGTATCTGAACCTCGGCCGGTCGCACGGCTATACACTGGCCAGCTACATCGGCGCCCTGACGCCGGTCATCGCCACCGTCATCTCGCTGGTGTTCGAGGGCGCGCGGTTTCAGTGGACCGCGCTGGCCGGTCTGATTCTGGTCATCGCCGGCCAGGTCTTTGTCATCCGCGCGCCCAAGGCCCCCTGAGCCTCAGCCGAACCAGCCGCGCTTCCTTTTCGGCGGGGTGGCGGACGCAACGGTCTCGCCCTTCGCGGTCCCGTCCTTGGCGACACGGCGCGCCTGCTCGGCCCTGGCCCGCCGAAAGGCGAGCAAGGCGATCAGCCCCAGGTTCATCTTCTCATTTCGAGACCAGCCGCCCACGCTCAGTCCTCCCGCTTTGCGCCGTCAAGCAGCCGCGCCGCCCGATCGCGCTCCGTGTCCGCCGCCTCGCGCTGGGCTTTGGTCCGGCCGTGCGCGGCGCGATTGGCCACCGCAACGGCCTTGTCAGCGGCCTTGTCGCGCGCCTTCCGGGCCCGGTTCAGATTGACGATCTCGCCCATTCTCAAAGCTCCGCCGTGAACCCCGATCCCCTTACCGCGTTGAAAGTCCACGCCATCAGGACAGGAGACACCCCCATGGTAGACGCCTCGCTCATCAAGGAACACCTCGAAGTCGTCGGCTCCGACGGCGGCCATGTCGGCCGCGTCGATCACGTCCACGGCGACACCATCGAACTGGCCAAGCTCGACTTCGCCGGCGGCTTCAAACACCACATGATCCCCGTCAGCTGGGTCGATCACGTCGACGAACACGTCCACCTCAACGTCACCGAAGACGACGCCAAGGCCCGCTGGAGCGAAAAGCCCCACTGACGCCGCTGAGGCCCCAGACCATCGAAGGCCCCGCCCATCCGGCGGGGTCTTTTGCTATCCGGGCGGATGCCCGAACCGCACCGTCGGAAGCAGGAACTGCATGTTCGCCCCGATCGACACCTGCGGCTCCGAGCCCGGCGACAGCCCTTCCGCCTCCTCGCGGCGCTTGACGCACCCCCGCGCAGCGTTGGCCAGAGCGACGAAGTCAGAGGCCGTCTTCAACCCCTCGATCACGCAGCCGTCGAAATAGGGATAGATCGCGTCCTCGCTGCACCCGAACGACGACCGGTCGCGCCGCGCCGCCGTCATCACCATCCGGTTCGGCCCCGCCAGGGCGTCCACGAAGATCCCGGAAAAGCAGGCCGAGACCACCACCACCGTCGGCCGCGCCTGGCACAGTTGTCGCACCAGGGTCGCCATGGCCGTTGGGTTCAGCGTCCGGTCCGGCCCGAACACCATCCCCTCCGGCGAGCCGTGCGAGGTGAAATACAGCAGGCAGCCGCCCGTCGCGCCGGCAGTGACCTGTGCCATGCCCTGGGTCGCCTGCGCCGCCGTCACCGGCTCGGCCACGTCGGGCCGCAGGGTCGCGTCATACAGGCGGTCGCGCTGGAAACCCGCCGCCAGAAGCCCGGCCGTCAGGTCGCGTCGCGCATTGTCGAAGGCCTGGATCGGCTCGCCGCCACTGGTCCGCCAGTCCGCTGCGATCACCGCACCGGACCAGTCCGACAACCGGCTCTGGGCGAAGGCAGGGGCCCCGGCGGCCATCGCCGCGACCAAGGCCAGAAGGGCCGTCCACGCTCGCCAGATCGATCCCGTCACCCACCGCCCCCGCACCTCTGTGTGGGCCAGCTTATCCGGATCGACGCATCGGAAAAGACCGTCGCGACGGCTATTTCTTGCGGAACTGGTCCAGCGACACGACCTTGGGGCCGTCATCGTCGCCCGACGGCCGGGGCTCGGTCGGCTTCGGGGCCTCGGCCAAGGTCAGGACCGGCTCGGCCGGAGTCTCCGGCGGCTCGAACTGCAGCAGGAATTTGACGCTGGGATCATAGAACCGCGTCACGGCCGTATAGGGCACGGTCAGCACCTTGGGCATGCCGCCGAACTTCAGCATCACCGAGAACAGGTCCGGCTCGACCGCCAGATCCCAGTACTGGTGTTGCAGGACTATCGTCATCTCGTCGGGGTATTTGGCGATGACGTCGGGCGGCACGCTGACGCCCTTCGCCCGGGTCTTGAAAGTGATGTAGAAATGGTGCTCGCCGGGGATGCCGCTGGGGCTCTGCGCCCGCTCCAGCGCCAGGCGGATGACGCCGCGCAGCGCATCCTGCGCCAGCGCGTCATAGTTCATCTCGTCGACCGGGGTCTGTTCCGCCATCTGATCCTCAAGGTCTGCGAGCGCGACTGATAGCGGCGCAGGGCCGTTGGCGAAAGTCGCGATGTGAGGAAAGTGCCAGGGGTTCTGTTGGCAGGCCCCCTGGCGGCCCCGCCTGAGGATCTGAACCCTCAGGACTTAAGATTCGAAATCAACCGAACCGCATTACGCGGCGAGGCGGACTTCTCCAGCGAAGTTATCGTTCGCAGTTAGAAAATGGCCCGATACGGTGGGCCAGGACGAGCGAAAGCAGTCTTCTTTACACGTCCGTCGATGCTAGTCGGCCCCGCATCTCCCTCCGATAACGGGGAGCGATTGGTGGAGCCGCCGGGAATCGCACCCGGGTCCGGTCCGCTTATTACAAGCGCGTTTATCGCCATATCCGGAGCAAGCCCCGGCAAGACCCATATAGGCCCGATCGTCGGCGCTTCCAAGGGGAGGGCGAAATCAGCCCCCGCCGGTCCGCCCTGTCGCCTTGCCCGTGCCGTCGCAGACTGGGCATGTCTCGCCGTCGGGAAGGGCGCCGACGCCTTCGCATTCGGGACACAGGGTCGCGTCGGGATGCTGGCCCGAGGCAGGGTCGGACGGGTCCTGCGGGGTCAGGCCGTGATCGTCGATGTCGTGCGGATTCATCACCAGCGCCTGCCGTTTTCCTGCCAGTAGACGCGTTCGCGGCCATAGCGGCCGTCGCGGTTGTAACCGCCGAAGCCGTAGCCGCAGGGATCCTCCTCGGCCGACAGCTCGCGTCCCAGCAGCCCGCCCAGGGCCGCGCCGATCGCTGCGCCGCGCTCCCGGTCGCCGGGACCCGCGATCGCCGCCCCGGCCGCCGCGCCCAGCAAGGCCCCGGACGTCGTCGCCCGGTCGCGGTTGCGGGCATAGTCCCGCTCGCAGGCGGACGCATAGC
>NZ_JBIIAY010000063.1:0-17654 GCF_044239655.1 Brevundimonas sp.
GATCGCCGAAAAGGTCCGCGAAGCCGTCGCCGAGATCGATGAGGCCCATCCCGAACTGACGATCCGCCAGGTTACGGCCAGCGTCGAACAGATCGAGGAAAGCTATATCGCCTCGCTGGAAGCCCTGCTGCTGGGTGCCGTGCTGGCGGTCATCGTGGTGTTCATCTTCCTGCGCGACTGGCGTGCGACCTTCATCACGGCCATGGCCATGCCGCTGTCGCTGATCCCGACCTTCGCCGTGCTGGGGCCGATGGGAGAGTCTCTGAACGTGGTCAGCCTGCTGGCCCTGTCGCTGACCATCGGCATTCTGGTCGACGACGCCATCGTCGAGATCGAGAACATCGTGCGTCATATGCGCGATGGGAAACCGCCCTATGACGCCTCGATGGAGGCGGCTGACGAGATCGGCTTGGCTGTCGTGGCGACCACGGCGACGATCATCGCGGTCTTCGCCCCGGTCGGCTTCATGCCCGGCATCATCGGCCAGTTCTTCAAGGCCTTCGCCCTGGCGGCCTGTGTGTCCGTGGCCTTCTCGCTGGTCGTGGCGCGAACCCTGACCCCCCTGATGGCCGCCTATCTTCTCAAGCACCACAAGCACGACGATACCGATCCATTCTGGATGTCGGGCTATCTGAAATCGCTGAGCTGGAGCCTGAAGAACCGCTGGAAGGTCTTTGCCATCGGCACCGTATTGTTCCTCGCTACCGCTTTGCTGATCGCCCCCCGGGTGCCTTTCGAATTCTCGCCCGGCGGTGATGTCGGTCGGGCCGGATTCTCCGTCGAACTGCCGCCCGGCGCGACGCTGGCCCAGACCGACGCGATCGTCCAGCGCATCACCCGCGATCTTCGCGCGCGACCCGAGGTCACCTCGGTCTATGCGTCGGTCGGCGGACAGGAGGTCAATCAGGCCAATGTCTTCGCCGACCTCGTCGACAAGGGCGACCGCGACCTGAGCCAGCAGGAATTTGCCCGGACCATGGTCGACAGCTGGAAACCCATTCCCGGTGCCCGTATCGGTGCCGGCGTCGCCAGCCAGGGCGGCGGCCCCAGCGACGGCACCTCCTATCAGTTCGCGATCCTGAGCGACGACGGGGCGGCCCTGACGGCCGCCGCCCGCAAGGTCGAGGCGGAGATGCGGACCGTTCCGGGTCTCGCCAACGTCGTCAACACCGCCTCGATCGCCCGGCCCGAGATCCTGGTCACGCCGCGCCCGGATCAGGCCGCCCTGATGGGCGTCTCCACCAGCGCGATCTCACAGGCTGTACGGGTCGCGACGATCGGCGACGTCGATCAGAACCTGCCCAAATACAATCTGGGCGACCGCCAGGTGCCGATCCGCCTGCGCCTTACGCGCGACGCCCGCGAGGACCTGTCGGTCATCGAAAACCTGCGGGTGCCGACAGCCAGCGGAACCGCCGTGCCCCTGAGCGCTGTGGCCGACATCCGCTTCGGAGCCGGACCGTCCCAGGTCCTTCGCCAGGACCGCAGCCGCGTGGCCACCATCTCGGCCGAACTGGATGGCATCCGCAGTGGCGAGGCCGGTGCGGCGGTCAATCAGTTGCCATCGGTCAAGAACCTGCCTGCCGGCGTGCGTCAGGTGCCTGCGGGCGACCAGGAGTTCATCCAGGAGATGATCACCGGCTTCGCGGTCGCCTTCGGCACCGGCATCCTGTTGATGTACGCGGTCCTGGTACTGCTGTTCAAAAGCTTCGCCTATCCGATCACCATCATGGCCTCCCTGCCCCTGGCCATCGGTGGCGCCTTCGTGGCGCTGATGATCGGCGGATCCAGCTTCTCGATCTCGTCCCTGATCGGGGTGCTGATGCTGATGGGGATCGCGGCCAAGAATTCGATCCTGCTGGTCGACTACATCATCATCGCCGAACAGGAGGGCCAGAGCCGGCTCGAGGCCATCATGGACGCCGCCCACAAGCGGGCCCGCCCCATTCTGATGACCACCTTCGCCATGGGCGCGGGCATGATCCCGGTTGCCGTGGGCTGGGGTGCCGACGTCGAGTTCCGCCAGCCGATGGCCATCGCGGTCGTGGGCGGGCTGATCTCGTCCACCTTCCTGTCGCTGCTGTTCATCCCGCCGATCTTCACCATCGTGGACGACGTCAGCGGCTGGGCGAGGCGTCGGATGGGCAAGACCTTCGCCAGTCAACGCGAGGTCGCGCCGGGGTCCAGGGCCGCGGAACTTCCGGCGGAATAGTCGCGATCAGGCGGTCAGGCCCACGCTCGGCCGCCTTGCGACTTGAACCCCGGCCCGCCCGTCTATATAGCGGCGCCTCGCGCGCGGTTAAGCGCATGACATTGGGTCGTGGCTGGGTAGCTCAGCTGGTTAGAGCGGTGGATTCATAACCCACAGGTCGGCGGTTCGAGCCCGCCTCCAGCCACCACCCAATGTCATGCCGCCGCAGCCGGCACCCGTATCGGCAACCTACGGCACAGCTTCGCGTTTCCAGCCCAGGTTCATACCGCTGGAGATTTCTCATGACCGTCCGTATCCCCGCCCTGCTCGCCTCTGCCGTCTTCGCCATGGGCGTCGCCGCCTGCACCCCGGCCGAACAGGACGACGCCCAGGCCGACGCCAATCAAGCCGCGGCTGAAACGGGCCAAGCCGCCGAGAAGGCCGGTTCCGCCCTCGCCGAAGAAGCCTCGCAGCTGGGTTCGGCGGTTGCCGCCGGGGCCAAGGAAGCCGCTCAGGAGGTCGATGAGGCCACCGATGCGCTCGCCCGCAAGGCCGACGAGCAGAAGGCCGAGACGGCCCGCGACAACCAGGGCAATGCCACGCCCCAGTAAGGGGTCAGGCCGTCGGGCTCACCACGGCACGACCTGGCCCCGGGGGAAATCCTCCGGGGCCATGGCGCTCCAGCCCTCGGTGATGCCGACAGCGGACTGCCGATCGCGAGCCCAGCCCCGGCTGTAGGTCACGCTGTCCGGCGCGAAGGTCTGAACGCCCTCCATGACGAGGATGCGAGAACAGTCCGGACTGTTCTGCACCGACACGAACGGCAGGTCTCGCCGGGACGTGTCGGCGAAAGGCGCGGTATAGACCGTCGTCGGGAGCGCCGATATCCAGTACGACTGTGCAGCACGCACGATGCGATCCAGGTTCAGCAGACCGCTGACCTGGTCTCGACGCGCCCCTGAACCGCCGACCGGCAGGGCCATGGCGGCGTCCAGCGCCGGGTAGGCCTCGGACGGCTGGGGCCACTGGACGGTGCCGGTCGGGCCGCTCTGACCGACCGCGTGCATCAGCCTCAGCAGGCTGTTTTCCCAGACCCCGAGGTCGTCAGGCGTCAAGCCCGCCCCGCGAAGGACCTCCATGTCCGAGTCGAGCGCCGCAACCCGTCGAAGAGGCTCGCCGGGGTTCGAGACATAGAGGGCGATACCGAGTTGACTGGCGGCGACACGTGCCGAGGCCTCGACGCGGCGTCCCATGGCCGAAGGTGATGCCCAGCCGTCGGCCGGTGTCCGCACGGGGCATTCGAGGCGGTTCCCGAACAGGGCGAACCGCGTCGTCAGCCACTGATCCACATCGTCGGGCGTCAGCGCCAGGGTCCGCTGGGTCGGCACGGCCAGCCAGATCTGGCCGGTCGTGGTGACCATCAGACTAGGCTCGCGATATCGCATCACCAGCTTCAGGTCCTGGACGCTGAACGGGTTCTCGTAGGGATGGGTGTGTCCGGGGATCGGCATCGGGAAATCGCAGTGACTGCATTCTCCGCTTGCCGTGTATCGCTCACCGCCGATCGCGGCCTTGAGCACCGGCTGGCCGGCGCGGAACGCGATGAACAGCGTCTTCTCTCGCCCCCCGTCGATCGGAGCCGCGCGCACGGCGGCGGCGAAGGCGTCGGGCAGGCTGATCGACGCGGGGGCCGTCTCCGGCGACGCGGGGAAGGTCGTGCCCGGAACCATGTCGGCGATGGCCCCCAGGGTGACCTCTGCCGGCTGTGCCTGTGCGATCGGGGCACACACGAATGAGGCACCGAGCGCGACGACGATGAGGGCGATGCGCATTCGTGGACTCCCGGCAGACGCGGCAATGCAACCCGCGCCGAGACCTTGGGACACCCTCGGAACCTGACGGGTCTCAGCGCGCCCAGTCGCCGACGGCGGCCTGCCACAGCGTCAACGCCGTGGTCGCGGCCGTGTCGGCGCGCAGCACGCGGGGTCCCAGAGACACCGCGGTCGTAAACGGCAGGGCCCTCAGCCGATCCCGTTCGTCCGGCGAGAACCCGCCCTCCGGCCCGATCAGGATCGCCCATGACCCGTCCCCCGCTGCCTGCAGCGCGGCGATAGCAGGCTCTCCCCCGGTCTCATCACAGAACATCAGCCGACGCGATCCGTCCCAGCCGTCCAGCACCTCGGCCAGGCGTCGCGGCGCGTCGACGACGGGCACGTCCATCCGCCCCGTCTGTTCGGCGCTTTCGATGGCGATGGCGTCGAGGCGGTCCATGCGGACGTGCTGGACCTGGGTTCGGTCGGTCTGGACCAGCCCGATGCGGGCGGCCCCCAGCTCGGTCGCCTTCTCCACCGCGAACTCCAGCGCCGACTTCTTGACCACCGCTATCAGCAGATGGACGTCGGGCACGGTGCTCTGGGGCCGGACCTGTTCCTCGGCGCGCAGCAGGACACCCTTCTTGAGCACCTCCGCGATCGAACAGCGCCACTCCCCGTCCCGACCGTTGAACACCATCAGCTCGTCGCCGAGCTTCAGCCGCATCACCTGGGTCAGATAGCGCGACTGGTCGAGCGTCGGAGCGACGGCGGTGCCGGGGGACAGTTCGGTAGTGACGTAAAGGCGGATCATGCCGCCAGCCTACCCTAGAGCGAGCGCGCGATCAGCACCTTCATGATCTCGTTCGTCCCGCCGTAGATGCGCTGAACGCGGGCGTCCTTGTAGAGCTGGGCGATCGGGTATTCGTTCATATAGCCGTAGCCGCCGTGGAGCTGGAGCATCTCGTCGATGACCTCGCCCTGGATGTCGGTGACCCAGTATTTGGCCATCGAGGCGGTGACGGCGTCCAGCTGGCCCCTCAAATGCAGGCCGATGCAGTGGTCGACGAAGACGCGTGCCACGGTCAGCTTGGTCTTGACCTCGGCCAGCTTGAACTGGGTGTTCTGGAAATCGATGACCGCCTTGCCGAAGGCCTTGCGCTGTTTGACGTATTCCAGGGTCTGTTCCAGGCCACGCTCGGCGGCCGCAACGCCCTGGACGGCGATGTTCAGCCGCTCCTGGGGCAGTTGCTGCATCAGCTGGATGAAGCCCTGGCCCTCGACGCCGCCGATGATGTTGTCTGCCGGCACCTTCACGTCGTTGAAGAACAGTTCGGAGGTGTCGTTGCCCTCCATGCCGATCTTGTGGAGGTTGCGGCCGCGCTCAAAGCCGTCCGCGCCATCCGTCTCGACGACGATCAGGGAGGTGCCCTTGGCCCCCGCCGTCGGGTCGGTCTTGGCCACCACGATGATGAAATTGGCGAGCTGCCCGTTGGTGATGAAGGTCTTGGAGCCGTTCACCACATAGCCGTTGCCGGACTTGACCGCCGAGGTCTTGACCCCTTGCAGGTCAGACCCCGCGCCCGGCTCGGTCATCGCGATGGCGCCGACCAGTTCGCCCGAGGCCAGACGCGGCAGCCAGCGCGCCTTCTGCTCCTCGGTGCCGTAGTGCCAGATGTAGGGGGCGACGATGGCGTTGTGCAGCGAGATGCCGAAATGGTCCGCGCCCTTCCAGCCCAGCTGACGCATCAACACGACCTCGTGGCGATAGTCGCCGCCCATGCCGCCGTCTTCCTCGGGCATCGACAGGCCCATCAACCCGTCCTGACCGGCCTGGGTCCAGAGTTCTCGCGGGACGGAGGAGTTGGCGATCCACTCCTGCACCTTCTCCGGCGGCGCATGCTCGTCGATCCACTTGCCGACACTGTCGGAGAAGAGGGTGATCTCCTCTTCCAGCATGAAATCGGGGGACGGGGTAGTGATGACGTTCATGGAAGGCTCCGCTTGAGGAACCCTCTCCCAGAGGGAGAGGGCTTGAGCGCACGGCGGCATCAGCCGTCGTCCTTGCGCGAAAGGGTGAGGGGTTGGGACGCCAGACGGTGAGAGGGCAACCCCTCACCCTTTCGGCTTGCGGATCGCTGCGCTCTCCGAGCCTCAAGCCCTCTCCCTCCGGGAGAGGGACGCTTTAAAACGCCTCCGCCGGCATCGCCATCAGCACGTCCGCACCCGTCTTCATCTTGGCCAGATGCGCACCGGCGTCGGGCAGGATGCGTTCGACGAAGTAGCGGCCGGTCTGCAGCTTGGTCGCATAGAAGGGATCGTCGGAACCGGCGTCGATCTTGGCCTGCGCCGCCTTGGCCATCTGCGCCCAGAGGAAGGCCAGCGCCGTGATGCCGAACAGGTTCAGATAGTCGGTCGAGGCGGCACCCGCGTTGTCCGGGTTGGCCATGCCGTTCTGCATCAGCCACATCGTGCCCTCCTGCAGCTTGGCCTTGGCGTCGGCCAGGCCGTCGACATAGGTCTTGATGGACTCGTTGCCGGCGTTCTCGGCGACGAAGGCGTCGATGTCGGCGAACCAGGTCATGATCGCCCGCCCACCCTGCGACGGCAGTTTGCGGCCGACCAGATCCAGCGCCTGAATGCCGTTGGTGCCCTCATAGATCATGGTGATCCGCGCATCGCGCAGATACTGCGACGCCTGGAAATGCTCGGTGTAGCCGCTGCCGCCGTGGACCTGCATGCCCAGGGACGCGACGTGGAAGCCCTTGTCGGTCAGATAGGCTTTCAGCACCGGTGTCAGCAGACCCATGTAGTCGTGGGCCTTTTGCGCGGTGGCGGCATCGGCGGATTTCTGCAGGTCGGCCTGAAGCGCGGTCCACAGGATGAAGGCCTGCCCGCCTTCGACGAAGGCCTTGGCCTCCAGAAGCATGCGGCGGACGTCGGGGTGGACCATGATGGAGTCGGCGGCGGCGTCGGGGCTCTTCGGACCCGTCAGCGAACGGCCCTGAATCCGGTCCTTGGCGAACTCCAGCGCGGCCTGATAGGCGGCGGCGCCGATGGCCAGGCCTTGCAGGCCGGTGCCGAGACGGGCCTCGTTCATGACCACGAACATGTTGTTCATGCCCCGGCCTTCCTCGCCGATCAGCCAGCCGGTGGCCTCGTCGTACTGCATGACGGCGGTGGCATTGCCGTTGATGCCCATCTTGTGCTCGAGCCCGGCGCACATCAGCGAGTTCCGCTCGCCGATCGACCCGTCGTCGTTGACGAGGAATTTGGGCACCAGGAACAGCGACAGTCCCTTGATCCCCGCCGGCGCGCCTTCGACGCGGGCCAGGACGGTGTGGATGATGTTGTCGGTGAAGTCGTGCTCGCCGGCCGAGATCCAGATCTTCTGGCCGCTAATCTTGTAGGTGCCGTCGCCCTGCGGGACGGCCTTGGTGCGCACCATGCCCAGGTCGGTGCCGCACTGGGGCTCCGTCAGGTTCATGGTCCCGCCCCACTCGCCGGTGGCCATCTTGGGCAGGTATTTGGTCTTCAGCTCGTCCGACGCATTGGCGTGGATGCCCGCATAGGCCCCCGCCGTCAGGCCCGGATACATCGAGAAGGCGGCCGAGGCCCCGGCCGTGAACTGGCCGAACGCCATCCCGACCACGGCGGGCATGCCCTGACCACCGTACGCCGGGTCGGCCGACAGGGCGGGCCAGCCGGCCGCGACCATGGCCTGATAGGCTTCCTTCCAGCCCTTGGGACCGGTGACGACGCCGCCCTCGGCCCAGTGACAGCCTTCCTTGTCGCCCGAATGGTTGATCGGGGCGATGACCTCTTCGGCGAACTTGGCGCCCTCTTCGAGGATCTGGCCGACCAGATCGGACGAGATGTCCTCGAACCCGGCCTGGTTGGAATAGCGGTCGATCTCCAGAACCTCGTTCAGGATAAAGGTCAGGTCACGGACGGGGGCTTTATAGGCCATGAGGCTCAGGCTCTCGCTTTGAAGGGATGGCGGACCGGGTGGTGGTCGTGGTTGTCGGGGTTCAGGCGGGCACTGAGGACCGACTCATAGTCCTCGGCACCGGGCAACAGGTCGGGCCGCATCTGGGACAGACGCTCCTCCATCGCGGCACAGGCCTCCTCGGCCGTCTCGATGGCGGCGTCGAGGTCTTCGCGCTGCTGCTTCAGGGCCTCGATCTGGGCACGGTGGCGACGCAGGGCGATCGCCATCTGGTGGGTATTTCCGTCGTTGCGGTCGTACAGATCCAGCATGTCCTGGATCTCGTGCAGGGTAAAACCGATGCGGCGGCCGCGCAGGATCAGCTTCAGCCGGGCGCGGTCGCGCGCGTCATAGACCCGGGTCTGACCCTTGCGCGCCGGGGTCAGCAGCCCCTTGTCCTCATAGAATCGGAGCGCCCTCGCCGTCGCCCCGAACTCGCGGCACAGCTGGCGGATGGAATAGGTGCGATGGTCGTCTGCGGTCGCCATAAGACATACATAGCGCGAACTTGACGCGCACGTAAAGGGAAGCTTTTAGGACAGGATGCCACGCAAGCACGTCAATGACGCCGGGACCAACAAACGCGATCTCCCACAGAAGACGTGCGTCTCCTGCGGCAAGCCGTTCGCGTGGCGCCGGAAGTGGGCGCGGGACTGGGATCAGGTGAAGTTCTGCTCCGACCGTTGCCGGTCGGCTGGCGAAGTCAGGCCCGGCGGCCCAGCAGCACCGGGATCGTGATCGCCAGCAGCAGGACGTTGACGATCGACAGGCCGATGTCGCCGCCCAGGGCATGGACCCCCAGCATCACGGCCTCCAGCACGATCAGGCCGGCGGCGGAGACCACGACCAGGGGACGCCCGATCTTCCACGACACCAGCGGGGTCAGAACGCCGACCGCCAGTACGATCTCGGCGATGCCCAGACCCCGCACGAACTGTTCCGACACCATGGCCGGCCAGGTCATCAGGGTGATCAGATTGGCCATGGATTCCGTCAGCTTGGCATAGCCGGCCGCGAGGAAGAACATCGCGATCCAGCCCTGGAGCGTCCACAGCGCCATGTTGTGATAGGTGGCGCGCAGACGTGCGGCGGCGCTGGAAACGGGGGCGACGGAGGCGGGCGTGAAGGTGGCGGCCATGGCGGGGCTCTGGGATGAAGGTCGTCGGGGAGGAAACTGCAACAGTGGCGATATCGGATCGCCTGCCGCCGTTTGCAAGGGGGTAATGGCACAGCTTTTCGCACATGTCATCAGCCGTAGACATCAATTGATGACTTAGCCGATCAACGCGTGTTTCAGGCCACGAAATCTACGCAGCTACGCGGCCGAAGCGTGGCCGTATGCATACGGATTCGTAATCCCGGCGACGGCGTTCAGGCTCCGAAGTCCCAGGCCTGCCGGGCCCGCTCAAGTCGCGCCAGCCTGGCTTCGAATGTCGACCAGTCATCGTCCGTGGCAATGGGGCCCCAGAGTGCCTCGACCTCTTCGATCAGCATCTCTTCGGGCTGGCTTTCCGCGAACATCGGGTGCTCCAGCCGTTCGGGCCGGTCGGGTTCGTGCTCGAACAGCGCAAAGCGGAAGGCGTCGAAGGTCTCGCCCTGATAAAGCGTCGCGCGGGGACCGCCCAGCGCCCGCGCCGACGAGCTGAAACCCGTGAACCAGTCGAAGAACAGCGGCTCCCACCGCAGCCCCTCGCCCCGCTCGCGCAACAGGGCCAGGGTGGTGTCGACCAGCCTCTGGTCCGCCGCCTCGCCCAGCGATCGAACCCCCAGCCGCATCAGGAAGGCCGCGCGCAGATGGCGGATATAGGCCGGGCCGAAGCCGTTCAGGGCCTCGGTCAGGGGCTCGACGTCGGCGACCAGCTTCAGGCACCCGGCCAGCTGGGTCAGGTTCCAGAACACCGCCTCCGGCTGGCGCGCGAAGGCATAGAGGCCCGTCTGGTCGAAATAGGCGGCTGTGAACCCGGGCTCATAGGCGGGCAGGAACCGCCACGGCCCATAGTCGAAGCTCTCGCCCGTGACGTTCAGATTGTCGGTGTTGAGCACCCCGTGGACGAACCCCGCCGCAATCCAGCGCGCGGTCAGCCGGGCCGAAGCCTCGACGACCGCGGCCAGCAGGCCCGGCGCATCCCCCGCGGCGACATGCGGGTGGTACAGAGTGCGGACGTGTTCGACGAGCGCCTCGATCATGTCGGCGCGCTGGAAATAGGCCGCGCGCTGGAAGGTGCCGAACCGGACGTGGCTGTGCTGGAGCCGGACCAGCACCGCCGACCGCGTCGGCGACGGTTCGTCGCCGCGCTGCAGCGCCTCTCCCGTCTCGATCAGGCTCAGGGCCCGGCTGGTCGGAACACCCAGGCTTTCCAGCATGGTCGCGGCCAGCACCTCCCGCATCCCGCCCTTGAGCGTCAGCCGTCCGTCACCACCGCGCGACCAGGGCGTCGTGCCGGAGCCCTTGGTGCCGAGGTCGAGAAGTCGGCCTTCCTTGAGCGCTAACGTCTCGCGCGCGGCGCTCGTCTGCTTGAGCGCGAGGGGCGTGGTTTCTCTGAGCTGCCCCGCAAGAAACCCGCGCCCGTCGCCGAGGTCGGGGTTGTAGTGCCGAAACTGATGCCCGTGATACCGCATGGCGGTCGGCCCAGGCTGGCCCGGCAACGGCTGGAACCGGCCGAAGGCGGCGATCCATTCGGCTTCGTCCAGACCCTCCAGCCCCACGCTCGCCGCCGCCCGGTCGTTGCGGTAGCGCAGGATGGTGGTCGGAAAGTCGGCGGGACCAACGGCATCGGCGTACTCATCCCCCAGGTCGAAGAAGCGGGGCTCGGGCGTATAGGCTGGGGAGACGGGCATGGGGTGCAGATGCCCCTTCACAAGCCCCGCCGCAACGCCTGTTCCGGCTTCACAGCAGCCGTCCTGATGCGCTAGAACAGGCGCAGAGATCAGGCCCCATCGGGGTCAGGCTGGCGCGGGCATTCCCGACGAATCCGGTCCGGCGTCGTCGATAACCGGCGCCACGGCAGACATCCATTCTCGGAGGCCCCGTGGCACGCAAACTGACTCTCGACTTCCTCAAGACCGAGACCGCCTCCGGTGCAGCCCTGGCCCTGGCCACCGTCGCCGCCCTGGTCGTGGCCAACTCGCCGCTGTCGGCCGACTATTTCGCCTGGCTGAAGAGCGAGCACACGCTCCAGATCGGGCCGCTCATCCTGCGCGAGACCGTGTCCGAGTGGATCAAGGAAGGCCTGATGGCCGTCTTCTTCCTCGTGGTGGGCCTTGAGATCAAATACGAGATCGTGCGCGGCGAGCTCAGCGATCCCAAGAAGCTGGCGACCCCCGTGCTGGCGGCCCTGGGCGGCATGATCGCGCCGGCGCTGGTGTATCTGGCGATCACCGGGATGACGGGTGGCCCCCACGGCGGCTGGCCCATACCTCTGGCCACCGACATCGCCTTTGCCCTGGCGGTCTTCGCCCTGGTCGGCAAGGGACTGCCGGCGTCGCTGCGGGTCTTCCTGCTGACCCTGGCCATCGTCGACGATCTGGGGGCCATCGCCATGATCGCCATCCTGTTCAGCGAGGGGGTTCAGTGGATGCCGCTGCTGGGCGTCGCGGCCCTGCTGGTCGGCGGTGCGATCTGGGGCCGGTCGATGCGTATCCCCGCCCCCTTCTGGGTTGCTGGCTTCGCCGCCGCGTGGTGGCTGACGGTTGAGGCGGGGCTCAGCACCTCCCTGACCGCCGTGGCCTTTGCCCTGATCGTGCCGATCGCACCGCGCGCCGAGGACAAGCAGTCGCCGCTCAAGGAGGCGATGCACGACCTTCACCCCTATGTCGCCTGGCTGATCCTGCCGCTGTTCGCCTTCGCCAAGGCGGGCGTGTCTTTCGCAGGTCTGTCGCTGGATCAGGCATTCGCGCCGCTGGTCCTCGGCATCGCCGGCGGCCTGTTCGTCGGCAAGCAGATCGGGGTGTTCGGCGCGGCCTGGCTGGCGACGAAGCTGGGGCTCGGCACCCGACCCACCGACGCCACCTGGCTTCAGGTCTATGGTGTCAGCCTGCTGTGCGGGGTCGGCTTCACCATGAGCCTGTTCATCGGAGCCCTCGCCTTCCCGGGTGCCGTCGATTCCCCCGAACAGGTCGAGGTCAAGCTGGGGGTCCTGGCCGGGTCGGTTCTTTCGGGCCTGTGCGGGGCCCTGGCGCTTGCCATCGCCAAACGCGGACCACGCAAGGATTTGGCCGAAACCTGAAAGGTTACTGGGCAGTTCACGCCCAATATTGACCTTGGGTCAGCCGTTTTTGTCGCTTTTGCGTCACACCGGTGCCCACCGGCGGGCAAAACGCGCGCCGACCCCATGCCGCTGCTTGTCGCTCTACTCGGCTTGGATTACGGCAGGGGTTCGAATTACCCGCAGCTCCGACAAGAGAGCGAGGGCAGGGAAACAGGAAACGCCGCGATCGCCGTCCAGGCGGTCGGGCCATGAGCCGGGAGCCGTCCATGCGTCTTACTCAATCACTTCGCTATTCCGTGTCCGCCGCCGTCGTCGGCGCAGTCGCCTTCGGTCTCGTCGGTGCCGCCTCGGCCCAGGACCAGGAAGGCCCGTCGACCAGCGTCGACGACATCATCGTCACCGCCCAGAAGCGCGAGCAGAGCCTTCAGGACGTGCCGATCGTGGTCACCTCGCTGTCGGCTGAAGCGCTCGACAACGCGGGCGTCAAGGACATCAAGGATCTCCAGATCCTGACGCCCGGCATGACCGTCACCTCGACCTCGTCGGAGGCCTCGACCACGGTGCGTATCCGCGGCGTCGGCACCGTCGGTGACAACCCGGGTCTGGAAAGCTCGGTCGGCGTCGTGATCGACGGCGTCTATCGCTCGCGCAACTCGGTCGGCTTCGGCGACCTGGGTGAACTGCAGCGGATCGAGGTCCTGAAGGGCCCGCAGGGCACCCTGTTCGGCAAGAACACCTCGGCCGGCGTCATCAACATCATCACCCAGGCCCCCTCGTTCACGCCGGGCTATGACGCCGAACTCACCTTCGGCAACTACGGTGCCATGGGCGCAGCAGGGTCGGTCACAGGCCCGATCAACGACCAGGTCGCCTTCCGCCTGTACGCCGGTCGCCGCGTCCGCGACGGCTTCACCGACATCGACCTCGGCGACGGTCCCCGTACCGATCGCGACGACGGCAACCAGGACTTCTGGACCGCGCGCGGCCAGCTGCTGGTCCTGCCCAACGACAACACCTCGATCCGCATCATCGCCGACTATTCCAAGCGCGATGAATACTGCTGCGTCGGCGTTCAGGTCCGCACGGGCCAGACCTTCCCCTTCATCGACGGCCTCTCGACCGGCACCGGCCAGGCCCCGCCCAACGCGACCTTCAGCGGCCTGCCCTTCTCGCGCCTCGGCTACGCCAACCGCGAAGACGGCCAGACCATCGAGGACAAGGGCCTGTCAGCCGAGGCCAACATCGACCTGAACCGCTGGGGTGACGCCACCCTGACGACCGTCTCGTCGTGGCGCCGCTGGAAGTCCTCGCTGGGCCAGGACATCGATTACACGGGCGCGGACATCAACTACCGCGTCAACGACGGCGACTACGGTTACGGCGTCGAGAACTGGACCCAGGAAGTCCGTCTGGCCGGGGCCACGGATCGCCTCGACTGGCTGGTCGGCGCCTTCGCCACCCGTGAGCAGGTCTCGCGTACGGACAGCTTCTACAACGGCGCGGACTACACGCCCTTCCTGTCCTTCCTGCTCAGCGCCAACCTGAACCGCGCCGTTCCGCAGTTCCCGGTCAGCCCCGGCATCATCGGCTGCTTCACGCGTCCGGGTCAGACCTCGGGTGGTGCCGGCCTGCAGGGCTGCCTGGCCTCGGGCGGCACCGGTCGCCTGCCTGTCGGCCCCGGCGGCATGATCGTCACCGTCCCGACGGCCCAGGCCACGGGTCCGGGCTTCATCGTCGGCCAGGGCTTCCGCGACCGCTACAACCAGACCTCCGAGTCGTTCGCGCTGTTCACGAACAACACCTTCCACCTGACGGACCAGTTCGATATCACCGTCGGCCTGCGCTACACGAGCGACACCAAGTCGGTCGACTCGCTGCAGACCAACCTCAACAACAACTCCAGCACCTGTAACGCCGCCCTGGCGAACGCCGGAGCCATCGGCGGCCTGCTGGGCGCCGGCACCGCCGGCTCCATCGTCGGCACGATCTGCCTGCCCTGGGTCAACAGCGCCTTCCAGGACCGCGTCGCCCACCAGGACTTCGACGACAGCGAGTTCTCGGGCACGGTCAAGGCCGCCTATCGCCTGAACGACCAGCTCCTGACCTATGTGTCCTATGCCCGCGGCTACAAGTCGTTCGGCTACAACCTGGACCGGACCCAGACCGGCGTGACCCCCAACGCCTCGACCTTCTTCCCCTCGGAAACGGTCGACAGCTACGAAGCCGGCTTCAAGGCCACCCTGTTCGATCGCAAGGTGCTGTTCAACGCCACCTACTTCAACCAGAAGGTCGAGAACTTCCAGCTCAACACCTTCCTCGGCACCGCCTTCACGGTGGAAGCGATCCCCGAGCTGAACAGCCAGGGCTTCGACGCCGACTTCCTGTGGTTCACTCCGATCGAAGGCCTGTCGGTCTCGTCCGGCCTGACCTACACGGATGCCGAATACGGCGTCTTCACCGCCGCCCAGCTGACCCAGCCGTCCAACTTCCCGCAGCTGTCGCTGCTGCCGGGCGGAACCCCGGCCTTCGCGCCGGAATGGTCCAGCACCAACTCGGTGAACTTCGAGCGCACCGTCGGCAATCTGCTGTTCGGCGCCAGCCTGTCGGCCAAGTATTCCAGCGAATACAACACCGGCTCCGACCTGCTGCCCTACAAGGGCCAGGACGCCTACACCCTCGTCAACGGCCGCATCACGCTTGGTACGGCTGACGATCGCTGGACCGTCGAACTGTGGGGTCAGAATCTGACCGACAAGGAATACATCCAGGTCGGCTATGCCGCGCCGCTGCAGGGCACCGCCTTCCAGTCGACGCTCCAGACCGCCGGTTCGAACCCCGGCACCTTCTACAATGCCGCCGCAGACACGGCGACCTATGACGCCTTCCTGGGTGCCCCGCGCACCTACGGCATCACCTTCAAAGTCAAATATTGATCATCCCGCCAAGAGGATGAACTTCAGAGCCGGCCGGGGTCCGCCCCGGCCGGCTTTTTCGTGGCCGTGCCGTGGACGATCGGTCGCAGCAAGCGGCGCTGTTCAGCGGGAACGCAGCCTCTAGCCTGCCGTTGATCCGTCGACCCTCAGCCTGTTCGAGACCCGCCATGCGCATGATCCCCCTCGCCGCCACCGTCGCCTTCGCCGCCCTGGCCGCCGCCTGCGGAGCCAGCGGTCAGAACCCGACGCCTGCCGCGCCCGGCACGCCCTTGGAGACCCGCCCGGCAAACGGCACCGGCCAGACCCCGGCCTTCCCCGGCCAGACGCGCGCGCCCGCCGTCACCACCTCCGTTGCCATGGCCCACACCGTCGTCGCCTCCGGTCTCGACCATCCCTGGGGCCTGGCCCTGCTGCCCGACGGGCGCTGGCTGGTGACCGAGCGATCGGGCAAGCTGTCGATCATCGCCGCCGATGGGACCAAGGGCGCCGCCATCGCCGGCCTGCCTGCCGTCGATGCGCGGGGTCAGGGCGGCCTGCTGGACGTGGTGGTCGGCCCGACCTTCGCCTCCGACCGCATGATCTACTGGAGCTATGCCGAGCCCAGAGATGGTGGCAACGCCACCTCGGTCGCGCGTGGTGCCCTGTCGGCGGACGGCAGCCGGGTCGACAATGTCCAGGTCATCTTCCGCGCCCTGCCCATCTATGACGGCGACAAGCATTTCGGCTCGTCCCTGGCGTTCGCGCCCGACGGCAAGCTGTTCGTCACCCTGGGGGAACGCTCCGACCGGCCCATGCGGCCCCAGGCCCAGGATCTGGGCTCGCACATGGGCAAGACCATCCGCATCAATGCCGACGGCACGGTCCCGTCCGACAATCCCTTCGTCGGCCAGGCGGGGGCCCTGCCCGAGATCTGGAGCCTGGGTCACCGCAACGTCCAGGGCATCGCCATCGGCGCCGACAACAAGGTCTGGACCGTCGAGCACGGCACCCGGGGCGGCGACGAGGTCAACCTGGACCAGCGCGGACTGAACTACGGCTGGCCCGACGTGGCCTATGGCGTCGAATACGCAGGCGGCACGATCAGCGCCGGTGCGACCCAGAAGGAAGGCACCGAACAGCCCGTCTACTACTGGGATCCCGTGATCGCCCCCGGCGGCGCGACCCTCTATTCCGGCGCCATGTTCCCGGGCTGGCAGGGCAATCTGCTGGTCGCGGGACTGAAGGAAAAACACATCGCCCGGCTGGTGATCCAGAACGACCGCGTCGTGGGTGAGGAGCGCCTGCTGACCGATCTGGGCGAACGCATCCGCGACGTGGCCGTCGGCCCCGACGGTGCCGTCTGGGCCATCACCGACGAGGCGAACGGAAAGCTGGTACGACTGGCGACCAGGTAGCTTGTTCGACGGCTGCGGTGGCCCGATGAGGACGCCTCGTGACGAGACGTCCTTTGCTGACGAAACCATCAAGGTTCATCACAGCGGGCACAGCGAGGTCACCACGAACACAACGCAGGCTGAGCACCACCCGAACAGCGATCGGTTGTCTGGCAGTCTGACATCGCGGCGAAGCCGCAGCCCTGCAGTCCGAGCGGCTCGCTGCCCTCGGGTCAGGATGCGATCCCGCCGTGTGCGTTGTGCCTTCGTTGTGCCCGTTGTGATGAACCCGCCTCCTTGTGGAAGGCGACGGGATCAACATGCGTGACGAATGCTTTAGCCGCGCCGGAAGACCCGCGACGCCAGATACCCCATCCCCGCGGCCAGCAGCACGCTGAGCAGGCC
The DNA here is from genome assembly GCF_044239655.1 of Brevundimonas sp. Classification (GTDB taxonomy): domain Bacteria; phylum Pseudomonadota; class Alphaproteobacteria; order Caulobacterales; family Caulobacteraceae; genus Brevundimonas. The sequence goes on from NZ_JBIIAY010000063.1 coordinate 16,910, forward strand.
GTAGGACCAGGGGCGACGGTGAGCGAACTCATAGATGTCGCGCTCGAACCCGACCTTTTCGACCGTCAGGGTCAGGTTCGAGACCGACGATGGGCGGCCCTCCTGAAACAGCCAGACTTCCGCGTGGTACTCGCCCGTCGGTGCGGTGGTCGGCAGCTCGACCTCGGCGCGGAACAGGCCCCGGTCCACGAAGCTGACGCCGTCGGGATCGGTGTTGTACAGCGCTGCCGCCTCCTTCAGCCGGATCACGGCGCGGCGCCAATCCAGGTAATCGTCGCCGAGCCGGGAAATGACCACGTCCCGCACGCCGTATCGCGTCACCGTCCTCGCCTCGTCCGGGGCCCCGATCCGCAGGTGATCGACGCCGACACCCAGCCGCCGCAGCTGACCGAAGCCGGCGATCTCGCTCAGCGGCCGGGTCGAGGCGGTCATGTAGAAGCCCGGCGCGCCCTCGAACAGGACGGGACGGCTGTTCAGCCAGACGCCCATGTTGCGGGTCTTCTTGACCAGGCGAACGGGCGCGTCCGGGCCGCGCACCACCACCACGACATCGGCGGGGGTGTCGGTCGGATTGAACACCGCCCCGTACAGAACGATCGAGGCACCCTGGAACCCGGTATCGACCTTGACCTGGGCGTCGGTCAGGGCGGCGGCGACGCGGACCTGGCCGCTGGTGGACTGCGACTGCTCCGACGGCGGAACGAACTGCTCCACGACGGCCGGAGGGCTGGTCACGAGGTCCGGG
>NZ_JBIIAY010000189.1:0-3737 GCF_044239655.1 Brevundimonas sp.
TATAGACGCCGACCCCCAGGACGATGAAGCCGAGCGCCGCGCGCAGTTCCTCGCCCCGGAACCGCCCGGCCGCCCTGACGCCCAGCTGGGCCCCGACGACACCCCCGACCAGCAGGATGGTCGACAGCACGATGTCCACCGTCTGGTTCCGTCCGGCCTGAAGCACGGTCGTGATGCCGGTGGTGATGATGATCTGGAACAGGCTGGTGCCGACCACCACCCCCGCCCGCATCCGCAGCACATAGAGCATGGCCGGCACCAGGATGAAGCCGCCCCCCACCCCCATGATGGCCGACAGGATCCCCGCGAAAACCCCCAGGGCCACCGGCGGGATCACGCTGATGACCAGGCCCGAGCGCGGAAATTTCATCTTGAACGGCAGGCCGTAGAGGAAGATCGGCCGACGACGCTCCTTGTGCGGAGCGACCTCGCCCCGTCGCCTGCGGATGATTTCGGTCAGGCTCTCGTTCAGCATCAGCATGCCGATGACGCCGAGAAACACCAGATAGGACAGGGCCACCACAAGATCCGCTTGGCCCAGCAGGCGCAGATAGCGAAACACCTCGACCCCGAGCAGGGCGCCGGCCGCCCCGCCCGCCGCCATGATCCCGCCCATGCGGAAATCCACGGCCTTCTGACCCGAATAGCGGATCACGCCCGAGGTCGAGGAGGCCACCACGTGGCTGGCCTGGCTGGCCACAGCCACAGTCGGAGGGATGCCGAGGAAGATCAGGATCGGGGCCATCAGGAAGCCGCCGCCGATGCCGAACAGACCGGACACGAATCCGACCGCCGTCCCCAGCAGAACCAGGATCGGCCAGCTCACCGAAATCTCGGCGATCGGCAGATAGATATCCAAAGGGCGGGCCTTCGGCTGACGGGTTGATGGACGCCGGGAGGGGCGTGGGAAAAGGGTCTAGACCCGAGGCATCCGCTTCGCCACCCGTTGCATGGACGACGCGAACCTCAGAGCCGCACCGGACCGATCAGGCGAGCGGCTCGGTCTGGAAGGCTTCGGCCGCCGCCCGCGCCGTACGCCGTCCGGCGGTCGGCACCTGGGGCGTGATGCGGGTTACGGCGGTCTGGGCGTCGGTATCGCCGGTCCTGGCCGCGATCAGATACCATTTGAACGCTTCCGTCGGGTTGGGCGCTATGCCCTCGTCGCCGTTCTCATAGATGCGGGCCACATTGTACTGGCTGTCGACCAGACCGCGATCGGCCGCCTTGAGCAGCCAGTTCAGGGCCTCGGGCCGGTTCTTCGCGCCGCCGACGCCGTCGAACAGATACATGCCGAAGGCGTGCATGCCGCGCGGATCGCCGCCCTCGGCCGCGCGTCGCGCCCACAGCCGGGCCTCGGTGACGTTGCGGGTCACGCCGGCTTCACCGCCGCGCTCGTACAGGTCCGCCAGCTTCAACTGCGCCGCCGGCAGGCCGAGGTTGGCCGCACGGGTCAGGGTCGCGATCCCGCCGGGCTGGCCGGTGTCGATCTGTTCCACGGCCTGATCGAACAGGCCCTGGGCTTCGGTCTGATCCAGCGACACGGCGTCGGTCGGCGTCAGGGCCGAGGCCAGCAGGGGCGTGGTCTCGCCTTCCGGGGCCGGGGCGCGCTGGGCGGGACCCAGGCCGAGCGCCTGGCCGACCGTTTCCATGCCCGGAATGTTGAAGGCTTCGGCACCCGTCAGGCGCTGCATGGCGAAGACGCCGCCGACCACGGCGACACCGGTCACCGAGGCCAGGAAGGCCTTGCGCACCACCGAGCCGTCGCGATTGGCCTGTTTGTCCAGCCGTTCCTGCAGCCGCGACTTGCCCCCGCGCTTCAGGCCGAAGGCGGATTTGGGCTCATCCGTCACAACCGGAGCCGACATCATCGCAGCGCGAGCCGCGTCGATGGCGCTGCGGGTCGAGGCCGCGCGCGCTGTCGCTGCACCAGACGCCAGCCCGGCCCGCATCTGGCGCGGATTGACGAAGTCGGTCTCGGCCGAGAACTCGTCACCCCCGGCGTCGAACGCGTCTGCGGGCGATGGTGCCGCCTGATGGCCAAAGGCCTGCGGCCGGATCGGCGCGGTAGCCTCCAGCGCATCCTCGACATCGGCCCCGCCAAAGCCGCCGAACGCCGCCGGCTGAGGTTGGGGCTCGACATAGACCGGCGCGGGCTCGGCGAGCGCCTGCGGGGCCAGAGGCTGGGTCGCGAACGGCTGGGCGGCAAACGCCGGTTCGACGGGCACAGGCGCAGGCACCGGTTCCGGCATGACTGCCGATTGCATCAGGACCCGTTCGGCCAGGGCCGCGCCGAAATCCGTCCGGGTCGGCGTCGGGCTCACGGCCCCGGGAAAGGGCTCGGGTTCGGGTCCGACCGACAGGGGATCGGCCGACCAGCCGCTGTCAGGCGCGTCCTCGTAGCCGTTGCCGAAGGCGGCGGCGCGCCAGTCGGGCTGACGCAGATCATCGGTCTCGAACCTTGCCGGTTCGCTGACGGGCTCGCGCAACGGGGCCCGCTCGGCCCGGCTGGCCATGGCGTCGCGCGCGTCGGTCAGAAGCTGCGCGGTGCGCTCTTCCGACAGCCGCATCCGCTCGGCCAGTTCGCCGGACGCGCGGTCGTAGCGCTGCTCGATCCGCTCCGAGCTGTCCGACAGTTTGCGCCCGATCTCTTCCAGGGCCTGGGCCGACTTGCGCTCCGACTGGGCGATACGGTCGGCGAGTCGGTCCGAAATCCGCGTGATCTCGCCGCCGAGCTTTTCCAGGGCGATGGCGTGCTGGTCCTCGGACCGCGTCAGCCGCTGCTCCACCGCCTGGGCATAGCGGCCCATGTCGCGGTCCATCTTTTCCGACAGCTTGTCGGACAGGGCCGAGGCGACCCCGTCGACCTTGCGCGACAGGGTGTCGGCCAGACGGTCGTCGCGGCCGGTACCGTCGGCCTCGACCTTCTGGACGCGGCCGTTCAGGTTCTGGGCGATGCGCAGGACCTCGCGGCCCATGGCCTCGATGCCCTGGGCCGAGCGTTGCTCGGAGGTCTTGACCGTGTCGCCGATGGCCAGGACGGCGCTTTCCAGCCGGCTCATCCGGCCTTCGTGCTCGGCCGTATCCAGCCGGCGCATCATGTCGGCGCGGTTGGCCTCGACCTGGCGGCCCAGGGTCTCGGCCAGCTTCTCGAACCGGGCGGCCTCGCGGCTGCCCTCGGGCTCGACCCGCCCCTCGGCGGCGCGCAGACGCTGATCCAGCCCGGCGAAGGACCGTTCCAGGCCGCGCAGGGCCTCGGTGGTCCGCGCCTGGGCGTCGTCGAGGCGGGCACCGACCTGGGCCAGCAGGTCCGATCCGATCCCCGGCCCGGCCGTCTTCTCGACCGCGTCCATGCGGGCACGCAGTTCGTTCACGCCGCTGCGCTGGCGTTCCTCGATGTCGTACAGGCGCGAGGCCAGGGCCCCGAGGCCCGTCTCGACCTTGCCGAAGGTCGCCTTGGTCTCGGGTCCGACCTGCTGTTCGAAGGTGCGCAGGCGACGGTGGCCCTCGCGCAGTTCCTCGGAGATGTCGTCCAGACGCCGGCCCTGCGTCTTGGCCGTCGCATCCTGGCCGTCGAGACGACGGACCAGACCCGAGACGGCCTGATCGACGCCCTGGATCGCGACGGTCGAGCGGCGCTCGGCGGCCTCCAGACGCGCGGCGATGGCGTCCACCGACGCAGCAACCCGGTGGAGGACGTCGTCCGATGCGTCGTACGAAGACCGGCCCGGCCGGTCATA
>NZ_JBIIAY010000051.1:0-21344 GCF_044239655.1 Brevundimonas sp.
TGTCCCGTCGCGGGGAAGGGCGCAAGGCCTTGCGATCTTGTTGCGGCGGGGGTGTGTGGAGCGGGATCGGACCGGGGATGCCGGCGCAGTTCTTTCGGGAGCTTCGTCGGCCCGGACCGTCAAAGGGTCTGGCGCAGAGAGTCGGATCGTCCAGGGGCTCGTGTCGCAAGGGCGCGACCTTCCCGTCGGGGGCGCGGTAGCGGCAAGGGGCGAATACCCCCGCTGGTTCGGGAGACCGAGCCGTACAGCTCCTGCGAAAACCACATACGCGGAGCGTCTGTCTTTCGCCGAAACGGTATTTTCTATCTTCTTCCGGGTGAGAGCCCGGACGCTCCGCCGGCCCTTCCCATGACTTCAGCGAGAGATCGCGTGAGGGCGAAGAGGCGTGCGTGGAGAGTGATTGGTGATTGGTGATTAGTGGTTGCCGGGTCCGGCAGCGGGCTCTGTCGCCCGGCAGTCACGCAGCGTCGAAGATGCGACACCCACTAACCACTAACCACCAACCACCAACCACCAACCAGGCGTCAGACCAGCTGCCCACAGACAAATGCCGCCTCGCCGGCTTCCAGCAGGCCTTCCAGTACCGCCTCGACGTTCTCCGGAGCCACGATCAGGATGAAACCCACGCCACAGTTGAACGTCCGGCGCAGCTCGTGATCCGATATTCCGCCGACCTCGCCCAGCCACTGGAACACATGCGGCATCGGCCAGGCGTCCCAGTCGAACGACGGGGTCAGGCCCTCGGCGATGCAGCGCGGCGGGTTTTCGATCAGGCCGCCGCCGGTGATATGGGCGGCGCCCTTGATCAGACCGGCCTTCATCAGCGGCAGCACCGGCTTCACATAGATGCGCGTCGGCTCCATCAGGGCCTGGGCCAGCGACCGGTCCTTGGCGAACGGCGCGTCATCGCCCCACGACAGACCCGACTTCTCGACCACCTTGCGGATCAGGGAATAGCCGTTGGAGTGCGGCCCGGAGGACGCCAGGCCGATGATGACGTCGCCGGCGAACTGGCGATCCAGATAGGGCAGGGCGTGGCCCCGCTCGACGGCGCCCAGCGAGAAGCCGGCCAGATCGTAGTCGCCGCCCGAATACATGCCCGGCATCTCGGCCGTCTCGCCGCCCACCAGGGCACAGCCCGCCTGACGGCAACCCTCGGCGATCCCGGCGACGACCCGACGCGCCGCGTCGATCTCCAGCCTGCCGGTCGCATAGTAGTCGAGGAACAGCAGGGGCTCGGCACCCTGCGCCAGCAGGTCGTTGACGCACATGGCCACCAGGTCGACCCCGACGCCGTCATGACGCCCGGTCTCGATCGCGATCTTCAGCTTGGTGCCGACGCCGTCGGTCGTGGCGACGATCAACGGATCGACGAATCCGGCGGCCTTGAGGTCGAACAGGGCCCCGAATCCGCCCAGCGACGCCTCGGCGCCCGGCCGCCGCGTGGACTTGGCCAAGGGTTTGATCGCCTCGACCAGCATCTCGCCCGCGTCGATGTCGACGCCCGCGTCGGCATAGGTCAGGCCGTTGTCCAGCGGCTTTGGTGTATCGCTCATGGGTTCGCGAGGCCTGAATCAGTGCGGAAATATGTCGTGGCTCTTGCCACAACGCCTGTGCGCGGGGCTATAGCATCCGAATGACGCCGATCACCACCAATGACGCTCTGGTTGCCTTCTGTGAGGCCGTATCGACCGCACCGTTCATCGCGGTCGATACCGAATTCATGCGCGAGACCACCTACTGGCCCAAGCTGTGCCTGATCCAGGCTGCGACGCCGACGCATGAGGCGATCATCGATCCCCTGGCCGAGGGCCTGGATCTGGGGCCCTTCCTCGACATCCTGCGCGATCCGGCCGTCATCAAGGTCTTCCACGCCGCGCGCCAGGACACCGAGATTTTCGTCAAGCTGGGAGCCATGCCCAAGCCGATGTTCGACAGCCAGGTCGCCGCCATGGCCGCCGGCTTCGGCGATCAGGTCAGCTATGATTCGCTGGTCCGCCAGATGCTGCGCATCGACCTGGACAAGGGCAGCCGCTTCACCGACTGGTCGCGCCGCCCCCTGTCGGACGCCCAGCTGACCTATGCCATCGGTGACGTGACCCATCTGGCGGCCCTCTATCCCAAGCTGCGCGACCGGTTGATCAAGGAGAATCGGCTGGACTGGGTCATGTCCGAGATGGAGGATCTGGTCGATCCCGAACTCTACGACACGACGCCGGACAAGGCCTGGAAGCGGCTGAAGCCCAAGAAGTTCAACGCGAAATACCTGGCCGCCTTCAAGGCCACCGCCGTCTGGCGTGAACAGGCGGCCCAGGATCGCGATCAGCCGCGCGGTCGCATCCTGAAAGACGAGGCCATCGACGAGATCGCCACCCAGGCCCCGCTCGACGTCGAGGCCTTCAACCGCCTGCGCTCGGTGCCCAAGGGTTTCGGTGGCTCACGCCTGGGTCTCGAACTGATCGAGGAACTGAAGCGGGTCATGGCCGATCCGGACGCCCACGCGCCCAAGATGGACCGGCCCAGCCACAACCAGCCGGCCCCGCCCTCGGTCGTCGAACTGCTGAAGGTGTTGCTCAAGGCCAAGAGCGACAACGCCGGCGTCGCCTCCAAGCTGATCGCCAATGTCGCCGACCTGGAAAAGATCGCCCTGTCCGACGAGGCCGACGTCGACGCCATGAAGGGCTGGCGCCGCCAGCTGTTCGGCGAGGATGCGCTGAAGCTGAAACGCGGCGAAATCGCCCTGGTCCTCAACGGCGCCCGCGTCGAGGTCGTCGAGATCGAATAGGCTTCAGGGCGCCGGCGGCTGCCACAGCTCGATCGCATTGCCCTCGGGGTCGTGGATGCGAGCAAACCGGCCGATCTCGGGCGAGGCGTCCCACTCGGGCTTGGTGATGATCTCGATCCCGGCGGCCCGCAGCGTGGCCAGCATTCCATCCAGGTCATCGACCCGCAGGTTCAGCATCCATGACTTGTCCGCCGCGAAATAGTCGGTGTCGGCCTTGAACGGCGAGAAGACCGTCGGCCCCGCCTGCTGGTCCCACAGGAACATCCCCTCCGGTGCCCCGACCCCGAGGTGCGTCAGATACCAGGCCGCCAGAGCCTTGGGATCCTGCGACCGGAAAAAGAACCCGCCGATACCGGTGACCGCCATGTCCGCACCCTCCATCAAGGCGCAACCGTGGACCGTCGCCCGTCAGATTTCCAGCTTCAGCTTCATGGCCTCGGCCAAGGCCTTGGCCCGACGCCGGGTCTGTTCACCCAGCAGGACGGCGGCGTATCCGTCCGAAGCGGTCAGCTTCAGCGTTGAACCGGAGACCGTCAGCGCCGCATTGGCCAGCAACTGCGGCGAGCGCCCCGACAGATCGCACCCCAGCCGGATCGCCAGCCCCAGGGCTCGCGCCCTCAGCCGTGCGTCCTCGCCCAGCAGCCGGTCGGTGACGGCGGGGCTGGGCGTCGCAGCTCCGCCCCCGTACCGGGCGTTCAGCACACAGGCCAGGAAGACCCGCTCGGCATGGGTCTGGCCCGGAATGGGCGCTCTCAGCAACTGGTCGAAGGCCAGCTCCAGCCGGTGATCGGGATGCAGCCGTGCCCCCAGATCGGCCAGGCGACAGGCGGCGGCGGCCAGAACCCCGTCGCGTTGCGCGCCGAACGCCGGCGGCAGGGCGGCGATCAGGTTGGTCAGCCAGCCGTTGAGCGCGGCGGGCAGGTGGGGCGAAATCCCCTGACGGGCCCCCAGGGCCTCACACCCGGCGATCAGCGGGTCCTCCGCGGCCTCGTCCCGGTCCAGCGCCTCGAACAACAGACCTTCGCGCAGGCCCCAGGCCGAGAAATGGATCGTCTTCAGTCCCAGCCGATCGATCAGCCCCTCCAGCACCAGGGCGGCATAGGGCAGGGTCTCAGCCCGTTTTCGCGACACGCCCGGCAGCCGGTCCAGCGAGGCCCGCGACTGCTGCGCCACCAGCCGCGCGACGTCGCGGGCATCGTCCGCCGTCATGGCGTACTGGTGGACGATCTTGAGGGGATAGTCGCTGATCGCCATGTGCAACTGGGCCAGCGAGCGCCAGCCGCCACCGACGGCATGCAGATGATCGGCCGCGAACGGCTTTGCCACGGGCTTCAGGATGAGACCGACCCGGGTCCTCAGCCGATCGACGTCGAACCCTTCGGCGTCCGCCAGGCTGAAGGGGCCGAGCGGAAGGGTGACCCCGGCCTTCAGCGCCCCTTCGCCGATCCGGATCAGCTCCAGGCTGGAACCGCCCATGTCGGCGACGACGCCCGCCGCCGACGGGTCCCCGGCGATCACGCCCAGCGCCGAATAGTGCGCCTCCTCCTCGCCCGACAGGACGCGGACCTGCAGCCCGGTCTGGGCTGCGACCTGGCCGCAGAAGTCGGGGCCGTCGATGGCCTCGCGCACCGCCGCGGTCGCCGCGACGAAGGTATAGGCCGGCTTGACCCCCTCCAGCACCGCCGCGAACCGGCGCAGCGTCGTCAGGGCCATGGCGACACCCGCAGGTGACAGTCGACCCTTCGCAGGCAGGTCGCGGCCCAGACCCGCCAGGACCTTCTCGTTGAACACGGTCCAGATGGCCCGGCCTTCCAGTCGGTACAGCACCATCCGCACCGAGTTCGACCCGATGTCGATCACGGCCGCCTCGCGGGGCGGCGCATAGATCACGTTCATCGGCCCTGCCGAACGTAGCGAAGCGCCTGCGGCTTGTTTTTCACCTTGCGGCCGCGCCCCGACAGGCTGGGATTGGTCATGAAATACTGGTGCGCCGAGAAGGGCCGGTCGGGGTCTGCGGTCACCCGGACATAGTCGCCGGCGGCGTTCAGCGACCAGCTCTGCATATCGTCCTTCAGATTGGCGACCATGATCTGGTCCAGAATCTGGTCATGGACCGTGGCGTTCCGGATCGGGGTCATCAGTTCGACCCGCCGGTTCAGATTGCGCTCCATCCAGTCGGCCGACGAGATGAACACCTTGGCCTTGTCGTGCGGCAGGTCGCGGCCGTTGGCGAAACAGATGATCCGGCTGTGCTCCAGGAAACGCCCGACGATCGACTTGACCCGGATGTTCTCCGACAGGCCGGGCACCCCCGGTCTCAAGCAGCAGATGCCGCGCACCACCAGTTCGATCCGAACGCCCCACTGACTGGCGCGGTACAGGGCGTCGATGATCTCGGGATCGACCAGGGCGTTCAGCTTGACCCAGATCGCCGCAGGCTTGCCCTTCGCCGCCGCCGCCATCTCCTGACCGATAAGCTCGATCAGCGTCGACTTCATGTTCAGCGGCGAGACGACCAGGGCTTCCAGGTCGTCGGGCTCGGCATAGCCGGTGATGTAGTTGAACACCCGCCCCGCATCGCGTGCCAGCACCGGGTCCGAGCTGAACAGGCTGAGGTCGGTGTAAACCTTGGCCGTCACCGGGTGATAGTTGCCGGTGCCGAAGTGGCAGTAGGTCTTGAGCGCCTCGCCCTCGCGCCGGACCACGATGCTGAGCTTGGCGTGGGTCTTGTATTCGACGAAGCCGAAGACGACGTGGACCCCGGCCCGCTCCATCGCCCGGGCCCAGCGCAGGTTGGCTTCCTCGTCGAACCGGGCCTTGATCTCGACCAGGGCGACGACGTTTTTCCCGTTTTCGGCCGCCTCGATCAGGGCGGCGACGATGGGGCTGTCCTTGGAGGTGCGATAGAGGGTCTGTTTGATGGCGATAACGTTGGGATCGCGCGCCGCCTGTCGCAGGAACTGCACCACCACGTCGAAGCTTTCGAACGGGTGGTGGATCAGGATGTCCTTCTCGCGCACCGAGGCGAAGACGTCTCCGCCCTGGTCGCGGACGCGTTCGGGATAGCGCGGCTCGTAGCCGGGGAATTTCAGTTCAGGATGGCCGTTCGGGATCAGCTCGGACAGCTGGGCCAGGCCCAGCATCCCGTTGACCATGACCACGTCCTGAGGCGCCGCCTCCAGTTCGCCAACGATGAAATCGCGCAGGTCGTCGGGCGTCGAGGCCTCGATCTTGATCCGCACGACCTCGCCCAGGCGGCGCTGCTTCAGCGCCTCCTCGTATTCCAGCACCAGATCCTCGGCCTCTTCCTCGATCTCGATGTCGCTGTCGCGGATCAGGCGGATCAGGCCCTTTTCCAGAACGTCGCAGCCGGGGAACAGGTGGTCGATGAACAGCAGGAGCAGGGTCTCGAGCGCCACGAACCGCCGCCGACCCGGCTTGGACCGGCCGTCGGTCGGCAGCTCCCAGAACCTGCGCACCTGGGTCGGCACGGGCACCAGGGCATAGAGGGTCCGGCTGTCCGCCCGTCGCTTCAGCTTGAGCACCAGCGAGAAACCAAGGTTGGGCAGGAACGGAAACGGGTGGGCCGGGTCGATGGCCAGCGGCGTCAGCACGGCGAACAGCTGGTTGAGGAACTCGGGCTCCAGCCGGTCCTTCTCGGTCCGGGTGATCCTGGCCGAATGGATGACCTCGATCCCGGCCTCCGTCAGCTCCTTGCGCAACTGGCCCCAGCGCAGCTGCTGCTCGGCCATCAGCTCGCCGGCCTGGACGTTGATCCGTTCCAGCTGTTCGGCCGGGGTCAGGCCGTCGGCAGAGAGCACCCGCACCCGCTCGCGGACCTGGCCCTTCAGACCGGCGACCCGGGTCATGAAGAACTCGTCCAGATTGTTGGCCGAGATGGACAGGAACCTCAGCCGTTCCAGCAGCGGATGGACGGGGTTGGCGGCCTCTTCCAGCACGCGGGTGTTGAACTTCAGCCAGCTGATCTCGCGGTTGAAGAACCGCTCGGGCGAGGTCATCAGGGCTTCGTCGAGCGCCAGCTGCGGCGCGCGGGAATCGGGGACCTCGGTCCCGGTCGTCGTGTCTGAGATGGCGGCGTCGGACATGACGAGCGTTCTGGGGTCAGTTTGTTACGGCTGCAACCGCCAAAGTCACTCGAACAGGTCGCCGCTGTCGGGATTGGCCTCGATCACCTGACGCGCCAGCACCCGGGTCACGGGCCGGTGCTCGGCGTCGAGCCGCGCCACGATGTCCGCCGCCGCCTGTGCCGAGCGGTCGATGCGACGGACCAGATAGTCGATCACGTCCTCGGCCGGGGTGATGCTTCGCTCGGCAAACCGGGCCCGCAGGATGGCGGACAGCACCGCATCGTCGGGGGCCTCCATCGTGACGACCCTCAGGGCATCGAGCCGGGACCTGAGATCGGGCACGCTGACGTCCCAGCGGCGCGGGGAGGGGCGTGAGACCAGCAACAGCGCCCCGCCATCCGCCTGGGCCAGGTTGATCAGGTGGAACAGGGTCTCGTCGTCGGCGTCCTGGGCGATGTCCAGCAGCACGGGCCGGCCTTCCAGCTCGATCGGATCGGCCGTCGCCGCCTCGCCTCCGACGAGGGCCAGGGCACCGACACGTTCGGCCCACAGCCGGGCCAGATGGCTCTTGCCGCAACCGGCGGGTCCGCACAGGGCCATGACCCGCCCCGCATCGTCGGGCCAGCGGTCCAGGATGGCGGCGGCTTCCGCATTGCAGGCCGACCGGACGAACGCCGGATCGACCCCGTCACTTTGCAGCGGGAGGCGAAGCTGATCGGTCATGGTGCGACGCGCGAGCATGCCGCCACCCTAGCCGCGATCGGCCGGATGTCGGTTAACGGCGATGACGGTGAGGTGGACAAGCGCCTGGCCCTGTGGATCGCCTTCAGACGAGGTCCGCCAGCGCCGGATTGATCTTGGTCGCCTCGAACTCGACGATCGCATAATCCGCTACCCCGTGGATCTTGAAAGGGTCGTCCTCAAGCACGGCCGTCAAGGACTCGCGGTCCAGCTTGCTGCTGACGATGAAGACCCCACCGGTGCGCGGAACCTGAGGCCCGGCGACCAGCAACAGACCGCTGGCGACATGCTGATCCAGCCAGTCTCGATGCTCGCCACGCACCGCGTCCACGCGTTCGGCCGGGGCGGTATAGGTCAGGGTGACGACGAACATGCGCTTCCTCGTGGGCTTCGGTCCCGCTGATATGTGGATTCGGCCGAAGGTTCACAATGCGATGTGGGACAGGGGAGGCGGCGCGGACCCGTCCGACCTTGACTTTCGGGGGCGATGATGCGCCCTTCCGCGCCTTCCAATTCCCGCCGTTTCGCGGCCTGATACAGACGAAATCCCTCATGCACGCCTATCGCTCCCACACCTGCGGCGCCCTCCGACTCGCGGAGGCGGGGGCCAATGTCCGCCTGTCCGGCTGGGTCCATAGAAAGCGTGACCACGGCGGCCTGCTGTTCATCGATCTGCGCGACCACTACGGCCTGACCCAGCTGGTGCTCCACCCCGAGACGCCCGGGTTCGAGGCCGTCGAGCGGCTGCGGGCCGAGAGCGTGATCCGGGTGGACGGCGAGGTCGTGGCCCGCGACGCCTCGGTCATCAACGCCACCCTGCCGACCGGCGAGATCGAGCTGAAGGTCACCGGCGTCGAGGTCTTGTCGGAAGCCGCCGAACTGCCGCTGCCGGTGTTCGGCGAGCCGGAATACCCCGAGGAACTGCGCCTCAAGCACCGCTATCTCGACCTGCGCCGCGAGACCCTGCACAAGAACATCGTGCTGCGTTCGCGCGTGATCTCGTCGATCCGCCAGCGGATGGTCAACCAGGGCTTCCTGGAATACCAGACCCCGATCCTGACGGCGTCGAGCCCTGAAGGCGCGCGCGACTTCCTGGTGCCGTCGCGCATGCATCCCGGCAAATTCTATGCGCTGCCCCAGGCCCCCCAGCAGTTCAAGCAGCTGCTGATGGTCTCGGGCTTCGATCGCTATTTCCAGATCGCGCCCTGCTTCCGTGACGAGGACCTGCGCGCCGACCGGTCGCTGGAGTTCTATCAGCTCGACGTCGAGATGAGCTTCGTCACGCAAGAGGATGTTTTTGCCGCGATCGAGCCTGTCATGCACGGCGTGTTCGAGGAGTTCGCCGACGGCAAGTCGGTGACCCCCTATCCCTTCCCGCGAATCCCCTACCGCGACTCCATCGCCTGGTACGGCACCGACAAGCCCGACACCCGCAACCCGATCAAGATGGCGGACGTCTCGGAACAATTCCGCGACGGCGGCTTCGGCCTGTTCGCGAAGATCCTCGGCGCGGATGCGAAGAACGCCGTCTGGGCGATCCCGGCACCCGGCGGCGGATCGCGCGCCTTCTGCGACCGGATGAATTCCTGGGCCCAGGGCGAGGGCCAGCCGGGCCTGGGCTACATCTTCTGGTCGGACGACAACAACGCCTGGGGCGGCCCGATCGCCAAGAACCTGGGTGCCGAAGCCACCGATACCCTGATGACCGGCCTCGGCCTCGGCAAGGGCGACGCGGCCTTCTTCGTCGCCGGTGATCCGGGCGTCTTCTACAAGTTCGCCGGTTCGGCCCGCACGCGCCTGGGCACGGAGCTGAAGTTGATCGACGAGGGTCGGTTCGAGTTCTGCTGGATCGTCGACTTCCCCATGTTCGAGTGGTCGGACGAGGAGAAGAAGGTCGACTTCAGCCACAACCCCTTCTCGATGCCCCAGGGCGAGCTGGAAGCCCTGACGACCAAGGATCCGCTGGATATTTTGGCCTATCAGTATGACATCGTCTGCAACGGCTATGAGCTGTGCTCGGGCGCGATCCGGAACCACAAGGCCGAGATCATGCTCAAGGCCTTCGAGATCGCCGGCTATGACGCCTCGGTCGTCGAGGATCAGTTCGGCGGCATGCTGAACGCCTTCCGCTATGGCGCGCCGCCGCACGGTGGTCTGGCCCCCGGCATCGACCGCATCGTCATGCTGCTGGCCAACCAGGTCGCGATCCGCGAGGTCATCGCCTTCCCGCTGAACCAGCAGGGCGAGGACCTTCTGATGAACGCCCCGACCGAGGCCGGCGAACGTCAGCTCAAGGACGTCCACATCCGCACGGCCCTGCCGCTGAAATAGGCCTGCGAGGTCGGCGATAGCGGGAATGTAGGAAAAAAGACCTATTCATCCCTTGCGTATTGCTGCATCCGTTCCCATCTCGTCGCCGGGTCTTTGACAAGGCGATGAGACGAACGGCCGACAGGTCCGTCACGCGCGGCGGTTCGGCGCATGGCTTTCATGCGCGTGGACAGGCCAATATCACCCTATGTCACCCAAGGATCTGGCACGGTGACAAAAGCAACACCGCAGGCCTTGCGCCGTGCGTGAACCCCGGCTCGGCCGCCGATTGATTCAGTCAGCCGCCGCGTAGTGCCGCACGATCGAGGGCGGAGCCGGCGGTGCGGGCGGTCTCGGCACGGCCGGCCGGACGACCATCATCCGGTTCCGGCACGGGGTGGCGCGCAGCGTGCCGGGCAGGCGGGTATTGTCGTCGCCACAGGCTTCCGACACCTGGCTCTGCGTCAGGCCACGGGCGCGCGACAGATCCACGCCCCGGATATCGACGCGGCGCAGCGACGCTCCGGCGAAGTTGGCGCGGCCGAAGACGGCGCCGGTGAACCGGGCATTGTCCATCTCGGCGTCCTGGAAGTTCGCGCTGGAGAAATCGCCGCCGCCCATGTTGGACGCCTGCATCTCGGCTCCGATGAAGGAGGCGTTGCGCGCGCTGACGTTGGCCAGGGTCGCGCCCATCAGTTCGGCGCCGCTCAGGTTGGCGTCGGTCAACGCCGCAGCGTTCATGTTGACGCCCATCAACTCGGCGCCCGACAGGTTGGCGCGGCTGAGGTTGGCGCGCGAGAACACCGCTCCCGCCGACGAGGCACCGGACAGGGAGGCATCGACGAACACCGAGGCGGTGAAGTTGGCCCCATTGATCTCGACGCCGCGCATGTCGGCGTGGGTAAAGTCGCTGGATGAGAAGTTGGAGCCGACCATCTCGGCCCCGCGCAGGTTCGAGCCCACCAGGGTCGCAGAAATGAAGGTCGCGCCGTTGAAGGTGGCCCCCGACAGGTTCCGCCCCGACAACTCACACCGGTTGCACGACCCGCCCAGCGAGATGGTCCGGGCCACGTCGCGGTCCTGAACGCTCAGCCGGACCTCGGCGAGCGCAGACGTCCCGGCCAGGACGGCGGACGCGCCGAGGGCCGTGGCGAGGAGGCGATGGAGAGGGCGAGCGATCTGTTTCACGGCCCTTCAATGCCTCCGCATGACCGGAAACCCTACTTAAATCGCGGTAAGAATGGAGGTCTTCAGCAGGCGGGAATGTGCAGGGCACCGGGCAGGGTGGTCGCCTCGTCGCCGCAGGCCCGGTTCAGCTGTCCTTGCGTCAAACCCGTGGCCCGCGCCATCTCGGCACCGGAGAAGTTGGTCCCGACCAGGGTCGCGCCTGCGAAATTGGCCCCCTCCAGATAGGTCCCGACGAAGCTGGCGTTGGTCAGATCGGCCCGCGAGAAGTTCGACGAAGAGAACACCGCGCCGTAAGCCTCGACATCCCTCATGTCGGCACCGGAAAACCTGGTGCGGTTCATCACGCTGAGGCTCAGGTCCGACTGGCGCAGCCGCGATCCCGACAGGTTCAGGCCGTTCGCCTCCAGCCCGGAGAAGTCGCCCTGGAACAGGTTGCAGCCCGAACAACTGGCCCCGCCCCGCACCCGCGCGATCTGGCCCGCGTTCTGTGCCGAGACGGGCAGGGCGGCCACAAACATTGCGGCGGCGAGGGTGGAAATCAGGATCGGCTTCATCGACAGGCTCCGGCTGTGGCGCACCACGGATCGATCCTGACCTGAAAAGGTTTCAATCCTCCTTTCAGACGGTTGTTCGGCCGGATGCCTTGACTCGCTCGCGACCGGGGGCGAACCCGGCGTCTGGAAATGATCTCGAAAAGGAGACGCCGTGAGCGAGGACGCCCCCCTTCGATACCTGACCGGTTTCGGCAACCACTTCGCCACCGAGGCGGTCGAAGGCGCACTGCCGGTCGGCCAGAACTCGCCCCAGCGCACGCCGTTCGGGCTGTATGCCGAGCAGTTGTCGGGTACCGCCTTCACCGCCCCACGCGTCGAGAACCGGCGCAGCTGGCTCTACCGCCTGCGGCCCGCCGCCAACCATGCCGCCTTCAGGCCGTGGGCCGGCGCATCGCTGTTGAAATCCGCCCCCTTCGACCGACCGGCCGACCCCAACCGCCTGCGCTGGGACCCGCTGCCGATGCCGGAGACGTCCCAGGACTTCGTCGAGGGGCTGGTCACCTACGGCGGCAACGGCGACGTGGCGACGGGGGCCGGCATCGGTATCCACCTGTACGCCTGCGACCGGTCCATGCAGGGCCGGGCCTTCTTCAACGCCGACGGCGAGATGCTGATCGTCCCCCAGTCGGGTCGCCTGACGATCACGACCGAGTTCGGGATCATGGCGGTGGAGCCGCAAGAGATGGCCCTGATTCCCCGTGGCGTCCGGTTCCGCGTCGCCGTCGAGGGTCCGTCTCGCGGCTATGTCTGCGAGAACTACGGGGCCCTGTTCCGCCTGCCCGACCTCGGCCCCATCGGCTCCAATGGCTTGGCCAACCCGCGCGATTTCGAGACGCCGGTCGCCGCCTTCGAGGATATCGACGAACCCTGCGAACTGATCCAGAAATTCCAGGGCGGGCTGTGGGCGACGACTCTCGATCATTCGCCGTTCGACGTCGTCGCCTGGCACGGCAACGTCGCGCCCTGCCGCTACGACCTGCGGCGGTTCAACACGATCAACACGGTCAGCTTCGACCACCCCGACCCCTCGATCTTCACTGTCCTGACCAGCCCGTCAGAGATTCCCGGCACGGCCAACTGCGACTTCGTGATCTTTCCGCCGCGCTGGATGGTCGCCGAACACACCTTCCGCCCACCCTGGTTTCATCGCAACGTCATGAGTGAGTTCATGGGGCTGGTCACCGGAGTCTATGACGCCAAGGCTGGCGGTTTCGCGCCCGGCGGGGCCTCGCTGCACAATCAGATGAGCGGTCACGGCCCGGATCAGGCCAGTTATGGCGGTGCCATCCAGGCCGAGCTGAAGCCGCACAAGATCACCGATACCCTGGCCTTCATGTTCGAGAGCCGCTGGGTGATCCGCCCGACCGATTTCGCCATGCAGACCCTGACGATGCAGCTCGACTACGACGACGTCTGGTCCGGGTTCGACAAAGGACGGGTTCCTCCGAACCGGTAGGGACCGCAAAGATGGTGTCGTGAAACTGACAAGGCTCTGACATCAACCGTCCCTATGGCGGCGTCGCGGAGGCCGGTCGGCCTTTCGTGACGAACGGATGAGATTGGGACGAGCCATGAATCGCTTGAAAACCTTGGGGCTGGCCGCTGTCGGCGTGAGTGCCCTCATGCTCGCCTCCTGCGCCACGACTGCCCCGACCGGCGAAGAAACCGGCGCGTCGGATTCGGCCGGGATGACGGTCGGCGTCGGCACTCCGGTTCTCGCCGCCGCCGAAACCGTCGCAGTCGGCACGGCCAACGCCGACGCCGCCGACGATCCGGCCATCTGGGTCGACCGGGCGGACCCGAGCCGGTCCGTGATCTTCGGCACCGACAAGAAGGCCGGCCTCTACGCCTATCGCCTCGACGGATCGGTGTTGCAGGCCATGGCCGGCGGACAGCCGAACAATGTCGACCTGCGCGAAGGCTTCATGATCGATGGACGGCCGCAAGTCCTGGTCGCGACCAGCGACCGCAGCCTCGACCGGTTCGGCATCGTCCTGTTCATCATGGACCCCGCGACGCTTCAGACCCGCCAATGGGGACTGATCCCCGTCGATCTGGCCGAGCCCTACGGCCTGTGTGTCGGCAAGCGCGGCGATCGGTTCATCGTGATCATCAACGGGACGGACGGCCAGGTCCGCCAGGTTGCCGTGTCCGTCGGCCCCGACGGCAAACCGGTCGGCACGGTCGAGAAACGCTATGACGTCGGCAGCCAGACGGAAGGCTGCGTCATCGATGAGGAAGCCGGCGTCGTCTACATCGGCGAAGAGGCGCGGGGGGTCTGGCGCTATTCGCTCGACCCGTCGCGTGGCTCCCGACGCGAGTCCATCGCCCGGGCACCGAGCGAAGTTTTGGCCCCCGATGTCGAGGGCCTGGCCCTGCTGAAGGAGAACGGCGCGACCTGGCTGATGGCATCGAGCCAGGGCGATTCCGCCTTCTCGATCTGGCGCGTCGATGGCCCCACAACCTATCGCGGCCGGTTCTCGGTCGTGGTCGGCGGCGGCATCGACGCCGTGACCGGGACAGACGGTATCGCCGCGATCGCTGGCCCGATCGGCGATTACGCCCAGGGCCTGATCGTGGTGCAGGACGATGTTGACGAAATCCCCGGGTCGACGGGCGAACGCCAGAACTTCAAACTGGTGGGCTGGGCCGCGATCAAGGCGGCGCTCGGCCTCTGATCGGGGCTCTTCTGGACAATCTGACCGTCCTGCCCGATGGAGAGCCCATGCTGGCTTTCCGCCCTGCAAGTCAGCCGCCGTCGGTGCGGACATGATCGAATGGCCGACGCGCGGTCGCCGGCTTCTGGCCGAGGGCGCTTCGTGTGTCCTGGCCCTCTGCATCGGCGCGGTGCTCCTCTTCGGCCCGGCCAGCGGGGCAATAGCTGCGGCCGGTCCTGACGTCCGGTCCTTCTATCTGATCAGCCTGGCCCAGACGCCGCTGCCGGAGGCCGCTGACGCCGTCCTCGTCAAATCGCTGGGTTCGACGATGCGTATCGATGAGGGCGTGGACGCCGACATCACCCTGTCGATCGCCGAGCCGATGACGGTCGAAGACCTCGAGATCGCCTTCGCCGCCGAACTGTCCAACCACGGCATCGCCCTGATTCGGGAAGGAGAGGGTTATCGTCTGGCGGATGTCTCCGTGGCGATGGTCGAGACACCCCAGCCAATCATCGTCGGCGCACCGCTGCCCACCCCGAAGGTGACGATCGCCCAGCAATCTGCCTCAGCCGACGGCCCGGCAGTCATCTCCGAGCCCAAGGGGAAGGCGTGGTGGCTGTATGCGGCCTTGATACTGGTCGCCTCGGTCGTTGCGGGGCTCGCAATTCGCTTTGGCCGACCCCTGATCATGGGTCTGCGCCGCCGATTCGCTCATACCTCCAGGCGTCCTGCTGCCGCGACCAATTCCACCCAGCGCGGCGCCGTGGTGGACTGGCTGCTGAGCCAGCACAGCGTGCCGCTGCCCCTGCTGGCATCTGCCTGTGACCGGGCCGCGCGCCTCGCCCGACCCGTCGAGCAGGCGCTTTGCGATGTCGGCGCGGTGACGGAAGCGAACCTGGCGGATGCCTATTGCGCCATCACGGGCCTGTCGCGCTGGGATCCCGCCACGGCGCCGACCCTGGCTTCAGGGGACGTGGTCCTTGACGGCTTCATCAAGAACCATCCGCTGCGTATCGTGGAAATGGATGACTGGTCCCTGGTCGCGGCCTGCGCCGACCCGCTCGATGATCGGACCTATGCGGCCCTGTCGCGGACCGCGCGGCGGATGGTGACCCTGCGGGTTGGGCTCCTGTCCGAGATATCGCCGGAGGGGGGTGCCGCCACCGATCCGGAGCATCATGCCCCCCTCGTGATCGTGCCCTGGTCACGCCCCCGGCCCGACGGCGCGCGTCTGCTTCAGGCCGTCCTGGCCCGCCGTACCGCCGCCGAGGCCGTGCAAATCCCGGCCGGGCTCAACGGTCAGTAGACGCCATCGATCTCGGCCGGCAGTCGCGGGCCGGGCGGATAGGCCAACAGGCTCCAGCCGCGCGTCGGGACGGTCTCTTCGGTACGCAGCCGGTCGAACTGTGCTCGGGCCGCCGCCGCCGCATCGGCCGGATCACGCAGGATGGTCGGTCGCAGGAAGATGAACAGGGTGCGGCGTGAGGTGCTCTCGCGCGTGGTGCGGAACGCTCGACCCAGGATCGGGATGTCGCCCAGGATCGGCACCTGGCTGTCGGCCGACAGCCGGTCGTCGCTGATCAATCCGCCCAGAACTATGGTCTGACCGTTGTCGGCCAGGATGGTAGTCTCGATGCTGCGGCGATTGGTTATCAGGTCCGCCGCCCCGGCCAGGGTCGAGTTGACCAGCGACGAGACTTCCTGAGCCACCTCGAGCCGGATCACGTCGCCGTCGTGGATACGCGGGATGACCTTGAGCGTGATGCCGACGTCCTGGCGCTCGATGGTCGTGAAGGGGTTGATGGTGTTGCCGTCGGTGGCGAAGCTGCCGGTGCGGAACGGGACGTTCTGGCCGACGACGATCTCGGCCGGTTCATTGTCCAGGGTGGTGATGCTGGGGGTCGACAAAAGGTTGGCGCGGGCCGAGGTCCCGAGCGCCTGGACCAGCAGGCTGAAGTCGCTGCCGCCCCTGATGACGGCCGACGCGCCCTCGGGTGCCAGGGCCGAGGCGGCCGTGACGCCCAGCGCCAGCAGAACCTGCCGCAAGGATACGCCGGTCGAGGAGAAGGACGTCCCGCCCGACGATGGGGAGTCGATGGCCGCGCCGCCGAAACCGAGCTGCACGCCCAGCTGTTCGGCCTGCTCGCCGGTGATTTCTACGATGGCGGCCTCGATCGTGACCTGGGGCCGACGGATGTCGAGTTCACCGATCAGGGCCTCCATCTCGGCGACGGCGGCGGGTGAGCCGCGCAGGGCGATGGCGTTCAGCTCGGGCGCGGGCTGGATGGTGATGTCTGTCAGTCGGATACCGCCCACTCCGGTGACCTGAGGCGCAGCCACGACGACGGGAGCGGAGGCCTGACCGGCCTGACCGGGCACCACGGCGGCACCACCCTGGGCGCGCGCCGCCATCTGGGCGACGGCGCTGAGCTGGGCTTGTTGCGACGTCGAGCCGAGCGCGCGTGCGACGGGATTGGTCGCCTCCTGCGGTGCGCCGAGCAGGCCGCGCATGACGTCGGTGACCGTTTCCGCGTCGCCGTGGCTCAGCCGGACGACGCGGGTGATTGGGGCCGATCCTCCGGGGATGTCGAGCGCCTCGGCGACCTTCCGGGCCTCGCGGATGCTGTTGGTATCCCCGCGCACGAGAACGATGTTGCTGCGCTCGTCCACCGCGACCCGGATGCCCGCGCCCTCGCCGACGGGGGCCAGAAGGCTGGTAATCGACTGACCGACGTCGGTCGCGCTGGCGTAGCGAAGACTGATGCTCTCGAACGCCTGGCCGCTGCCGCTGTCCAGGGCCTGTGCCAGCTGTTCGATCCGGCGGACGTTCTCTGCATAGTCGGTGACGATGATGGCGGGCGGCGAGTTGACCGATTCCAGGCTGCCGAAGGAGGCGACCAGGGGCCGCAGCACGCGGACGGCCTGATCAGGGGCCAGGTTGCGCAGGCGGATCAGGCGGGTGACGATATCCTGGGTCCGGGCCCGGCGCAGGTCGGTCGAGCCGTTCTGGATCAGGGCCGCCTGGGGGACGATCCGCCAGGCGTTGCCGCTGCGGACTGCGCCGTATCCCTGTACTCGCAGGACCGAAAGGAACAGGTCCCAGACGCCGTTGACGCTCAACGGCTCGGCGGAGGTGACGTTGACGACCCCCGCCACGCTGGGATCCAGGATCAGGGTCCGGCCGGTGATGCGCGAAATCTGCTCAGCGACATCCTTGATGTCGGTGCCGCGAATATTGACCACGACCCCGCCCGAGACGTCGGGGGCAGGCGTCTGGGTCAGACCGGGCGTGGCCAGCAGCAGGCTTGCGCTCAGCGAGAGCATCAGGACCTTACGAAGGGGGGCCGTGCGGGCAGGGTGCAGCGGTTTGATCGCAGGTCTCCTAACGCAGCGGGAAGGACAGGGTGATGGTCCTTCCGCTTCTGATGACGTCGACACGTGCCCCGCCCGACTGGACGGCCTGGTTCAGGATCGCCTGGGGGTCGGCGTTGCCGGCGACGGTCTGGTTGTTGACGCGGGTGATGATGTCGCCGGGCTGCAGACCCGCCGCGAGGAGGGGGGGCGGAACGGCGTCACCGATCCGGTAGCCCTGATCGGTCGAAGTGACGCCCGCGCCCTGGAGCGCGTTCACGGCGGTGCCGGCGACCACAGGCGGCGGGGCGGGGGTCGCGGGTGTGATGATGGTCAGGCCCGTTGCAGGGGGTGCCGCAGCGTCGATCAGGGCGGGCGGCGCCGGAAAGTCCAGCCGCTCTGTCTGGGCACCGACTTGCAGGATCACATGATCGACGTGGATGGACTGGACCACGGCACCGGTCGACAGGGTCTGCCCAGGGCTGACGGAGACGGCCGGGGCCTCGCCGACGGCGATTACCGCACTCGACGCCTCGGCCGGAACCGCGAGGAAGATCGCCTTGAGGATCAGGCCACCGCCGGCCGCCTGGGTCGTGGCCGCCGCTCCGCCGAACGGTGACCAGGCGAGGATGGAGGGCAGGTCGGTGGACGTCGCGGACGATGACGGCGGGGGCGCGACCGCGATCCTGTCACGCCCGTCGTCCAGGCCCGACAGCCGCCAGAACACGCCCGCGGCCGCTGCGGCGACCGAGATCACGACCAGCAGGATCAGAACCTTCAGCGCTATTGGCCCATGTCGGGCGTCGAACAGCCGGTCGAAAATGACGATGCGACGGATCATGCCGGTCCGCCCTGACGATCGATGAATCCCGTCAGCTTCGCCGCCGCGCCACGGGTCCCGACAGGGGTTACGCTGATGCTGACCATCGAGAGGTCCGGATCATCGCTGGGCTTGACCGCGACCTCGACCCGCCATGGCCGGCCCATCATGTCGACGCGGTCGGTACCGTCGGTCGGTGTTCCACCGCGCAGGCTCAGCTCCGCCATCCGGTTCTCGGCGACCCACTGGGCGACGACCCTGTTTTGAAGCCCCCGCACCTGATCGATATGGGCCTCGGTCGCCCCGACCAGGCCAGCCCCAGCGATCGCAAGGATGGCGAGCGCGACCAGGGCCTCCATCAGGGTAAAGCCGTCGCGATGGCGCGCGGGTAGCGAGGTCATGTGGACCCTGCTCGCGTCGTCGCCGTCAGACCGTCGAAATCGACGGTCCAGCCGCCCCGCTCGTCACCAACGGACAGGGCGATGGCGTTTCCGCCTCCATCGCCGTCCACGATCACCATGTTCGGGGCGTTGCCGCCCAGGGTCAGCCCACGGGGGAGGCGGTGTCGCCCTTCGCCTGTCGCCGTCCAGCGCCCGGCATCATCCATCGTCATCAGCCCATAGCCCTCGGCGTCCCAGGACAGGGAGACCGGCCGCCGGGTCACCAGGGCTTCGTCCACGGCCACACCCAGCCGTGCAGCCAGCAGGTTCGCTTCGGTTCGCGCGTCGGAGCCGCTGCGCGTCAGCCCCATCCCGAGGACCACCATCGTCGTCAGCACGCCCACGATCGCCAGGGTCACGAGCACCTCGACCAGCGTCATGCCGGCGCGTGGGTCGTGGATCCGTGCTGACGCGGGCAGTCCCATGCTTCAGCGATCCGCCATGAGGTCCGCGGCCAGGCCTTCGCCGCCGGCCTTGCCGTCCTTGCCCAGGCTTATCAGATCGAACGGCCGGCCGGTGCCCGGGCTTTTGTAGACGTAGGCCGCCCCCCAGGGATCGACCGGAACCTCGGGCAGATAGCCCTCTTCGGACCAGTTACCAGCCAATGGCGGCGTGGTCGGTCGATCGACCAGGGCGGCCAGTCCCTGTCCGGTCGTCGGATAGTCGCCGTTGTCCAGACGATAGACCTTCAGGGCCGCCGAGATGGCGCGCAGATCGGTCTTGGCCACGGTCACCCGCGCCTGATCCGGACGACCGATGATATTGGGCAGGATCATGAGCGCGACCACGGCGATGATCGCCAGCACCACGATCATCTCGATCAGAGTAAAGCCTGACCTCGACGCAGATTCTCGGCTATGGACCGTCCAGGAATTGTCTCGCCGACGCTTTGGCGTTCGTAACATCATGACCACCATCTACCCAGCCTCGGGGGCTATGATGCCTGACCTGAAAAGTCCAGATGGGCCAAAAAACCTTCACAATAGCCGGTCTATCAAGGGCGTCTGGCAGTTTAGCCATGAAGGTCTGGCTCTGGTGAATGTAAGTTGGGCGGGTGCGCCCGTTATCCTGGTCCCGACCGAAGATGTCCGGGTGCTTGTGCTTGACCTTCCGATGTCCGGCCGGGCCCAGAGGGCCGCTGCCTTGCCCTTCGTGATCGAGGACAGGATCGCGGAGTCGCCGGAGATGTCGCATACGGCGCTGGGCGAAGCCGTCGCGCCGGGACGTTATCTCGCCGGCGTGACGCGCCATGATCGCATGGCGGCCTGGTGCGCCGCCGCCGCCGAGGCCGGCCTCGGCGAAGCAGCCATGGTTCCCGACGCCCTGGCCCTGCCGATCCCGGCCGCCGACGCCTGGTCGATCGCCGTGCAGGGCGCTCGCGCGCTCGTTCGCACCGGCGATGGATCGGCCTTTGCGATCCCGGTCAGCGCGCTGGAAACGATCTGGAGCCAGGCGGGTCGTCCGCCGCTGTCTTCCTATGGCGAACCCCTGCCGGCCGGGATTGCCCACGACCCGCTGGACGACGGACTGACGATCTGGCCCGTCATGGCCGGGCCCGTGCCTTTGAACCTGCGCCAAGGGCCCTACGCGGCAGTTTCGGCCAACCGGTCCTGGTTGCGTCAGGCGGCACTCGTCGTGGTTCTGGGTCTGGTCGCGCACGCGGGCCTGCTGACCATCGACACCCTGGGCCTGATGCGGTCGGCGGACGAGAAGCGCGCGTCGGTGGCCACCCTGGTGACCCAGGCCGGAGGGCCGCCCGGCGGCGACCTGGCGGTGACGGCTGACGCGATGTTGCCACGCCCGCCCGTGGCTCCGTCGGGTCTGACCCCTCTGCTGGGCCGGGCCGCACGGGCGTTGCAGCCTCTGGGGCCTTCGGTGACCCTGACCTCGGTGGGTTATGCGGGCGAAGCCGGCCTGACCCTGGCGCTGGAAGCTGCCGATCCGGCGGCCCTGCAACAGGCGCACAGTGCGCTGGCCGGTGCCGGACTCAGCCCGGTGTCCAGCGGGGCGACCGTCGAGGGCGGCAAGGCTCGCGACCGGATCGTGATTTCCGCCGGAGCGTCAGCATGACCCTGGCCTTCGTGAACGCCGGTCGCGGTGTCGATGTCTGGATCGTGCGAGGCCGGTCCTGGTGGAGCGAGCGCCAGCCGCGCGAGCGCCTGCTGCTCTGCGGCCTCGCCGTCCTTCTCGCGCTCGCTGTCATCATCAACGGCATCGCCAGGCCCTTGATCGAAGTTCGGCGCGAGGCGAGAGCCGAGATTGCCCTTTTCGACGCTCTGGAGGTCCGGCTCCGCGCTGCCGGGCCCAATCTGAGGCCACCGACGAGCACGATCGCCGGCGGCTCGCTCCAGACCGTGGCGACGATGACCGCCGCAGAAGCGGCCCTGCCGATCCGCGAGATCGCCGA
>NZ_JBIIAY010000156.1:0-5728 GCF_044239655.1 Brevundimonas sp.
TCCTCGGGCGACATCGAATACTCCGTCACCGACACCGGGCCGGGCGTCCCCGAGGCCGACCGGGGCCGCGTCGTCGAACGGTTCGTCCGGCTGGACAACAGCCGCACCCAGGCCGGGTCGGGCCTCGGCCTTTCGCTGGTGTCCGCCGTGCTCGAGGCCCACTCCGGCCGCGTCCAGCTGGACGAAGGCCCCGGCGCCTACGGCGGCTTCGGCCCCGGCCTGAGGGTGGCGCTGGTGTTGCCGCCTGCGACAGCGGCGGTCGCGTGATCGGCCCGCTCGTCGATCGCCTCGTCCCCTGCGGCCCGGTGCTGGACCCCGAGGTCGCCGCCCGGGCCCATGCCCGCCTGGCCGAGGCCGCCGACACCGCCGGCTGGCGCACCCTGTTCGACCGGGCCTGGCCCGCGCTGGAGCCCGTCTTTGCCGCCTCGCCCTATCTCTACGGCATCGCGCGGCGCTGGCCGGAGCGGCTGAAGGCCATCCTCGAGGCCGACCCCGACGCCCGGCTGGCGGAGATCCTCGCCGAAACCGAGGCCCTGACCGGCGGCGCCGAGGACGTCCGCAAACCCCTGCGCCTGCTCAAGGCCGAACTGCATCTGCTGACCGCCCTCGCCGACCTCGGCGGCGTCTGGGACCTGGACCGGGTCACCGGCGCCCTCAGCCGCTTCGCCGACGCCGTCACCCACCGGGCCCTTTGCGCCGTCGCCCACGACCAGCGCGACAAGGGCCGGCTGATCTCCGATCCCGCTGACCCGGGCGGCCCCATCCCCGGCCTGTTCGTCCTGGCCATGGGCAAGCACGGCGCCGACGAGCTCAACTATTCCAGCGATATCGACCTCAGCCTGTTCTTTGACCCCGACGTCCTCGAACCGGCCCTCGCTCCCGGCGTGGAGGCACAAGGCTTCGTCAACCGCGCGGCCCAGGCCCTGGCATCCCTGCTGTCGGAACGCACCGCCGACGGATACGTGTTCCGCGTAGACCTGCGCCTGCGCCCCGACCCCTCCTCGACCCCGCCGGTCGTCACCACCCCCATGGCCCTGGCCTATTACGAATCGGTCGGCCAGAACTGGGAGCGAGCCGCCTTCATCAAGGCCCGCTGCGTCGCCGGCGACCCCTCCGCCGCCGCCGACTTTCTCAGGGCCCTGATCCCCTTCGTCTGGCGCCGCAGCCTGGATTATCAGGCCGTGCTCGACATCCAGTCGATCAAGCGCCAGATCCACGCCCACAAGACGGGCGAGGGCATGGTCGCCATGGGGGCCAACCTGAAACTGGGTCGCGGCGGCATCCGCGAGATCGAATTCTACGCCCAGACTCAACAGTTGATTCTCGGCGGTCGTGACCCCCGCCTGCGCTGCCCCCGCACCGAGGATGCCCTCGCCGCCCTGGCCGGTGCCGGCCACATCCCGATCGAGGTCGCCTGGGAGCTGACCCAGGCCTATCGCGAGCTCCGGGCCCTGGAACACCGCGTCCAGATGCTGGACGACGAACAGACCCATGCCCTGCCCGTGGACGGCACCCGTCGCTCCGCCGTCGCCGCCCTGGCCGGAGAGGGCGACTTGGCCGCCTTCGACGCCGGGGTCGAGGCCCTGCTGGTCGGGGTCAACCGCCGCTACGGCGAACTGTTCGAGGGCGAGGAGGACCTGTCCTCGTCCTGGGGCAGCCTCGTCTTCACCGGCGTGGACAATGACCCGGAGACGCTCAAGACCCTGACCCGCATGGGCTTCACCGAGCCGACTTCCGTCTCCGACACCATCCGCAGCTGGCACCACGGCCGGATCGGCGCGACCCGGTCGGCGCGGGGCCGCGAGCTGTTCACCCGTCTGGCCCCCAAGCTGCTGGAGGCGGTCGCCGCGACCGGCGCCCCCGACGCCGCCTTCCGCCGCTTCGGCGTCTTCTTCTCGGGCATGAGTTCGGGCGTCCAGGTCCAGGCCCTGTTCCTGAACCAGCCCCAGCTGTTCGAGATGATCGTCGGCGTCATGGCGTTTGCGCCACGTCTGGCCCGGACGCTCGGTCGCTATCCGGCGGCGCTGGATTCCATGTTGGACGCCCGGTTCCAGACCCCGCTCGGCCCCAACACCGGCCTGTTCGACCAGATGGAGGCCGAGGCCCGCGCCGCCGGCGACTTCGAGGGGGCCATGAACGCCGTCCGCCGCCTGCACCGCGAGCAGCAGTTCCGCATCGGGGTCCAGACCCTGACCGGCCGGATCGGGCCCGAGGCGGCGGGCCTCGGCTTCACCAACCTCGCCGACGCCGTGATGCGCACCCTGGCCGATGCGGCGCTCAACGAGACTGTCCGACTGGGCGGCACCATGCCGGGGGCGGTGGCGGTGATCGCTCTGGGCAAGGCCGGGTCGCGTGAGATGACGGCGGGTTCCGACCTCGACCTGATGACCGTCTACGAGGCCCCGCCCGAGGCGACCTCTTCCCTCAAGGGCTGGACCGCCGACGTCTTCAACATCCGCTTCACCCAGAGGCTGATCTCGGCCCTGTCGGCCCATACGGCCGAGGGGGGTCTGTACGAGGTCGACATGCGGCTGCGGCCCTCGGGGTCGAAAGGCCCGGTCTCGGTGCCGCTCTCGGCCTTCGCCGACTACTATGCGACCGAGGCCGCGACCTGGGAGTTCATGGCCCTGACCCGCGCCCGCGTCGCCTGGGCCAGCGACCCGGATTTCGGCGACCGGGTCACGGCGGGAATAGAGGCGGCCCTGCGTCGGCCCCGGCCCGGCATCGACGTCGCCGCCGACATCCGGGCCATGCGTTCGCTGATGGAGCGCGAACGCCGCGCCTCGGGCTTCTGGGACCTGAAACTCTCGCCCGGCGGCCTCGTCGACGCCGAGTTCGTCGGCCAGTACCGCCAGCTCCAGGCGGCCGCGTCCGGCGGGCCCCTGACCGTCCGCACCCTCGACCAGCTGGCGAACGACCCGGCCCTTGCCGAGGCCTGGCGGTTGCAACAGCGGCTGGGCCAGCTGTTCGCCGTCGCCTTCGACGACAAGCCGGACCCCGACACGGAGTCCGCCGCCTTCCGTCGGCGTCTGGCCGAGGCGGCCGGAGAGCCCGGTTTCGAGGCCCTGATCGCCCGTCTGGAGCGCACCCGGCGCGAGGCGCGCGCGGCCTTCGACACCGTCCTGCCCGCCCCGCAATAGGCCCCGCGACGGATTCGTCGTCGATCCGTCGTTGAACGGAACAGGTGGGCAATCGGGTCATGGACCCATGGGAGACTTGCAGATGAGCAGATTTGGTTTCGCCGGCGTGGCCGCAGTGTCGCTCGCCGCCCTTCTGGCCGGATCGGCCATGGCCCAGAGCCCCGCACCTCAGGGCCCGGCCGCGGCCCGACAGGCCCGTCTGGATCCCGACGCCGACGGCAAGATCAGCCAGGCCGAGTTCGTCCAGGCCCGCACGGCCCGCCTCACCGCCCTCGACACCGACCGCGACGGCCAGGTCACGGCCGCCGAACGCCAGGCCGGGCGGCAGGCGATGCGGGCGACCCGCGCCGCCGCCCGCTTCGACCGGCTGGACGCTGACAAGAACGGCGAGATCAGCCGCTCCGAGTTCGACTCCGCCCGCACCGCCCGCGCCGACGCCCCCCGTCAGGCCCGCCGGGGTGACGGCCGTCGCGCCCAACGCATGCACAATGCACGCCCCGGCGGTGCCCGCTGGGCCCAGCGCGCCGAACGCCGCATGAACCGGACGCCGGGTCGCGCCTCGGAGACCCGCCCTGCCGCCGTCGTCATCGCCGACGTCCAGACCCGCGCCGCCGCCAACTTCACCCGTCTGGACAAGGACAGCGACGGCTTCCTGACCGCCCCCGAGGTCATGGGCCGCCGCGCCATGGCCGGTCATCGCATGGGTCGTGCCGCGCATCGCATGGGTGCCCACCGCATGGGTGCCGGCCGCATGGCTCACCGCATGAACCGCCCCATGGCTCGCCGGATGGCCGCCCCCGCCGTTCCCCCATCGCCTTCCGCCCCCGCTTCGGAGTAGTCAGGGTGGCGCGGGAGGCCCGGATGTCGCCGGTCCCAGCCTTGGACAGAGGAAGAGGCCGGATTGGCTCTGAGCGCCGACCCCGACGAGGATCTGGTGCGCCGCGTGGGTCAGGGCGATCCCGCGGCCATCCAGGCCATGGTGGCGCGCAAACTGCCGCGCATGCTGGCTCTCGCGCAGCGCATGCTGGGCGATCCGGTCGAGGCCGAGGACGTGGCGCAGGAGGCCATGCTCCGGGCCTGGAAGCAGGCCCCGCGCTGGGTGCCCGGCAAGGCCCGTTTCGACACCTGGCTGCACCGCGTGGGGCTGAACCTCTGCTACGACCGGCTGCGGCGGCGGCGCGAGGTGCCGACCGAAACGCCGCCCGATCGTCCCGACGACGGCCCGGCCCCGGATCAGGGTCTGCTCAGCGCCGAACTGGGCGTCCGGGTCGATGCGGCCCTGAAGCGGTTGCCGGACCGGCAGCACGAGGCCATCGTGCTGTGTCACTATCAGGAGCTCGGCAATATCGAGGCCGCCTCCCTGATGGAGGTCAGCGTCGAGGCGCTGGAAAGTTTGCTGTCACGCGGTCGCCGCACCCTGCGCGCGACCCTGGCGGATCTCGGACCCGCCGCCGGGCGGGGGGCTGAACGAGGATGACGATGACGACCGACAGGCTGAAAGCCCTGACCGAAGCTTACGGTGCCGATCAGCGTCGCTGGCCCCAGGCCGAGCGAGAGACCGCGCGTGCCGTCGTGGCCCGTGACGGCGAGGCCGCGCGCGCCCTGCTGTCCGAGGCCGACCGGATCGACGCGGCCCTGGACGCCTCGCCCCGCCCCGTGGTCTCGACCGCCCTGCGCGACCGGGTCCTGGCCTCGGCGATCGCGGCCGGACTGACGCCGAAACAGGCGCGGCGGATCTGGGATCGGCTGGTGGTCTGGTTCGCGGCCGGCTGGGCGGCGGCGGCCTGTGCGGGCGTCGTCGCCGGGGTCAATCTGACCAGCCACCTGACCGCCGACGACCAGACCGACGCCGTCATCACCCAGTCGATGTCGGGCGTCGTCGACGACACCGAGGTCCTGGGATGACGAACCGCACCCTCAAGATCGCCCTGGCCGTCTCCGTCGCGCTGAATGTCTTCGGCCTGGCCGGCGGCGTCGCCGCCTGGGTCACCCGCGAGAAGGTGGAACAGCGCACCGGTCCGCCCTCGCAACCCGGCCGTCCCGGCTTCCGCCAGATCATGGACGGGCTGGACCCCGCCGTCCGCGACCGCGTCCGCACCACCTTCCGCACCGCCGCCCAGGCGGCCCGGCCCGACTTCCAGGCCTCGCGCGAGGCCCGCCAGGCCGCCATCGCCCTGGCCGCCTCCCCGAACGGCGACCCGGCCCAGGTCGCGGCCCTGCTGGACCAGTCCCGCGCCGCCGAGATCCGTGGCCGCGAACGGATGGAACGCGACGTCATCCCCCTGTTCGCCACCCTGAGCGCCGCCGACCGCCAGTCCCTGTCGGTCCTCCTCAACAAGCGCAGCCGCAGCGACGGCCCGCGCGAAGGCGGCGAGAAGAAATAGGGCGAGCGCCGTCATCGGCGAGACAGTGGTGCCTTTCTCCTCCCCTTCGCGAAGCGATGGGGAGGTGGCGCGGCCCTTCTTCAGGGCCGTGACGGAGGGGGCGACGAGGTCTGTCGGATAGGGGCTTTCGAAGCGGTCGAGGTGTGTCCGGTCGCCCTCGATCCCGACACCGAGTCTCCCCCACCGTCTCCTCGCCAGAGCACG
>NZ_JBIIAY010000052.1:0-21140 GCF_044239655.1 Brevundimonas sp.
CCGGTTGGTGGCGTGGAAATCCTTGATGGCCCGGTTGCCGATCATATAGGCCTTGGACGCGTCGATCATGGTGTTCATGTCGGCCCGGCCGGTATCGACAGCGGCGGCGACGGTGAAGGTCTTGAACACCGACCCCATCTCGTAGACCGAGGCCACGGCCCGGTTGACCTGGCTGTCCTGCGGATAGCTGGCCATGCCCAGGACCTCGCCGGTCGAGGTGTCGGCGATGATCCCGACCGCGCCCTTGGAGCCGTTCTCGCGGGCGGCGGCATAGAGTTCGTTTTCCAGCACGCCCTGGACGCGCAGGTCGATCGACAGGGGGAAGTCGCGGCTGACGGCACCGGCCGCGCGGATCTCGTCGTTGAAGGCCAGTTCGGCGCCGGTGATGCCCATGCCACCGCTGTCAGCCTGGCCGATCACGAAGGTCGCCGACTGATCCATCGGATAGACGCGGCGATCCTCGGGCTCGAACGAAATGCCACCCAGGGCCAGGGCGTGGACGGCGGCGCGCTCGGCCGGGGTCAGGCTCTGGGCGACCAGGGCGCGACGCTCGCCGAACAAGACGGTCCGCAGCCGATCCGCCTTAATGCGCGGCAGGGCCCGACGCAGTTCACGGATGGCCAGGGCCCGGTCCCAGACCTCCGCCGGATCGATATAGAGGCCGTAGTGGGTGATGTTGGTGGCCAGCAGCACGCCGTTGCGATCCACCAGGTCTGCACGGATCAGGGCGTCGGGATTGCCGGCCGAACCGACCCCGCTCTTCTCGACGAACAGGGCGGCGCGGACCGCACCGATGGCCAGGCCCGCGAACACGACGGCAAACACCGCCATGACCAGGAAGATGCGGACCCGGGTGTCCTCCTCCGGCCGGGCGTCGGCACGGGCGCGCTCGAAGGCGTGCTCGACCCACCAGACGGCCGACGCCGCCCAGCGCAGCCAGGGCGACAGGGCCCGGCCGATCGGCTCGGCACCGGGGGCCGGACGGAAGTGACCGCGATGATCCTGAACGCTCACTGCGGCGCCTCGTCGGTGACGGGCGGCACGGGCGTGACGACGGGGCTCGGGGCCTCGGCGGCGGCGGGCGGGGCGACCTCGGCCGGGGCGGGCGCGGGCTTCAGCGAGGTCAGCTGGCTCTCGGTCGCCTGACGATGGACATCGACGGGCGCGAGCCCCGCCGCATGGGACAGCGCCTCCAGACGGCTGGGCTGTTCCAGGCGCGAAATCTCGGCGCGCAACAGGCGGACCCGCTGCCGGGTCTCGGAGATCTCGCCTTCCAGACGACCGATCTCGGAACTTTCGCGGGCGGCGGCGGTCTTGGCGACATAGACCGAAAAGACCATGGCGGCGACGCAGACCGCGCCGATGATCTCGATCCAGCGGATGCCGCGCACCTTCCAGTCGAACAGCCGCTGAACAGGATTGGATCGGGGCCCGGACGCGATCATGCCGCCACCTTCCAGACGGGGGCGTCGGTGCGGACGCCGGCCCGCAGCTTGGCCGAGCGGGCCCGGGGGTTGGCCGCGCATTCGGCGTCGCCCGCCTCGCGCGCGCCCTTGAACAGCAGGGTGAACGACGGCTTGCGGGTCTCGATGGCGACCGGAGCGTGGCGCGATCCGCCCGGCGCATTGCCGCTGCGCTCGGTGAAGAAGGCCTTCACGATCCGGTCTTCCAGCGAGTGGAAGGTCACAACCGCGAGCCGCCCGCCGGGAGCCAGCGCGCCTTCAGCCGCCGCCAGTCCGGCTTCCAGCTCGCCCAGTTCGTCGTTCACCGCGATCCGCAACGCCTGGAACGTCCGCGTCGCCGGATGGGTCGGGGCTCCGCGCCGCCCGCCCAGGGCCTTTTCGACCACCTCGGCCAAATCGAGGGTCCGCGTGAAGGGCTCGGCCTGACGACGGCGCAGGATGGCCGTCGCGATCCGCCCCGACTGACGTTCCTCGCCGTACAGTTTCAGCAGATGTGCCAGCGGCCCGTGGTCATAGGTATTGACGATGTCGGCCGCGCTCGGGCCCTCGCTCGACATCCGCATGTCCAGCGGTCCGTCGCGCATGAAGGAGAAGCCGCGCTCGGCCTGATCCAGTTGCATCGACGAAACGCCGATGTCGAACACCGCGCCGTCGAGCCGGGGCTTGCCGGTTCCCTCGAAGGCCTCGGCCAGACCCGAGAACGGGGTCCGCACCATTCTGAATTTTCCAGGGAAGTCATTGGCGACGGCATCGGCATGAGGCTGCACCGTCGGATCGCGGTCCAGGCCGATGACCTCCGCGCCCGTCGCCAGGATCGCCCGCGTATAGCCGCCCGCGCCGAAGGTGGCGTCGATCACGACGTCGCCGGGTTGCGGCGACAGGGCCTCGATCACCTCGGCCAGCAGAACGGGAGCGTGCGGCGCGGTCATGCCCCCTCTGCCCGCTTCATCTGGGCCGCCAGCTTCTGGGCGCCGATCTGGGCCATCGAGGCCTTGGCCAGGGCGCGCTGTTCGGCCCGGCGCGCGGCATGGGCCGCCTTGTTCCAGATCTGGAACCGGTCGCCCAGACCGACGATCACCACGTCCTCGCCCAGCCCGGCCTCGGCGCACAGGCTCTCGGGCAGGGTGATGCGCCCACCGGCATCGAAGGCCAGCCGCGTCTGCTCGCCCATCACCTGCCACTCCAGCGCCGAACGCTCGGCCGAGCCGAACGGCAGGTCCTGGATCATGTCGGTCAGGGTCGCCAGAAGCCGGTCGCCGCCCGCCTCCAGACAGTCGGCTTCGATGGACGGAAACAGGAAGACAGCGGTCTCTGCGCCGTTGTCGGCGGTGCGGTAGTCCTGCGGGATCAGGAGGCGGCGCTTGCCGTCCAGCTGTTTCTCGTAGGTCTGACGAAACAACCTAAGCCCACTCGAACCTTCCGGCCCGCCCCTGATTGCCGAGGCGTCAAATGACGCCGATCACCCCCGGATACGTATCTGGGATAGCATGGGATGAACTGGGTCTCAATGGGATGGTTGACGCGTTTTAACCACGATCAAGATGATTTCGACGCTCTAGACTGTTCATAATCGGAACATACAAAGAACATCGCAAGTATTAACAGGCTGTGGGTGCATCACGCGTCCCCTTTCCGCCCAAGGCGTTAACCGATCATTGACGGTGGAAAAGCGGCCCCTCAGGGCCAGGCGACGGTCGGCGGCATGGAACTGAGGATTGAATCCACATTCCCTCCGGTCTTCAGCCCGAACATCGTGCCGCGGTCGTAGAGCAGGTTGAATTCGACGTAGCGGCCGCGCCGCACCAGCTGTTCCTGACGCTCCTGCGCCGTCCAAGGCTCGACCATGCGCCGCGCAACGATCGCCGAATAGATATCCAGGAACGCCGTCCCCACGTCACGGGTGAAGGCGAAGTCGGCGTCGTGGTCACCGCTGTCGTGATGGTCGTAGAAGATGCCGCCGATACCGCGTGGCTCATTCCGGTGCGGCAGCCAGAAATACTCGTCGCACCAGGCCTTGAACTTGGGATGATAGGTCGCGTCGTGCGGATCGCAAGCGGCCTTCATCGCGGCATGGAAGGCGACGGCGTCCGGCGCGTCCTGATTTCGATCCACGTCCAGCACAGGCGTCAGATCCGCCCCGCCCCCGAACCAGCTCTGCGTCGTGGCGATGAAACGGGTGTTCATATGGACCGCCGGCACGCGCGGGCTCCACGGATGGGCGATCAGGCTGATGCCGGTAGCGAAGAACCGCGGATCCTCGGCCGCGCCGGGCACCGTCTTCGCATAGTCGGCGGGAAAGGTGCCGTGGACGGTCGAACAGTGGACGCCCACTTTCTCGAACAGCCGCCCGTGCATCATCCCCATCACCCCGCCGCCGCCCTCGGAGCGGGTCCACGGCGTACGCACGAACCGGCCGGGTTCGCCGGGGAACAGGTCGGGGGACGCCGCGTCCTCCAGCGCCTCGAACCCGGCATGGATACGGTCGCGCAGTACCTCGAACCAGGCACGGGTCTCGGCCTTCTTCAGGGCCAGGGGGTCGGTGGTCACGTCGCTCATGGACGGGCTTTAGCGCCCATTCCCCGACCCGTCATCCTGGGATGAAAGCGATCAGGCCGCGCGCTTGATCGCGTTCTGGTCGTCCAGCAGCACGACGGTCGGCGACCACTGACGCGCTTCTTCTTCAGGCATCTGGCCATAGGTCACGACGATGATCTTGTCGTTCTTCTGGACAAGGCGCGCCGCAGCGCCGTTGACGCCGAAGGTCCGCGAGCCGCGCGGGGCCTCGATGGCATAGGTGGTGAACCGCGCGCCGTTGGTGATGTTCAGCACATCGACCTGTTCGTGCGGAAAGATGCCCGCAGCATCCAGCAGATCGCCGTCGATGGCGATCGAGCCTTCGTAGTCCAGATCGGCCTGGGTCACCGTCGCGCGGTGAAGTTTGGCCTTCATCAGGGTGACCAGCATAGGCTTGTCGTCCCAATCGTGACGCGGGGCGTGGGCCCCCGCTCGCAGACGGCTCATATAGGGACTTAACCGGTCCCCATCAATCGCGTTGCTGCGATGCAGCGAGGGCGCGATGAATTCGCTCGCGCGTGAAGAGACCTTCATTTGACCGCGACCGCGCGCGCACTATGGTCCCCAACGAGGCCACGCCGGTCCTCGACGGACCGCCAGACGCCCATGAAACAGTTCTTCCTGACCGTGCTCGGCGTCTTCACCGGGCTGGTGCTGTTCCTGGTCGTGGTGCCGATCGTGCTGATCAGCGCGGCGGCCGCATCGTCCTCCAAGCCCGCGACCCCGGCCAATGCCGTTCTGGAACTGGACCTGCGCGAGGGGCTGACCGACCAGGCCCCGACCGATCCGTTCGCCATCTTCGGCGGCTCGGGCCTGTCGACCATGAAGATCGTCGACACCCTGGCCCAGGCCGAGAAGGACGACCACATCAAGGTCCTGCTGGTCCGCCTGCCCGAGGGTGGTGTCACCCCGGCCGCCGCCGACGAGGTCCGCCAGGCGATCCGCCGCTTCCGCACCGCCGGCAAACCGGTCATCGCCCATTCGCAAGGGTTCTCGCCCGTCGGCACCGTGATCTCCAGCTATATGGTCGGCGCCGCCGCCTCTGAGCTGTGGATGCAGAATACCGCGTCGTTCCAGGTCTCGGGCCTGGCGTCCGAAGAGATGTTCCTGGGCCGCGCCTTCGACAAATACGGCGTCCGCGCCGATTTCGAACAGCGTTACGAGTACAAGAACGCCGTCAACCAATTCACCCAGTCCAACTTCACCGAGCCGCACCGCGAGGCGATGACAGCCTGGATGACCTCCATCTATGACGCCGCCCTGGCCAGCATCGCCAATGACCGCAAGACGGCGGTTCCGGCCCTGCAGACCACGATCGAGGCCGGCCCCTATACCGCCCAGCAGGCCCTGTCGCTCAAGCTGATCGACAAGATCGGCCAGGCCGAGGAGGCCGAGGCCGAGGCCAAGCGTCGCGCGGGCAACAATGCCGACATTCTGGAGTTCGGCGACTATGCGTCGTCGCAGGGTGAACGCACCGGCTCGGGCAGCGACGCCATCGCCATCGTCGGCGGCGAGGGTGCCATCGTCACCGGGCGAGGCGGCTCGACCGGCTTCGGCGGCGGCTCGTCCATCCACTCCGACGTCACGGCCAAGGCCATCTATGACGCGATCGAGGACAAGGACGTGAAGGCCATCGTCTTCCGCGTCTCCTCGCCCGGCGGCTCTCCGGAAGCGTCCGAACAGATCCTGGCCGCCGTCCGCGCGGCGCGAAAGGCCGGCAAGCCGGTCGTGGTCTCCATGGGCGACTATGCGGCGTCCGGCGGATACTGGATCAGTTCCGAGGCCGACTGGATCGTGGCCCAACCCTCGACCATCACCGGCTCGATCGGCGTGTTCGGCGGCAAGTTCGTCATCGCCGACGCCCTGGCCCGGTTCGGTGTCGATGTGCGCGGCATCTCGGTCGGCGGCCAGTATGCCGACGCCTATTCGTCGTCCGAACCCTTCACTGCGGCCCAGCGCGCCGCCTTCTCGGCCTCGATGGACAAGACCTACGAAGAGTTCGTGACCCGTGTCTCGACCGGTCGCAGCCTGCCCGTCGCCCGGGTGCGAGAGATCGCGCGCGGACGCGTCTGGACCGGTGCCCAGGCCAAGACCCTGGGTCTGGTCGACCAACTGGGTGGCGTGACCGAGGCCATTTCCAAGGCTCGCGAACTGGCCCGCATCCCGACCGACCGCTCCGTCCGCTACAAACGGTTCCCCGAGGCCGAATCGCCGTGGGAGGCCCTGTCGTCGGCCTTCGGCGTCTCCAGCGAGGCGGCCCACGCCCTGGTCGCCATCGGCGGCGTCATGGCCGACCCCCAGGCCCAGGCCCTGCTGCAAAGGGTGGACGCCGAGCGGATGCGGTCTTCGGGGGCCGTGGTCCTGGCCGATCAGCCCCTGCCCTGACGACGGCGGCTCAGCCTGCGACAAGGGCGCACCGTTCCGTGAACGGCCTGTTCCTTGACGATGGGCGTCATTCGACCGACATTGGGTCCTCAGGCGTGATCCATCGCGCCTGAAGGCCCCGGCCGCCAAGGACCATCATGACCCAGGATCGCGTCGCCTCCCTCGGTTTCAACGCCCGCCGCTCGAACGGGGGTGTGCTCGCGCCGCTGATGTGGCTGGCGGGACTGATCGCGACGGTGGCGGCCCTGACCGTCGGCGCGATCCTTGCGGTGTTCACCGCCGCAGCCGTGGCGGTCATCGCCCTGATCGCCAGCATCCTGGTCTTCTTCGCCGGTTTCGCCATGCGGACCCGTCGCAAGGTGACTGTGCAGCGCCGCCGCGACGACGACGTGATCGAGGCCCAGAAGGTCGGCGACACCTGGGTTGCCTACGGCTGGGAGCGGCCCGGCCGCTAAAGCCGCGCCCGACGCATTATGCCGCTCGACCTGATCGACGCGCCCTCCCCCAATTTCGACGCCCGGCGCGCCCCGCCCGACATCCTGGTGCTGCACTACACCGGCATGCAGACCGGCGAGGCCGCCCTGGCCCGCCTGCGCGACCCCGAGGCGAAAGTCTCGGCCCACTATGTGGTCGAGGAGGACGGCCGCGTCTTCGCGCTGGTACCCGAGGAACGCCGTGCCTGGCACGCCGGTCGCGGGGTCTGGCAGGGCGAGACCGACGTCAACGCGGCCTCCATCGGCATCGAGATCGTCAATCCGGGCCATGAGTTCGGCTATCGGCCCTTTCCGGACGCCCAGGTCGCGGCGGTGATCGCCCTGACCTCCGAAATCCGTTCGCGCTGGTCGATCCCCGACGCCCGCATCATCGCCCACTCCGACCTGGCCCCCGATCGCAAGGAAGACCCCGGCGAACTGTTTCCGTGGAAGGCCCTGGCCGGCGCCGGCCACGGCCTGTGGTTCGAGCCGGCCGCCGAACGGATCGCGGCCCTGGGCGGCTTCCTCCAGATCGGCGACGAAGGCATCGGCGTGGTCGTGCTGCGCGCCGGCCTGCACCGTCTGGGCTATGGCCTCCAGCCCGGCTCCACTTATGACGAGGACACCGCCACCACCGTCCGCGCCTTCCAGCGCCACTGGCGTCAGAGCCGCGTCGACGGCGTCGCGGACGGCGAAACCCGCGCGACCCTGATGGGGGTGTTGCAACTGGCGACGGCGGAGAGCGTCACGGGCGTGCTGAATTAGAGGGCGGCCTCATCCTGCCCAGGGCCCAGAATCCGGCGGACAGTCACCATCCGTCAATTTCCGTCGATACTGTAGAAGATGCGATAGCCGTCGATCGATCGCTTCCGGAAGCCAATGTGCTCGCTTTTCGGCCACCGATGCGGCGTCTCGCTGAGGTTCTCGAGAGCGTCGATGATCGAGATGTACCGCGCGTGTGATCGCTGCCCGCTGCCTGGCTGTGTCAGCCAGGCCTTCGCCGATTTCAGGTCGCTACGGGAACGCGCCGTAAACTCGACCTGAAACGGGTCACTCATTCGCTTTCGAGGAACATGGCCGCTTGAGCTTCAGCCCGTTCTTTACGAAGCCAGGCCAGTGCTTCATCGCCCGAGATGACACGCCCATTGGCGATATCGTCTTCGGCCTCTGCCAGCCGCTCACGCTCCCACGCCAACCGCGCTTCCCGGTTCTCGAAGACCATGAACTCTTCAGTTTGGGCTGGATGCGCCATTTGAGCATCATAGCAGACTTTCAGGCCGGTCGCACCTTGCAAGGTTGACCCCCCGCCCCCCCTGCTCCACAACCCGGCCCGTCAGACGGCCGGGCGGTCGCGGCGGGGGCTTGCCCCTGTCGAGGAAAGTCCGGGCTCCACGGTGAGAAGGCGGCGGGTAACGCCCGCCCGGGGCGACCCGAGGGATAGCGCCACAGAAAGCAAACCTCCGGACCTGCGGGACCGGTAAGGGTGAAAGGGTGGGGTAAGAGCCCACCGCGGGCCTGGCAACAGGACCGGCATGGCAAGCCCCGCCTGGAGCAAGACCGAATAGGGACGTCGCGCACGGGTTCGCCCGCGCAGGGTTCACCGCCCGAGACGTCCGGGTAGGTCGCGAGAACCGTCCAGCAATGGGCGGTCCAGAGGAATGATCGTCACCGGTCCTCGGATCGGGACAGAACCCGGCTTACAGGCCGTCTGACGCTTTTCCCCAGAGCTTCGCGCCCATGACCGGATTGTCATGGTGTGTCAGGGCGATAGGACTTTGCGAAGGCGTCGCAATATGCCTTAGTGACCTTCGTCGCTGGTCCCCCGGCGACCGGCGGCCCGACCTCCCTGATACCGCAAACTGTCGAGGACGTTGGGCCGCCACCCCTCCATACGCTCTTGAGCCGATTTGGTTACCGCGCGCCGAGCAAGGCACCCTTGTGCCGCCAGCCGCCCTCGGTGGTGCGCTCCAGCACGGCGTGGATGATGGTGTCGGCGGGGGTGGCGCGATAGGCGACCAGAACCGTGTCGTCGTGGATTTCGGGCCGCCACAGCTGGACCGCCGGTCCGCTGTTGACCAGCCGCACCTCGGTCAGCGGGCATGACCGCATCGAGATCGGCCCGCCGGCGCGCTGTTCCGGCCGTTGCGGCCGGAAGGACGGCGTCTCGAGCTGGGCCACCTCCATGACCGCCAGGCCGGACCCGTCGTGGGGCCGGTCGAACAGCTCCAGCGCCTGGGCCAGGACCGCGCAGTCCTCGTTGGAGGCCAGGGGCGCGGACGGTGCCGACCCCGCACCCGGTCGTGCCGCCGTGGTCCCACAGGCCGCCGCGCCGAGCGCGAGCAGCAGGATGGATGCAAGGGTAAACTGTTTCATTCGGGGGCCTCCGACGCCGCCCCCTGCATATCAGATGCCACTGCCGTCGTCCTCGACCGGCGGCGGCGTCACCATCAGGAAGGCGCGGATCCAGGCGGTCAGCACGGCCCGGTCGTTGGGTCGCGCCAGGGTGTCCAGCGCCGCGTCAGCCAGAGCCTCGGGGATGCGATGGCCTCGCCTCTGGCGCACCAGGGCGGCGGCGTATTCCGGCTGGAACTCCGGATGGCACTGGAACGACACCGCCGGCTCGCCCTCATGGCGATCCCAGGCCAGGGACGCATAGGGGGTGAAGGCGCTGGATGCGATGACCCGCGCATCGGCCGGCGGCACGATCACCTGGTCCTGGTGCGACACGGCGATGGTGATGGCCTTCGAGCGGGGAAACATCCACGGCTCGTCACTGTGGACCTCATAGCGATGCGATCCCACGCCCCAGCCGCGATCCGATTTCTCGACCCGTCCACCGAACGCCTGGGCCATGGCCTGATGCCCGAAACAGATGCCGACCAGCCGCGTCCGGCCCCGCGCCGCCCGCAGCCAGTCCAGCAGCGGCGCGATCCACGGCAGGTCCTCATAGACCCCGGCCGCCGAGCCCGTGACGATCGCCCCCTGAAACGCGCCTGGGTCGTCGGGCAACCGCCCGGCCTGGACGTCGAAGCGCACCGTCGGCACGCCCTCGCCCAGCAGGGCACGGAACCGTGCCGGATAGTCGTCGAACGAGTCCGCCAGGTCGGCGGGCGGCTTGCCGGTCTCCAGGATGGCGATGGGTTTCAAGACAGGCTCCGGGATCGATCCTCCTCTGCCGTTCTGCGGCGCATGAGGAAAGCCCATCTGACGCGATGAAACCTCAGGTCTTCGTTAAGCCTGTCTGATGACCGGGCGTTGAGGCCTGATGGCGCACAGTCCAGCCATGGCCGACAGCTCCACCTTCATCGCCGCCCGCACCGGACCGGACCGCCGCGACGACTCGCGCCCGAACTTCCGCAAGGCCCGCCGCACCGACGAGCGGATCGTGCTGCTGGGCCAGCCGATCGACCTGGTGAAGCCCGAAGAGGTGCTGCATCACATGCAGCGCTGGATCCTGGAAAAGAAGAAGGCGATCGTCGCCAACCACAATCTGAACAGCCTGGCCCTGATGCGCCGGGTGCCCGAGATGAAGGCCTTCTACGAGCGGGCCGATCTGATCGAGCTGGATTCCACCCCCCTGGTGCATTTCGCCCGTGCCCTGGGCCTGAACAGCCGGCCCTTCCACCGCTGCACCTATCTGGACTGGCGCGATCATTTCTGGAGCCTGGTCAACCGCAACGGCTGGCGCGTCATGTATGTCGGGGGCGCGGCGGACGTCGTCGAGGTCGCCCGCGATCGCCTGCTGGCCCGCTACCCTCGCGCCCGCATCTCGGTCCGCGACGGCTTCTTTGACATGACGCCAGGCTCGGACAGCAATCAGGACGTGCTGGACCAGGCTGCCCTGTTCCAGCCCCACATCCTGTTCGTCGGCATGGGCATGCCGCGCCAGGAACTGTGGATCCAGCAGAACCTCGACGCCCTGCCGGATTGCGTCATCTTCTCCGTCGGCGCCGCCTTCGACTACGAGGCCGGGGCCCAGAAGGCCGCCCCGCGCTGGATGGGCCGGATGGGCATCGAATGGCTCTACCGCGTCACCGCCGACCCCAAACGCCTGTTCCGCCGCTACTTCATCGAGCCCTGGAGCCTGATGGATTTGATCGTCGCGGATGTGGCGGGGGCAAAGCGGCGCTGAGGCGCCGTCGGCAAAGGACGATTCAGCGCTTCCGCTTTGCGGGAAGCTGACATTGCCTCAAATGCGCTTTCGGCCAATCA
Organism: Brevundimonas sp.; assembly: GCF_044239655.1. GTDB lineage: Bacteria > Pseudomonadota > Alphaproteobacteria > Caulobacterales > Caulobacteraceae > Brevundimonas. The sequence goes on from NZ_JBIIAY010000052.1 coordinate 11,108, forward strand.
TTTGTCATGGCCATGATGTGCGACAGAACCACTCGGTCGAGCGGCATCAAAGCGGCCGTGATGGCTGGATGCATGGCGCTGGCGTCTTGCGAGCAACGATCTACGTATCTGGACGCTCAAATATCGAGCCTCGAATGCAGCCTTGCCGCTCAAGCCCTTGAACAACAGATCGGTTGGGAACATCCGCACCGTCGGTGGCGTCTGGATGTGACGGGATCCACCAGCTTCCGCGAACGAGACATTCTCGTTCGTCAAGCCATGCATGAACAGGCAGGATTTCCGCTTCAGTCCGACTGGTTTGGTTTTCCCGCTGAGTCACCCCGGAAACGGATTTGGCCTCAACGCTCGCGCGACGCTGAGTTGCCGCCCTTTGCTGGCGGGCCATCTGTGGAGATGGCGCGGGCCTTCGCCACAGCGCCTCCAGTCAACGCTGCGACCTGTCCAGAGCTACGTGCCTATGCGGCGTCGCAGAACGCGCTGCCACGCAGCGGTCAAAGGCACATCCGCCAGCCACTGAACGAAGTGTGGTTCGGAGCGGAGAAAGCCGTGCTCTCGCCCGACGGACAGGAAGCGATTGTGTCGCTCGACTTGGATTGGGTCGGCAGGGTGGTTTACTATCGAAAGCAGTCAGACGGCAGTTGGAAAGAGACGGCTCAGACCAACGTATGGGTGTCATAGCGCGAGGCTCGATGTCCGTACCGGGTCGCGAACAGACCTGACCCTCTGCACCGATACCGGACCTACAGACCGTTAGGCAGCTTCCGCACGCCCCGAGGACGGGTCTTCCACCTCAGCCCCCATCGCCGCCTCGATCGCGGCGAACAGGGTGGCCAGGGTGATGGGTTTGGCGAGGTGGCCGTCGGCGCCGGCCTCCTTGCCCGCCGCGACGTGTTCGGCCAGGGCATTGGCGGTCAGCATGACGATCGGGGTGCGCGTCCGACCCGTCCCGGCCTCCAGCGCGCGGATGGCGCGGGTGGCGGTCAGGCCGTCCATCACCGGCATCTGCATGTCCATCAGCACCAGGTCGAACGGCTCGACGGTGAAGACCTCGAGCGCCTGCTGGCCGTCCTCGACCATCGTCAGTTCGACACCGCTGTCGCCCAGCATGATCTCGACCACCTTGCGGTTGGCGGGATGGTCGTCGGCCAGAAGGACGCGCAGTCCCCGGGCGTCGGTGTCGGCCACGGCATCCGCCGTCTCGACCACCGCCTCGGACGCAGGCTCCAGCGGCAGGTCGAACCAGAAGCTGGCCCCCTCGCCCGGCCGGCTGCGGCAATCCATTGATCCGCCCATCAGCTCGGCCAGGTCGCGCGAGATGGCGAGACCCAGGCCCGTGCCGCCGAACCGCCGCGTGATCGATCCGTCCGCCTGCTGGAAGCGGGCGAAGATGCGGGCCTTCTCGGCGTCGTCGAAGCCGACGCCGGTGTCGGTGACCGTGAACCGCATCGCGCCGACGCCGGTCGGCGCGCCCTCGATCCGCACCGATCCCGCGTCAGTGAACTTCAGCGCATTGGAGGTCAGGTTGGTCAGGATCTGGCGGAACCGCACAGGGTCGCCGATCACGGCGATGTCCAGGCCGGGATCCAGGTTGATCGACAGATCGACGCCCTTCTCGATCGCCTTGGGCCCCCACAGCATGCCGATGCTGCGCACCGCCTCGCCCAGGTGGAAGGGAATCGGCTCGATCGTGACCTGGCCGGATTCGATCCGGGCCGTGTCGAGGATGTCGGACAACAGCCGCTCCAGGGTGATCCCCGATGACCGGATCACCCCCACCATCTCCTGCTCGCGCGGCGGCAGGACCGAGCGGGTCAGGGTGTCGGCCATGGCCACGATGCCGTTCAGGGGCGTCCTGATCTCGTGGCTCATATTGGCCAGGAATTCGCTCTTGGACTGGCTGGCCAGGTCGGCGCGGTGGCGCGCGGCGCGCAGATGGCCCGACAGGCGGAACTGCCAGACCATGGCCCCGCTGACGAACAGGAAGAAGACGATCCCAATGCCGAACATCCAGTTCTGGGACCGGATGACGTCGCGTTGCAGACTGGCGTTGGCGCGCACGGTCTCCAGCTGGGCGCGGCGCTCATCCAGTTTTTCCTCCATGTCGCCGGTGACCTGGCGGATGCCGGCGCTGAACCTCTGGGCGATCCGCTGAGCGTCGGCCCGGTCATAGGCGCGCAGGATCCGGTAGGCCTCGGCCGACTGTCCCCGGGCGAACAGGATTTCGGCCTCGACCAGGGGCAGCGTCGACGCGCTGTCCTCGCGGAAGGCACCCGAGGCCTCGCGGCGGCGAATCTCGGCCAGATCGGCCTGGGCCTCCGCCACCTGGCCCGTGCGGGCAAAGGCGATGGCCCGCATCGGCAGCAGGCTGCCGGCCAGGAAGGCCGCTTCGCCCAGGTCATGGCCATAGGGCTCCAGACAGTCCAGCACGCCCCGCGCATCGTCACCGGCCTCGGCCACCATGGCGCACAGATTGGCATCATAGGTCGACAGACTGGGCAGATTGGCCCGCTCGGACAGCCTGTGATGCGAGGCATAGAACTGCCGCGCCAGATCGGCGTCCCCCAGCTGGGCCGCCAGCCGCGCAAGATTGTACAGGCTGTCGAAATCGGGGCGCGGATAGGCCGGGTCGGCGAAATCGATCTCGAACCGGCCGAAGGCGGTGGCGGCACCGTCGAAGTCGTTGAGGTCCATCAGCCCCATCCCGACCATCTCCCACACCCCGGCATGGGCCGTGGCGGCGTATCGGTCGCCCTCGGGGATCAGGGTGTCCACGTCACCCAGCATCTTGAGCGCCTCGCCGATCCGGTCCTCGTCGATCAGGGACAGGGCGTGCAGGCGCGTCGCGTGGGCGCGGGTGAACCAGTCGCGCTCGGATGTCGCCAGGACCGCCATCTGTGCTGCCGCCGTCGCATCGCCCTGGTCATAGCGGATGGCCAGATTGTTCAGGTGGGCGATCATCACATAGCGGCCGTCGTCCAGCCGCCGCGCCGCCGCTTCCAGCCTGCGGTTCCACAGGATGGCATTGTCGAAATCGCCCTGGTTCAGGAATATCCAGGCCACGTGATACAGCCGGTTCAGCCCCTCGCGGTCGTTTCGCCCCATCGCCACAGCGCCAAACATGGCCAGCTGAACGAAGTCGGTCGCGCCCGCGCGTCGTTCCACGGCCGCCGCCAGCTCGCGCGGGGACCGCTGCGGAGCGGAGGCCCAGACGGGACCGCCGATCAGGACGCCCAGCAGAAGAGCGACAAGGACAAGACTGAATCTGGGCATCGAAAATCCGGCTACCGGACAGCCATGACACAGGTTTATTGAACAAGGCTTAGCGGTATCCGCTTTCGTGCTGCGGTGCCGAAGGGCTTGGCGGACGCGCGCTCTGTGTCATGGTGGGTGAATGCCGACGATCACCCTTCCCGCCCGCCCCGACCCGCTCCAGATCGACCCGGCGACCACGGCGGTGATCGTCATCGACATGCAGAACGCCTATGCCTCGCCGGGCGGCTATCTGGACCTGGCGGGCTTCGACATCTCGGGCGCGGCCAGGGTCATCGCCAATACCAGGGGGGTGCTGGAGGTCGCGCGGGCGGCGGGCGTCCAGGTCATCTATTTCCAGAACGGCTGGGACCCCGACTATGTCGAGGCGGGGGGCCCCGGATCGCCGAACTGGCACAAGTCCAATGCGCTGAAGACCATGCGGGCCCGGCCCGAACTGCACGGCACCCTGCTGGCGCGCGGCACCTGGGACTATGAACTGGTCGATGAGCTTGCGCCCCAGCCCGGCGACATCTGCCTGCACAAGAGCCGCTACAGCGCCTTCTTCAACTCCCAGCTCGACAGCGTCCTGCGTTCGCGCGGCATCCGCACCCTCGTCTTCGTCGGCATCGCCACTAATGTCTGCGTGGAATCGACGCTGAGGGACGGCTTCTTTCTCGAATATTTCGGCGTGGTGCTGGAGGACGCCACCCACCAGGCCGGCCCCGCGTTCGTGCAACAGGCCGCGATCTACAATATCGAGAAATTCTTCGGCTGGGTCTCCAGCGTCGCCGACTTCAAGGGCGTCGTCGGCCAGATCGCGCCCACCTCACAGGAGACCTGACCATGCCCAAGATCGTCATCACCCCGCCCGGAACCCAGACCCCGATCGCCCCCTTCTCGCCCGGCACCCTGGCCGACGGCGTGGTCTACGTCTCGGGCACCCTGGCCTTCGACAAGGACAACAACGTCGCCTGCGTCGGCGACGCCGAGGGCCAGACCCGCATCGTGCTGGAGACCATCAAGTCGGTGATCGAGACTGCGGGCGGGACCCTGGACGACGTCACCATGAACCACATCTTCCTGTCCGACTGGGCCCATTACGCCGCGCTGAACAAGGTCTATGCCGAGTATTTCCCCGGCGACAAACCGGCCCGGTTCTGCATCCAGTGCGGCCTGGTGAAGCCTGACTTCCTGGTCGAGATCGCCACCATCGCCCACATCGGCAAACGCGTCTGACGACGGCACTATCGAGTGCTATCTCAGCTCCACTCACGTCATCCTCGCCCTTGTGGCGAGGATCCAGACTCTCGGTCTCTGTTGTGGCCCACAGCCACCAACGTGAATCTGGATCCTGGGCACAAGGCCCAGGATGACGACATTCTCATGGGGCAACTCCACTGAAACAGAAGCGCCAACAGTGAATGCGGGAACCACCGACGGCCTCTGCTGGGAGGTCCACGACGGTCCGGCCGACGTGCCCAGCGTCATCCTGTCCGCCGGCCTCGGCGGTTCGGCCGCCTTCTGGTCGCCCCAGATGCAGGCCCTGACCGAGCGGTTCCGCGTCATCCTCTACGACCATCGCGGCACGGGCCGCAGCGACCGCAGCCTGAAACCCGACACTTCCGTCGCCGCGATGGCCCAGGACATCGTCACCGTCCTCGACGCCACCGAGACCCCACGCGCCCACCTCGTCGGCCATGCGGCGGGCGGCAACGCTGGTCTGCAACTCGCGCTCGACCACCGGGATCGCCTCCACCGCCTCGTCGTCGTCAACGGATGGTCCCGGCCCGATCCGCACGTCGCCCGCTGCTTCGCCGCCCGCACCCGCCTGCTGGAGGCCTTCGGCCCCGCCGCCTATGTGGAGGCGCAGGCCCTGTTCCTCTATCCGCCCGACTGGATCAGCCAGAACGACGCGACGCTCAGGATCAGCGACGCCCACCATGTCGAGACCTTCCCCCGCCCGGACGTCATGCTGGCCCGCATCAACGCCCTGCTGGCCTTCGACGTCGACGCCCGGCTGGCCGACATCCCGCACCCCGTCCTGGTCTCGGCGTCCGCCGACGACATGCTGGTCCCGCCCCGCCTGTCGCGCCGGCTGGTCGAGGGCCTGCCCAATGCGACCCTCGATGTTGTCCGTTACGGCGGTCATGCCTTTACGGCGACCGTCCCCGATGTCTTCAATGCCCGTCTGATCGCCTTCCTCCTCGGCGACGTCTGAAAGGTCACTCCATGGAAGTCGGCGTCTTCATCCCGATCAACAACAACGGCTGGCTGATTTCGGAGACCTCGCCCCAGTACATGCCGTCGTTCGAGCTCAACAAGAAGGTGGTCCAGGCGGCCGACCGCTACGGCCTCGACTTCGCCCTGTCGATGATCAAGCTGCGCGGCTTCGGCGGCAAGACGGGCTTCTGGGAGCACGGCCTGGAAAGCTTCACCCTGATGGCGGGGCTGGCGGCCGTCACCGAGCGGATCAAGATCTTCGCCACCGCCGCCACCCTGACCATGCCCCCGGCTATCGTCGCCCGCATGGCAGCGACCATCGATTCCATTGCGCCGGGCCGGTTCGGCATCAACCTGGTCACCGGCTGGGCCGAGGCGGAGTACAGCCAGATGGGCCTGTGGCCCGGCGACAGCCACTACAAGGACCGCTACAAATACCTGGCTGAATACGCGCAAGTTCTACGCGACCTGTTCGACACCGGGGTTTCGAACTTCAAGGGCGACTATTTCACCATGACCGACTGTCGGGTCAGCCCCCGGGCGACCGACACCAAGCTGATCTGCGCCGGCTCGTCGGGCGAAGGCCTGGCCTTCACGGCCCAGTACGCCGACTATTCGTTCGCACTCGGCATGGGCACCAACACCCCGACCGCCTTCGCCGGCGTCAGCCAGCGGCTGATGGACGCCAAGGCCAGGACCGGCCGCGACGTCGCCGCCTACATCCTGTTCATGGTCATCGCCGACGACACCGACGAGGCCGCCATGGCCAAGTGGGAACTCTATCGCGACGGCGTCGACAAGGAGGCCGTGAAATGGCTGGTCGGCCAGGCCGCCGCCAACACCGGCGAGGACACCAACACCAAACAGCTCGCGGCCGAGAAGGCGGCGGTGAACCTGAACATGGGCACCCTGGTCGGCTCCTACGCCTCCATCGCCCGCATGCTGGACGAGGTGGCCACGGTGCCGGGCACGGCGGGCGTCCTGCTCACCTTCGACGACTTCGAGAAGGGCATCGACGACTTCGGCCAGAAGATCCAGCCGCTGATGGAATGCAGGAAGTAATCTTTCGTCATTCCGGGCGGAGCGCAGCGGAGACCCGGAACGAGGCGGCGCGCGAGAGCGCGAACCTGTCGCGTACGAGACTGGTGAGCCATCGCCTGCGCTTCGCTACGGCGCCGCCTTGTTCCGGGTCTGCGGTTCGCTTCGCTCTCCTTCGCCCGGAATGACGAAAGGTATGATGTGCCACCTCTCACCATCCGCCCCGACGACCTCTCCTCCGAACCCACCCGTGCCCTGCTCGCCCTGCACCTGGCCGGGATGCACGCCAACTCCCCGCCCGATCACGTCCGCGCGCTCGACCTGACCGGTCTCCAGACCCCCGACATCACCGTGTTCACCGCCTGGCGCGGCGAGGCCATCGCCGGCATCGGCGCGATCAAGGCCCTGCCCGACGGCACCGCCGAGCTGAAGTCCATGCGCACCCATCCCGACCATCTGCGCACCGGCGTCGCCGCCGCCCTGCTGGAACATCTGATCGCCACCGCCCGCGACCGGGGCTATCGCCGGCTCAGCCTCGAGACCGGCTCCGGCCCCGCCTTCGACCCGGCCCTGACCCTGTATCGCCGTCGCGGCTTCGTCGACTGCGAGGCCTTCAGCGACTACGAACGCAGCGCCTTCAACCAGTTCCTGCACCTGGATTTGTGAGCGGCCACACACGGCGTTCGCCCCACGGGTGATGCACGGCGCGCAAAACCCCTATATGACGCCGGTTCGCCCGCGCCCGCCTCCCCGAGAAGACCCGCCATGACCACGCTGAAACAGATCCGCTCGACCTTCCTCGACTATTTCGCGGCCGACGGTCACACCAAGGTCCACTCGGCCCCGCTGGTGCCGCAGAACGATCCGACGCTGATGTTCGTCAACGCGGGCATGGTGCCGTTCAAGGACTATTTCACCGGCGCGGCCGTCCCGCCCTACCCGCGCGCGACGTCCTCGCAGAAATGCGTCCGCGCGGGCGGCAAGCATAACGACCTGGACAACGTCGGCTATACGGCCCGCCACCTGACCTTCTTCGAGATGCTGGGCAATTTCTCCTTCGGCGACTATTTCAAGGAACACGCGATCGACCGCGCCTGGAATTTGGTCACGAAGGACTACGGCCTCGACCCGAAGCGGCTGCTGGTCACCGTGTACATCGACGACGATGAGGCCGCCGCGATCTGGAAGAAGGTCACCGGTTTCGGCGATGACAAGATCATCCGCATCGCCGGCTCGGACAATTTCTGGGCCATGGGCGACAACGGTCCCTGCGGCCCCTGCACCGAGATCTTCTGGGACTACGGCGACCACGTCCCCGGCGGCCCTCCCGGTTCGCCGGACGAGGACGGCGACCGCTATGTGGAGATCTGGAACAACGTCTTCATGCAGTTCGAGAAGGAGAACGACGAGATCGTTCGGAAACTCCCCAAGCCCTCGGTCGACACCGGCATGGGGCTGGAGCGGATGACCAGCGTGCTCCAGGGCAAGAACTCGGTCTTCGACACCGACCTGTTCCAGACCCTGATCGCGGCTTCCGAAGACGCCACCTCGACGAAGTCGGACGGCGCCCAGGCCGCCAGCCACCGCGTCATCGCCGACCACCTGCGGTCGTCGTCCTTCCTGATCGCCGACGGCGTGACCCCGTCGAACGAGGGGCGCGGCTATGTCCTGCGCCGCATCATGCGCCGCGCCATGCGTCACGCCCACCTGCTGGGCGCCGCCGATCCCCTGATGCACCGCCTGGTCCCGACGCTCGTGGACCAGATGGGCGAGGCCTTCCCCGAACTGGCCCGCGCCCAGGCCTCGATCGAGGACACCATGAAGCAGGAAGAGATCCGCTTCCGCACCACGCTGGGTCGCGGCATGGGCCTGCTGGACGAGGCCACCAGCGGCCTGTCCGAGGGCGGGGTCATCTCGGGCCAGACGGCCTTTACCCTCTATGACACCTATGGCTTCCCGCTCGACCTGACCCAGGACGAGGCGCGCCGTCGCGGCCTGTCGGTCGACAACGACGCCTTCGACGCCGCGATGGCCCAGCAGCGCGAGCGCGGCAAGGCCAACTGGAAGGGCTCGGGCCAGACGGCCTCGGCCGGCGAATGGCTGTCCCTGCGGGACCGCCTGGGGCCCACCGTCTTCACCGGCTATGACGCCGTCGAGGGCTCGGGCGAGGTCCTGGCCATCGTGACCGACGGGGCCTCCGTCGATCAGCTCGAACCCGGCCAGACCGCCGAGGTCCTGTTCGACCAGACCCCCTTCTACGGCGAAGGCGGCGGCCAGGTCGGCGACCGGGGCGAGATCGAATGGACGGACGCCTCGGGCCAACAGGGCGCGGGCACGGTGCTCGACGTTCTGAAACAGGCCGGCGGCGACCTCTATGCCCACAAGGTCGAGATCACGTCGGGAACCCTGACCATCGGGGCCCGGGTCCAGCTGCGCGCCACGGCCGACGCCCGCCTGACCACCCGCGCCAACCACTCGGCCGCCCACCTGCTGCACAAGGCCCTGAGCAATGTGCTCGGTGCCCACGTCGCCCAGAAGGGCCAGATGGTCGACGCCGCCCGGATGCGTTTCGACTTCAGCCACAACGCCCCGCTCACCGAGGCCGAGATCGCCGCCCTGGAGGACGAGGTCAACGCCGTCATCCGCCAGAACCTGCCCGCCGAGACCAAACTCATGGCCCCGGAACAGGCCATCGAGGCCGGCGCCGTCGCCCTGTTCGGCGAGAAATACGGCGATGAGGTCCGCGTCCTGACGCTGGGTCGGTCCCTGACCGATGCGGCCAAGCCCTATTCGGTCGAACTGTGCGGTGGCACCCATGTGGCCCGCACCGGCGACATCGCCCTGTTCAAGATCGTGTCGGAGACCGGCATCGCCGCCGGCGTCCGCCGCATCGAGGCCCTGACCGGCGAGGCCGCGCGTCAGTATCTGGAAGCCCAGGCCGGCGTCGCCCGTCGCCTGGCCCAGGGCTTCAAGGTCCAGCCTGCGGATGTCCCCGCCCGCGTCGAGGCCCTGACCGCCGAACGCCGCGCGCTCGAAAAACAGGTCGCCGACCTCAAGAAGCAACTCGCCCTGGGCGGCGGTTCGACGGCCTCCGCCGCTCCGGAAGAGATCAACGGTGTCAAGCTGATCGCCCGCATCCTGGACGGCGTCGATGGCAAGGGCCTGCGCGGCGTCGCCGAGGATTTCCGCAAACAGGTCGGCTCCGGCGTTGTCGCCCTGATCGGCGTGACCGACGGCAAGGCGGCGGTCACCGTCGCCGCGACCAGTGACGTGACGGATCGCGTCAACTCGGCCGACCTCGCCCGCGCCGCAGTGCTGGCCATGGGCGGCCAGGGCGCCGGCGGCAAGGCCGACTTCGCGCAAGGCGGTGCCCCCGACGGCTCGAAGGCCGAGGCCGGTCTGGCGGCGGTACGTGCGGCGCTGGCGGGCTGACCTTTCGGGCCAGAGAAGTACCTCTCCTCCCCGTCGCGAAGCGCTGGGGAGGTGGCGCGGCCCATCTTCACGGGCCGTGACGGAGGGGGCG
>NZ_JBIIAY010000151.1:0-6163 GCF_044239655.1 Brevundimonas sp.
GACGACGGGCCTCCTGTTCCTCACCCGACAGCGAACCGCCGGCGGGCTGGGGGCGAGGAGCCATCGGACGCGGAGCCTGGGCCTGTGGGGGCGGGCCGTCCGTGCGCGGGCGTGCGACGTCAAAGCCCTGGGCGCGACCACCGACGGGAGCGCCGGGGCGGCGCTTGGTCTCGACCACCACCGTCTTGGTCCGGCCGTGGCTGAAGCTCTGGCGCACGGTGCCGGTCGAAACCGATCCCACGGCGCGCGGCTTCAGGCTCAGCGGCGCGCGCGGTCCCGTCGCCGAAGGGGTTCCGGTCGGGGCCGTCGGCTGCTGGCCGTCGTTGGTCTTGTCGTTCTCGTCGCTCATCCGGTCGCTTTTACTCGTGGCGGGGAAGTCCGCCCAATCTTGAAATCGTCACGCCAAACACAAAAAGCCGTGCGCTGCTCCGCGCCCTTTTCAGGACCCGGAACCTCGCCCGCCAAAAGCCCCGGGGGGCTCATGTCCAGGGTCTTCGTCTGACCCGCTCGCAGCGGCCCCGCCACTTTCCGGAGAAAGGGAGCCGTGACCGGTTTCGGTGCCGCGCTGCGGTCCGTCCTGGTCCCACTCCGAAGGTCGGAGCGGTCTGAAACCCGCCAGTCGCTCGACCTCGACGGTCCAGCGATCGGCCCTGCCGCCATGCAGCAGGACGGCGTGTATCGCATTTTCCAGCCCAAGGGCCAAACTCAAATCGTCCGCGCTGAACATCCCGCAGACTTTCGCGGTCTGGTGACGGGCCAGGGCCAGGAGTTTTCCGCGTCCGTCGGACGACCCGTCCGAGGCCTCGATGACCCAGGCGGCCTTGCCGGCGCGGATCGCGGCGGCCGATTTCTCGAAGCCGGAGATAAGCACGCCTTCGCGCCGGGCAAGACCCAACTGGTCCAGACAGCGCCGGAACAGCAGGGTTTCGACGGTCGCGGCCAGGTCGGCCGAGGCGTTGAGCCTGGTCTTGGCCGAGCGAGAGAACAGGTTCTTCTTCGACGCCATCTCGACCGAGGCGCGGTCGGCGGCGACCCACATCCCGCGTCCGGGCAGTTTCCTGCCCAGGTCGGGCGCGACCGAACCGTCCGGAGCGGCGACGAAGCGGATCAGACGAGATTCGTCCATGACCTGGTGTGTGACCAGGTCGCGGCGCTCTCTATCCGATGTCGCGTCTCGCAGGCTCATGGACGGTCCGGGTCTCCATCACGCGTTCTGGGGCTGGTCGGCGTCGTCGGCGGCGGCCTCGACGTCAGCGTCGGCTTCCGCTTCGGGCGCGTCACCGAAGACGGCCTCGGGGTCGTATTCACCCTCGGCGTACTCTTCCTCGTATTCCGGCTCGGGCTGCGGCAGTTCCGAGGCGTCGATCCAGCCGGCCGCGACGCGGGCCTGGAGGATCAGCATCTCGGCGTCTTCCTGGGCCAGGTTGAAGCTTTCCAGCACGCCGGGGACCTTGACCCGTTCGCCGTTCTTCATCTCGTAGCCGCCACGGATTTCGTCGGTGGCCAGGTCGGCCAGATCCTCGACCGTCTTCACCCCGCCCTCGCCGAGCGCGACGGCGATGGCGCCGGTGACGCCGGGAACGGCCATGACCTCGTCCAGCACGCCCAGCTCGACGCGCTTGGCGTCCAGGATGGCGGCCTGACGGTCCAGATAGTCGCGGGCACGGGCCTGAAGCTCTTCGGCGGTGTCCTCGTCGAAGCCTTCGATCTCGGCGACTTCATAGTTGTCGACGAAGGCCAGATCCTCGACGGTCGCAAAGCCTTCGGTGACCAGCAGCTGGGCGATGACCTCGTCCACGTCCAGGGCTTCCTGGAACAGCTGGGTCCGTTCGGTGAACTCGCGCTGGCGACGTTCCGAATCCTGCGACTCGGTAATGATGTCGATCTGCCAGCCGGTCAGCTGGCTGGCCAGACGCACGTTCTGGCCGCGACGGCCGATGGCCAGCGACAGCTGTTCGTCCGGCACCACGACTTCCACGCGGTCGGCTTCTTCGTCCAGCACGACCTTGGAGACTTCGGCGGGGGCGAGCGCATTCACGATGAAGGTCGGCTCGTCCGGATTCCACTGGATGATGTCGATCTTCTCGCCCTGCAGTTCGGCGACGACCGCCTGAACGCGCGAGCCGCGCATGCCGACGCAGGCGCCGACGGGGTCGATGGAGGAATCGTTCGACAGCACGGCCATCTTGGCGCGCGAACCGGCGTCGCGGGCGGCGGCGCGGATCTCGATCACGCCGTCATAGACCTCGGGCACTTCCTGGGCGAACAGCTTGGCCATGAAGCCGGGGTGGGCGCGCGACAGCATGATCTGCGGTCCCTTGGCCTCCGGGCGGACGTCGTAGATGTAGGTGCGGATCCGGTCGCCGATGTTGAAGATCTCGCGCGGGATCGACTGATCGCGGCGCATGATGCCCTCGCCCCGGCCTAGGTCGACGATGGTGTTGCCATATTCGACGCGCTTGACGGTGCCGTTGACGATCTCGCCGACGCGGTCCTTGAACTCTTCGTACTGGTTGGCGCGCTCCGCGTCGCGAACCTTTCCGGTGATGACCTGACGGGCCATCTGGGTCTGGACCCGGCCGAACTCGAACGGCGGCAGGTCCTCGACATATTCCTTGCCGACCACAGCTTCGGGATCGCGCTTGGACGCGTCGGTCAGGCGGACCATGGCGCTGTCGTTGAACTCTTCCAGCTCGTCTTCCGGCATCCAGTCGTCCTCGACGATGGTGACGTGACGGGTCAGGGCCAGCTCGCCGGTCTTGGGGTCGATCTTGGCGCGGATGTCGTGATGGGCACCGTAACGGGACTTGGCACCCTTCTGGATGGCTTCTTCCAGGGCCTCGACCACGATCTCGCGGTCGATGTTCTTCTCCTGGGCGACCGCGTTGGCGATCTGCAGAAGTTCCAGGCGATTGGCGGAAATACCGGTGACGGCCATCAGGCTTTGTCCTCAGGAGTGGTGGTCGTGTCAGTGTCTTTGTCTTCGGGCGCCGCTCGTTCTTCTTCAGAAAGAGGGGGCAGTCCGTCGTCTTCGGGTTCGCCGCGCTGGGCGCGCAGTTCGGCCCCGCGCTTGATCAGGGCGTCGCTCATCACCAGCTTGGCGTCCACGATCCAGTCGAAGGGTATCAGGGCGGTGTCGGCCTCGCCGTCCAGGTCGATGGCGACCATGTCGGTCCCCGCCTCGTCCTTGTCCAGCCCGGCCAGGACGCCCTTGAAGCGTTTGCGGCCCTCGATCATCCGATCGGCCTCCATCCGCGCCTCGAAGCCCTCGAACAGGTCGAAGTCGATCAGGCGGGTCAGGGGCCGGTCGATGCCGGGTGACGATACTTCCAGCAGATATTCGCCGGGGATCGGATCGGCGGCGTCGAACACCTCCGACACGGCGCGGCTCAGACGCGCGCATTCCTCGACCGAGATATCGTGGTCGCTGGGCCGTTCGGCCATGATCTGCAGCCGCTGACGCAGGGTCCCGCCCATCAGCCGCACGCGCACGATCGCCAGACCGAGCGACTCCGCTATGGGGTCGATCAGCTCGATCAGCTGGCGGTCCTGGACGGTCTTGGCGCGCAAGGGCGGGATCAACTCAACAAAAAAGCGGCGGGCCCATCGGCCGCCGCTTGGAAACGCGGCGCCGTCGGACGCCGGTGTCTAACGATGTGGGACGCCGTATAGACCCCCAGATACGGGTTGTCAGCCCTGTTTGTCGTCGTCGAGGTAGAAGGCCTCGTAGATAGCTTCGCGATTGGTCAGTCAGTCACGACAGCGATCGCGTAGTGGGACGCTGGGCCATCTCGAAACCAAACCAATCTGGCCAGGATCAGATCAGTGACAATGCCTAGCGCGACTCGGTCGTCGATCGTTTCCGAGATTTCGAGAGCCCCCGCTGCCAACATGGCTTCCACCAGTACCGCCAGATCGCCTGGATCAGATTGGCATTTAGAAGTTTCGACAATGCTTAGTGCGGCCGTCAGTTGATTTTCGTAGTAGGCGAACAGGTCGGAAATCTGGTCTGGAGAGAGCGGCACCTGCTGGATCGCGACGGTCTCTTCCGCGAGCCTTTCAGCAAATCCTGTCGAAAGGACGAGGCCGTTTCGCCCGGACGCCGCATCTATTAGAGAGACGCCCTTGTTCCGAGCCGCCGTCAACAGCAGACTTGCGTTGGTCAGAGCGAACGACCAACAACGACATCGACGTAGTCTGCGTCGGGCATCGCGCCGTTTGCGATCTCGGCGATATCAAATGCGAACTCGATAGCGGTCTCGAAGGACGAACCGGCCATTGCTCGCTCCCTATATCGCAATTCGGGTCTGGATCTCATCGAATGGCGCGGTCAGGCCGCCGTCGCGTTCGATCAGTCCGGCAGCCGACAACGCCTCGACGTCCTCGTGAACACGTTTGTAGTCGCGCCCCAGATCACGCGCGAGGGCGGCGATGCTGGCGGCCGGATGGGCGTGAAGGTGGCGCAGTAGGGTCAAGCGCTTGGGCGTCAGGATGCGCGCCAGAGTCTCGAAACTGTCGAATGACAGGTGCTCTTCCGGAGTCACTCGCTCCCCGGCCTCGGCTCTGTTCCAGACGTCGATCACCCGACCGCCCAAGTCTTCCAGTGTTTCTCCGACGTGAACTCTGAAGATCGTCATCTGGGGCCTCCTACCGCCCGAACCTGCGCATTGAAATCCGCGATCAGCGCCTCGACCGACACGAATGTGTACGCCGTCTCGCCGTCCGGGCCGTGCCAGTGATCGCCCTTGCCGCGCTCATTGTCGAACCCGACCAGTCGCTGGCCGGGATAGCCGAAGAAAAGGCTGTATTTGAACGAGTGACGGCACGGCGGCAAAGGCTCGGGCAGGCGCCAGACCGTGATCTGGACGATGGCGCCATCGGCGAAAGCCCCCTTGACCCTGATCAGTCGCTCCGCAACCATTATGGCATATTACGCCATAATTCGTTTGTCGGCAACTTCAGCTACTCAGGCGCGCCCATATAGTCCCGCTTGCCGATTTCCACGCCTGCCACCCGCAGCAGGGCATAGGCCGTCGTGACATGGAAATAGAAGTTGGGCAGGGCGAAGCCGGTCAGGTAGTTTGCGCCCTTGAAATCGAACTGCCCGCCAGGGAATTTCAGCACCACATCGCGATCCTCGGCGTCCGCGAAGGCCTCGCGGGGCACGGATTCGATGAAGGCGATCGACAGGGCGATGGTCGCCTGAAGCTCGGCGAAGGTCGCCTCGTTGTCCTCGGTCTTTGGCCAGTCCTGGCCAGTCAGCCGGGCGACACAGCCGCGCGCGGAGAAGGCGGCGGTGCGGATCTGGGCCGGGAAGGGGTTCATGTCGGGGGCCAGGCGCGCCTCCATCAGTGCCGCCTCGTCGAACCCCTGCGCCAGGGCCTTGTCGAGCAGGGCGGACAGGGCCTTGAGGCCACGCACGAAGGCGGGGACGGAGGCGTCGTAGAGATCGAAGGCCATGGGCGTTTCCGGAGTTCGTTTCGTTTGAGGACTTAGTCTTTGGCGTCTTTCCGTCCGGAAATCCAGCGGAGATGTCGGACAGGCCTTGCGGCGGACAGCGCGAACATGGTTCGCCTCGGCCATGACCACAAGCCGCAACCCCAGCCCGCCTCGTACCGTCTGGTCGCGGATCGCCGCGACGGTCGGGTTCGCCCTGCTGATCGCCGTCGCCGCCCAGGTCGCCATCCCGCTCTATCCCGTGCCCATGACGATGCAGACCTGGGCCGTGCTTCTGGCGGGCGCCGTGCTGGGCCCGCGCTGGGGTGTGGCGAGTGTGGTCCTGTATCTGGCGCTGGCGATGGCGGGTCTGCCCGTTCTGGCCAATGGGGCGGGCGGGATGGTTGCGACGACCGGGGGCAGCGCGGGCTATCTGATGGGGTTTCCGGCCGCGGCCTTCCTGGTCGGCTGGGCGACCGAGCAGGGCGGGATGGACCGGCCCCTGCCCGGTTTCGCCATCTTGGTGCTGGCCCACGCCCTGATCCTGGCCTGCGGGACCGGCTGGCTGATCCTCAGCATCGGGCTGGACCCCGGTCGGGCGGTACAGGTCGGGGCGACGCCCTTCCTGATTGGAGCAGGGGTCAAGTCCGTGCTGGTGCTGGCCACGCTGGCGCTGTGGCGACGACTGAGAACGCGCCGCTAGGTCCGCTCGAATTCCAGGAACAGC
>NZ_JBIIAY010000074.1:0-14900 GCF_044239655.1 Brevundimonas sp.
CGGTATCGCCCAGCGCCTTCTCTTCATACCGGGTGACGACGTGGTCGGCCGGGGCGGTGCGCCAGTCGTCGGCCTCCTCGGCCAGCCAAGTCAGGTGCGGTGAGGCCTGGAACCGCTCCAGCGCCCAGGAGGCATAGTCCTTCCAGTCGGTGACGAACCGCAGCCGCCCGCCGGGTTTGAGCACCCGCGTCAGCTCCGCCACGAACTCGGGCTGGATCAGCCGGCGCTTGTTGTGCCGGACCTTGTGCCAGGGATCGGGGAACAGGATCATGATCCGGTCCAGCGAGGCGTCGGGCAGGGCCTCGATCACCGCCCGCGCGTCGTCGCCGTGGATGCGGACGTTCTTCAGACCGCCGTCGTCGACGTGACGCAACAGGGACGCGACCCCGTTCAGAAAGGGCTCGCAGCCCAGGATCAGCACGTCGGACCGTCGCGCTGCCTGGGCAGCCAGATGCTCGCCGCCGCCGAAGCCGATCTCGAGCCAAACCTCAGTCGCCTCGGGCATCAGGGCGCGCGGGTCGATCGGCCCCGCCGCCGGATCGGGCACGGCGATCGACGGCAACAGGGTTTCGAACAGCGCGGCCTGAAGCGGCTTGATGACGCGCGACTTGATCCGGCCGAAGGACCGCAGGGGGCCTGAGGCGCGGGGATGGGCGGGATCGCCGGGGTTTCGGGGGCGTGAGGCGGGCATGGGCGGCCCTATAACGCAAAATCGCCGGCCGCGCCCCTCGGCGACGACCGGCGATCCTGTCGCGGTGATCGTTGCCTATTCGGCGTAGAAACCGTCCTCCGTGACGTAGACGTCCTCGATCTCACAGTAGTCGATCGTCTCGTAATATTCGGAACCGTCTTCCATCACGACCTTGGTGTCGTATTCGCATTCATCTTCCGAGTTGAAGAAGCGCATATCGACGTCGTCGCCATCTTCAACCACCCGCGTCGGGATCCAGTCGTTGCTCCACGAGCCGTTGGTGCGGGCGGTCTGGAAGGTCAGGACCGTCTGGCCGGAACGATTGTAGAGGGTGAAGGTGTAGTCGTCGCCATCCGGTTCGGCCGAAGCTGCGCCGCCGACAGCCGCCAGAAGCACTGCGCCCACCAGGGCACCGATCATCGTTCTCATAAGAAATTCCCCCGCCGCCTCGGTGATGATCACCGAAGAATGGCGGGGGTACTCATCAGCAGAACTCCGTGTTCCGTCAACAGAAATTCGTATTTCCGTTTATAATCAAACAAGAGCTTTCAGCTGATCGACCAGATCGGTCTTCTCCCAGCTGAAGCCGCCGTCCGCGTCCGGCGTGCGGCCGAAATGGCCATAGGCCGAGGTGCGGGCATAGATCGGCTTGTTCAGGCCCAGGTGCTCGCGGATCGCGCGCGGCGTGGCTCCGCCGATCAGCCCCAGGATCTTGTCTTCCAGGACCGCCTCGGTGATCGCGCCCGTGGCCGTGCCGTGCAGGTCGACGTGGATCGACTGGGGCTTGGCCACGCCGATGGCGTAGGAGATCTGGATGGTGCAACGATCGGCGATGCCGGCGGCGACCACGTTCTTGGCCAGGTAACGGCAGGCATAGGCTGCCGACCGGTCGACCTTGGTCGGGTCCTTGCCGCTGAAAGCGCCGCCGCCGTGCGGCGCGGCACCACCGTAGGTGTCGACGATGATCTTGCGACCGGTCACGCCCGCGTCGCCGTCAGGTCCGCCGATCTCGAAGATGCCGGTCGGATTGATGTGCCAGACGGTGTTCTCGTCGGTGAAGCCCTCGGGCAGGACCGAGAGGATGTGCGGCTTGACGATGTCGGCGACGTCGGCCGACGACAGGCCGGGCGCGTGCTGGGTCGAGAGCACGATCGAGGTGGCGCGGACGGGCTTGCCGTCCACATACTGGATCGTCACCTGCGACTTGGCGTCGGGCTCCAACTTGGACCCGCCCGCGTGGCGAACCTCGGCCAGCTTCTTCAGGATGTTGTGGCTGTACTGCAGGGTCGCCGGCATCAGTTCGGGCGTCTCGTTCGAGGCATAGCCGAACATGATGCCCTGGTCGCCCGCGCCCTCGTCCTTGTTGCCGGCGGCATCGACGCCCACGGCGATGTCGGCCGACTGGGTGTGCAGACGGTTGATGAACTCGAACGTTTCCCAGTGGAAGCCGGTCTGTTCATAGCCGATGTCCTTGACCGCGGCGCGCACGGCGGCCTCGATCTCGTCCTGGACGCCGGGGGCCCAGTTGCCGGCCGTGTCCATGATGCCTTCGCCGCGGATTTCGCCGGCCAGGACCACCAGGTTGGTCGTGGTCAGGGTTTCGCAGGCGATGCGGGCATAGGGGTCCTTGGCCAGGAACAGATCGACCACCGTGTCCGAGATGCGGTCGGCGACCTTGTCGGGGTGGCCCTCGGACACGCTTTCCGAAGTAAAGAGGAAGGACGAACGGGACAAGGCAGGCTCCTGGATGGCTTCGCGGTCCGCGAGTTGGGGCGAGACATATAAGGATATCCTTATATGTTCAAGTCAGGTTTGCGGCGCGGGTGTCCGCGACAGGGCGGGGCTCGCCGCGCGCTCTCCGGACAGACGGCGTTCAAGGATACCGCTGAACAGGGCGTAGAGGGAGACGAGGCCGAACACCCACTGCGCCCCGATCGCTTCGCGCGCGGTCAGTTCGGGAGTCACCATCAGAGCGACATGGGACAGGACGTTCAGGCTCTGGGCGGCCGACGCCAGCAACAGCCACCAGCGATCGTGCTTCAGGGCCAGCCAGATCAGGACCGACAGGATGATCAGATCTTCGACCGCAATGGCCGGCATGGTCTCGCCGATCCTGAAGCCCTCCAGAAACGGTGCCGCAACATAGGCGGCGATGAACAGCGCCACCCCGGCCCGCTCCGGATGGCCGCCCTTGACCCAGGCCAGAGGCAGGATCGCCAGGGCAGAGCACAGAAAAAAAAGCTGTACGGGGGGCAAGTCAGCGGCTCCTGATCACTTGGCCTCGGGGTCGAACCTCTCGACCACATGGTGGAACTCGCTGACGAGGCCGCCGACCGTGACCAGCATGGCGACCAGGATGACGGCGGTGACGCCGATCAGGATCAGCCGAAGGAGCGATCCTCGCGGTGGAGCGCGGTAGCCGAACCGGGCGTTTGCGCCAGCAGCGCCGCCATCGACAGGACGGACGTCAGAAGGTCCGTCGACGATGTCGCCACGGCCGCCTCGGCCTTCAGGGCGCGCATCATGTGCAGCCGCACCGGATGGTCCCGATCCGCCGTTCCCAGCCGATCCAGCGCGATTTCCAGCTCGTCCCAGCTCCATTGCGGCAGCGGGCCCACCGACTTGGCCATTGTTCGATTTCCCCTCGACGATCTCATCGGAGCGCGGGGTCACCGTTTCGGCTATGGGGTCATTCGGCCCTGGTCCCATTTGGTCCAGGATCGCCAGGGCCGCCTTGCGCCGGTTCACGCCCAGCCGCTGGCAGGCCTCATGGACGTGCTTCTTGACCGTCGCCTCCGAGATGCCGAGGTGGGCGGCGATCTCCTTGTCCGTCCGAAAGGCGGTCAGGCGGATGCACTGTTCCTGACGTGCGCTCAGTCGGGGGGGCATCATACGCTCCGGGACAAGAGCCCATGCCTTAGTGCGATTGGCGCACTGCCGTCCAGCAGGGACGAGCGCAGAGATCACATTCCGGGGCATTTCACGGTGATCGGGTCGGCCCCGGACGTGGCGCACCGCCTGCGGTCGCCCTATCAGGGGTCAGGCGACATCAACCGGCCACAGGATTCCAAACCATGCAGACGCGAATGGTCGAGACCGACGGCAGACGCCAAGCCGTGCTGGAGGCCGGGCAGGGCCCTCTGGTGCTGCTCATTCACGGCTTCCCGGAACTGGCCCTGAGCTGGCGCGACCAGATCGCCGCCCTGGCCCAGGCGGGCTATCGCGCCGTCGCCCCCGACATGCGCGGCTATGGTGGCAGTGCCGGACCGGACCGGCCGGACGGCTATTCCATCCTGCATCTGGTCGGTGACATGGTCGATCTGGTTCGGGCGCTCGGCGAGACGCGGTGCATCGTCATCGGTCATGACTGGGGCGCGGCGGTGGCCTGGCACTGCGCCCTGATACGCCCCGACATGTTTGCCGCCGTCGCCGGCCTGTCGGTGCCGTTCCAGCCGCGGAGGGCGAGCGGCCCGCCGATCTCCGCCATGGCCGCGATCTCGAAGCGGGCGGGTCTGGGCGACCTCTATATCTCGCGGTTCCAGGCCGATGACGCCCACGCCATCTTTGACGCAGATCCAGCGACGGCCCTGCGCAAATGTTTCTACGGCTATGACGGCGCGACGTCCGACCAGCGCCAGTCGACGGGGTTCATCCCGCCGGGCGAAGACATGCTGTCGGTCGTTCCCGGGGACGCGACCCTGCCGCCGTGGATGAGCGAGGCGCATTTCGCCGACTATGTCGCGGCCTTCTCGACGTCGGGGTTCAAGGGGCCGATCGACTGGTATCGCTGCCTGGATCTGAACTGGTCGCTGACGGCCTTCGTGCAGGATCGCCGGATCGAGCAGCCGTCACTGTTCATCGTCGGCGAACGCGACCCGGTGCGAAACTATTCCGGAAAGCATGAGGCCGAACAGCCGCTGTGGCTGACCGACCTGCGCGGCCAGATCGTCCTGCCGGGGGCCGGACACTGGATCCAGCAGGAGCGACCGGATGCGGTCAATGCCGCCCTTCTGGAGTTTATCGGAAGTTCAGGGGTTCTTTAGACGCTGTGATCTAGGGATGTCGTCCAGTGACACTGCGGGACACCGCATGACGACCAGATCTCCCGATGCGCTGCTGCGCAATGTCGCCGGCCACACGATGGACGTGCTGACGTTTGCCGCCTTGCTGACACTGGCGTCGCTGGTGGTCTTCCTGGTGCTCCAGGCCTCGGCGATCCCGACCCTGGCCCCCTCGATGCCGACGATCAACGCCGGTCTGATCGCCTCGACCCTGCTTCTGCTGCGGCAATGGAAGAAGGGCCGTGATGCAGAGCTGGCGGCGCGTGCGGGGGCTTCGCACCTGCGCCGACGCGATCCGGTGACCCAGCTTCCCAATACCGAAGGGTTCGTCGAAGCGCTGGGCCATCAGGCCTCGACCCAGCCCAGGGTCGCGGTTGTCTGCATCAGCCTGGAACGTCTGCGCGATGTCTACGACCGGCTGGGCGCGGCCTGTGGCGACGAGGTTCTGAGGGCGCTCAGTCTGCGACTGTGCTCGGCCCTGGGGCATACGGGGACGGTCGCGCGCATCGGCGACGACACCCTAGCCTTGTTCCATCCGTCGTCGAGCGAGATCAAGCTGGCCCTGGTAGGCGGCCAAATCGGCAAGCTGATGTCCCTGCCTGTCGGGACCCCGGCGGGCGAGGTGGCGGTCGGCGCCACGATCGGCGTCAACTTCACCGACCTGTCGGTCACGGACCCGCGCGAGGCCTTGCGTCAGGCCCGGCTGGCCTGTTCGGCGGCCCGGACGGCGGGTGGCGACCTGGCCTTCTTCGACGCGTCCCTGGACGAGGCGCAGCGGCTGAAACTGGACCTCGAGATCGAGCTGCGTCAGGCCCTGGCCGACGGTGTGCTGCGCATGGTCTACCAGCCCCAGATCGACGAGCGCGGCGTGACCATCGGGGTCGAGGCCCTGATGCGCTGGCCCCATCCGGTCCGCGGTGCCATCCCGCCCACCCTGTTCGTGCCTCTGGCCGAGGCGGCGGGTCTGGGCGAGGCGCTGGGTCGCTACGCCATGGACCATGCGTTCGCTGACTCCGTCCTGTGGCCCAACCTCAAGGTCGCCATCAACGTCTCTCCGA
The DNA here is from genome assembly GCF_044239655.1 of Brevundimonas sp. Classification (GTDB taxonomy): domain Bacteria; phylum Pseudomonadota; class Alphaproteobacteria; order Caulobacterales; family Caulobacteraceae; genus Brevundimonas. The sequence continues at coordinate 5,811 of NZ_JBIIAY010000074.1, forward strand.
TCCAGCTGCAATCGCCCGATTTCATCACCACTGTGCGCGACCTGCTCAGGAAGCACGACGTCAAGCCGCAGGGCTTCGAGTTCGAGATCACCGAAGGCCTGCTGCTGGAGGCCGGAACCACCGTGCTGGGCAATCTGGAACAGCTGCGCAAGATGGGCTTCCAGATCGCGCTCGACGACTTCGGCACCGGCTATTCCAGCCTCAGCTACCTGGGTCAGTTCCCGATCGACAAGATCAAGATCGACCGCTCGTTCGTGACGCCCCTGGGCGTGCGCGAGGACGCCGCCTCCATCATTCGCGCGATCAGCGACCTGTCGGGCGCCATCGGGATCAAGGTGCTGGCCGAAGGGGTCGAGACCCGCGCCCAGCTGGACATGCTGCGCGCCGAGGGCTGCAACCAGGCCCAGGGTTATTTCGTCGCCCCGCCCATGGCCCGCGCCCAGATCCTCCAGCATTTCGGCCAGGTCGAGACCTCCGTCCGCGAGCGCCGGCTTCGCGCCGCCTGACGCCGGGCGCGATTGCCGCCCTGATCGCGGCAGGGTAGTCTGACCGTCCGAAGGATCGCGCCGCGATCGCATTCGCCAGGCCAGTAAAATGCTTTCGCTTGCCCTCTCCGCCGCCGTCCTGATGGCGCAACCCGCGCAGGTCCAGGTTCAACCCCAGCCCATGCCCGCGTCACCGGCCGCGACCGCGGATCCCGGCGCAGTCGATCTGGGTGACATCGTCGTCGAGGGCGGACGACTGGACGAGGCGACACAGACCTTCGTCCGGGAGGTCGCCGCGCCGGCACGGGGGCGCGGTCTGGCCCGCTGGCGCGACGGGGTCTGCGTCGGCGTCGCCAACCTGCGCAACGAGACGGCCCAGTATATCGTCGATCGGGTGTCCACCGTGGCCCAGGATCTGGGCCTGCGCGCCGGCGCACCCGGGTGCAAGCCCAGTGCCCTGATCATCGCCGTCACCGACGCCAATGCCTTCACCGAACAGTTCGTCGATATGCGGCCGCGCCTGTTCATCGTCGGCGGTGGCGGGATGGACCTAGGCCGAACCGGTCTGCAGCGTTTCAAGATCAACGACCAGCCCGTTCGGTGGTGGAACGTCAGCGTTCCGGTGGACAGTGAGAGCGGCGACATCGCCGTGAGGTTGCCGGGAGAAGAGGCCCCGTTCGTCCGGGGTGACGGATCGCGGATCACCACCAACCTCGTCGACGACACCAAACGGGCCTTCGTGATCGTCGATGTGGACAAGATCTCCGGCGTGTCGCTGCAACAGCTCGGTGACTATCTGGCCATGGTCGTTCTGGCCCAGGTCGATCCGGATGCCGACACCAGCGCCTATGCGACCGTCCTGAACGTGTTCAGGGATCCCGGCCAGACCGATGGGCTGACCGACTGGGACATGGCCTATCTGCAGGGCCTGTATGACGCCCAGCGGAACTACCGGAATCCGGGCGCGCACCGGAACGAAGTGGCCGGCTCGATCGTCCGCGCCCACCACCGGATCACCGAGGCGCGTGACGCAGAGCCCGAAAACTAGATTCCCGCATACCACTCATAGCCCTGGTCTTCCCAGTATCCGCCTCGGCCGCCCTGGATGTGGTCGAAGCTTTCGACGGCCTCGATGCGGCGGATGTATTTGGCGTGCTTGTAGCCGAGCTGGCGTTCGACACGGAGGCGCAGCGGCGCGCCGTGGGGCACGGTCAGGACCTCGCCGTTCATGTCATAGGCCAGGATGGTCTGGGGGTGGCGCGCGTCGATCAGGTCGATGCTCTCATAATAGCGCGGCCCGTCCTCGGTCTGGGTCAGGGCGTCGAAACAGTGGAAGACGAGGTAGCGGGCTTCGGGCTTCAGGCCAGCCTCGTCGATCAGGGTTTCGAGCCGCACACCGGTCCACTGGCCGATGGAGGTCCAGCCCTCGACGCAGTCGTGTTTGGTGATCTGGGAGCGGCTGGGTCGGGCGCGCAGGTCGTCCAGCGACAGGCTGAGCGGCCGCTCAACCAGACCGTCGATGACCAGCCGATAGTCGGCGAACCCGCCGTCCCTCAGCGCCACATAGTCGGCCGCCGCCGGATCGACCGAGCCGTTGGCGCGGAAGTCGGGGGATATTTCGGCAACGTCGTATTCGGGTGCTAAAGCCTCGCGCGGCACCAGCAGCCTCTGCGCCCGGCGGGTCAGACCTTCGGCCATCCGCAGGGCCTGGAGAACCACCGGCGGGGTGGTCGGGCTGCAGGCGGACAGGGCCGTGGCCCCCACGGTGGCGAGCGCGCCGGCCAGCCAGCGACGGCGGTTCATAGGTCGTCTCCCTTGGGCTCGGGGCTCGGCTCGATCACGAACCAGCCCGTGATCATGGCCCGCATGTTGTTGTAGAGCCCCGTCCAGATCACCAGACCCACATGGATGACGATGAAGCCGACGATCAGAGCGGCCGCAATGAAATGCAGCGTCCGCGCCGATTGACGCCCGCCCATCAGGTCCAGCAGGATGCCGCCGATGGCATTGAACCCCGGCGACATCGAGAGGCCGGTAATCAGCATCATCGGCAGGACGATCAGAACCATGGCCACATAGGTCAGCTTCTGGATGACATTATAGACCCGCGCGTGGTCGTCCTTGGGGAAGTGGAACCGCGCGTGCTCGACCACCGAGGGCCAGAACCCCTTGAGGTCGGCGACGGTCGGCCACAGTCGCCGTCCGAACCGGCCCGAGATGAACCCATAGGCCAGGTAGGCCAGACCATTCAGAACGAAGATCCAGGCAAAGGCGAAATGCCAGGTCCGCGCCTCGGCCAGGTTCCGCCCCTGCGGGAGCATCAGCCAGTCCGGCACCGTCGCGATCCGCACCCACGGATCCTCGAACGTCGAACGCAGACCCCAGTACAGGGCCGGATGCGCCATCAGAATGTTCAGCCCGCTCATGATCAGCACGACCACCGCCACGACGTTCAGCCAGTGGGTGATCCGCACCACTAACGGATGCCGCCAGGTGTCGACCCGCCCCCGGGATAGGGGACGGTCGGCATGGCTGCCGGAAGTCTCGGGCGAAACTGGCGATCCCGAGGTCGCACCGGCCGTCTGATCCGTCATCGCCCGCTCCCTTGCCCCGCAACGCTCCCACGTCGCGGTGGGTCGCGCAATGTGGGCTTGCGAGGGAGATACGTTGGGGGTGGGGAAAAGGTTACGCCGCCTGACGCCTCAGGCGTCCTCGTCGAACTTGCGGGCCACCAGATCGAGCAGGGCCTCGACGGCTTCGGGCGCGTCGGAGCCTTCGGCGGAGATGTCGATGGCGCAGCCGTTGCCGGCACCCAGCATCAACAGGCCCATGATCGAGCGGGCGTCCACCGTCTGGCCGTCGCGGCTGACCTGGATTTCGGCCTCGAAGCCTGAGGCCAGCTTCACGAACTTGGCCGAGGCGCGGGCGTGCAGGCCGCGGGTGTTGCAGATGTTGGCGGTCGCCGTGACCGGTGCCGTGGCGGCGCTCATTTCTCGCCCGCCAGAACCCACGACGCCACCGAGATATATTTGCGCCCCGCATCCTGGGCATGGGCGACGCAGGCCTCAAGGCTCTCGCGGCCGCGCACCGATCCCAGCTTGATCAACATCGGCAGGTTCAGCCCGGCGATGACCTCGGCATGGGTCTGTTCCATGACCGAGATGGCCAGGTTGGAGGGGGTGCCGCCGAACATGTCGGTCAACAGGATGACGCCCGAGCCGTCGTCGACGGCGGCGGCGGCGTCCAGGATGTCGCGACGGCGACGCTCCATATCGTCTTCCGGCCCGATGCAGATGGCCGCGACCGCGCTCTGCGGTCCCACGACATGCTCCATCGCCGCCAGGAATTCGGAGGCCAGGCCTCCGTGGGTGACGATCACCAGCCCGATCATGAAGGCTTCACCGCTCAACGCCCCCGCGTCTGCCCCCTGACCGGAGGGGAGCACCGGATGGGCCGCAAGCCGGCCTAGATAGAGGAAACCGCACGGGGTTTAAAGCGGCGCCGACGTCAAACTTGTCGCACGCTTGCCGCGAGGGCCAGGGCGAGCGTCCGCGTCGCCGACGCGGGCCGGATATCGAGCGTGAGACGGGGCAGGCGAACCCCTGCGATCTCGACCTGATCGGCCTCGGGGAGGCGTTCCACCGGCGTCTGGCCGCAGGCCACGACCAGGGCGATGCGACTGATCCAGCGCGACGGCGCGCCGATGATCCCCAGCCCTCGGGCCTCGATCCGGCCGGTGATCCGGTCGGGCGCGGTCGCGAACACGGCTTCGTTCGACGACCAGACATGGACATAGTCGTCGCCGATCAGCCGCCAGCCCTCGCCGACCAGCCTCAGGGCCAGGTCGCTCTTGCCTGCGCCGGATGGGCCCGTCAGCAGCACGCCCTGCCAGTTCCCGGCGACCCGGGTGGCGACGGCGGTCGCGTGGATGGCTCCGTCCGGTCCGTTCACGGGCGGCGCACCACCGCCAGATGGGTCGCCGGCAGATCGACCTGGAAGCGCGCACCGACGACGGTGCCCGATGGATCGATGCGGTTCTCGGCGCGGACCCGTCCTCCATGCGCCTCGACGATCTGGCGTACGATCGACAGGCCCAGGCCGGAGTTGGTGCCGAACGCGGTCCCCCGGGGCCGGGAGGTGTAGAATCGCTCGAACACGGTCTCCAGATTGTCGGGCGGGATGCCGGGCCCGTCGTCCTCGACCGACACCGTCACGCCGCGACCCGGATCGGCCTCGTCGCGTCCGATCGCGACCCGGACCTCTCCGCCCGGCGGGCTGAAGGAGCGGGCGTTGTCGATCAGGTTCCTGAACACCTGGCCCAGCGGCCCGTCGCGCCCCAGCACCCGCGCGTCGCCGCCGGGCGACAGAACGACCGAGGCCTCACCCGGCTTGGACGTGGTCTCATAGACCTGGACGATGTCGCCCAGCAGGAGGTTCAGATCGACCGGTCGGGGCCGGTCGCGCGACAGTTCGGCATCCAGCCGCGAGGCGTTGGAAATGTCGGTGATCAGCCGGTCCAGCCGTCGCACATCGGCCTGCAACAGGGCGGTCAGCCGGTCGCGCTGGGATTTCTCCTTGACCAGATCCAGCGTCTCGAGCGCCGACCGGATCGAGGTCAGGGGGTTCTTGATCTCGTGCGACACGTCGGCGGCGAAGGCCTCGATGGCGTCCATCCGGTCCGACAGGGTCTCGGTCATGGTTTCCAGCGACCGGGCCAAGTCGCCGATCTCGTCCTTCCGGTGCTCGAGGTCGGGCAGGGAGATGGCGCGGGCCCGGCCCTGTCGCACTTCTTCGGCCGCTGCCGACAGCCGCATCACCGGTCGCGCCACGAACAGATGCAGCAGGAAGGACGCGAGCAGGTTCACCGCCAGGGCCACCACCGCGAACGGCAGAAGGGCCCGGCGCTGGGCGTCCAGGATCTGATCGACATCGCCGGCCTCCAGCGTCAGTACGCCCAGCACCTGACGCACGTGGCGGACCGGCAGGGAGACCGAGATCACGCGGCGGCCATCCTCGGCCATGCGGACATTGGCCTGGGGCTGGCCGTCCAGGGCCCCGGCGACCTCGGCGGAGAGTTCGGCGTTGGCGCGGGCCAGGTCGCTGCTTTCGCGCGCGATCTCCTTGCTGTCGTCCTCGACCGGTGTGCCGGCCGGTCGGGCAGGGGGCAGGGCCTCGCCGGGGATGGCCTCGGTCAGCACATAGGAATCGGCGATCGGCTGAAGCGGCAGGCCCGGCGCGCTGTCGGCGACGGCCAGACCGTCGACGTCGAACAGTCGCGCCCTCTGGCCGGCGGGGATAAAGTTGTCGGTCAGCCAGCGCGGTGCCTCGATCGGGTCGAGGTAGGGGGTCGGCACGCCCTGGGTCACGCCCACGCGCGGCTCCCCCAAGACCCGCACCAAGAGTTCGGCCTGGGACGTCAACGCCTCCTGCCGGGCCTCGACCAGACCCTGACGCAGTTCATTGAGGGCCAGGGCCCCACCGAACAGGATGAACAGGCTGACCAGGTTCAACGCCAGGATCAGCCCGCCCAGACGCGAAAACCCGAACCGCTTCACTCTGCGGGTATCGGGCTCCTCGGGGCGCTGGCCGTCCTCCGCATCGCTCACGCGATCAGCTTTCGCGATAGCGGTATCCGACGCCGTACAGGGTTTCGATGGCGTCGAACTCGCCGTCGACCACGCGGAACTTCTTGCGCATCCGCTTGACGTGGCTGTCGATGGTGCGGTCGTCGACATAGACCTGATCGTCGTAGGCGGCGTCCATCAGGTTGTCCCGGCTCTTCACGAAGCCGGGTCGCTGGGCCAGGGCCTGGAGCAGCAGGAACTCGGTGACGGTCAGCTTGACCGGCTTGCCGTCCCAGGTGCTCTCGTGCCGGGCGGGGTCCATGACCAGCTTGCCGCGCCGGATCGCCTTGCCCGACACCTCGGCCGAGGGCTCGGGCTCGCCGCCGTCCGCACCGGTGCGCCGCAGCAGGGCCTTGACCCGCTCGATCAGCAGCCGCTGGCTGAAGGGTTTGTGGATATAGTCGTCGGCCCCCAGGTTGAAGCCCAGGATCTCGTCGATCTCCTCGTCCTTGGAGGTCAGCATGATGACGGGGATCTGGCTGGTCTGGCGCAGGCGACGCAGCACCTCCATTCCGTCCATCCGGGGCATCTTGACGTCGAGGATGGCGAGGTCGGGCGGCGAGGCTTCCAGCGCCTCCAGTCCCGTCGCGCCGTCATGATAGGCGACCACCGTGTGGCCATGGCTTTCGAGCGCCAGCGACACGGAGGCGACGATGTTCTCGTCGTCGTCCACCAGGGTGATATTGGCCAAGCAGGGCCTCCTCGAAGGTTCAGGTCAGGCGTGATCAACGCACGGCAAGCGTAACCGTTCGCCCGCAATCGCGGTGACATTACGGCCACAGTCGGCCGGCCGCCAGCATTAACGCGCAAACCTCGCCTTAAGTCCTGTCGTGCAGAGTGTCGTCATGGCCGGGCCCGTTCATTACGAAGTCTATGTACGCAAGACGGCACCCTCGCCGTGGACCCTGTTGATGGCCACCGAGGACCGGGCGAACGCCACCGACACGGCCGAGGACGTGCTGCGCGACAAGCGTGCGGTCGCCGTCCGGGTCACCAAGGAAACCCTCGATCCCGAGACCATGGCTTTCAACAGCGTCACGGTCCTGACCCGGGGCATGCCCGAAGGGCCCAAGAAGCGGCTGGTCGATGCCGATCGACAGGCGTCGAACTGCCTGGGTCCCCAGGACCTGTATGCGCCGCTCGCGCGTGACCTTATCGGGCGGGTGCTGGAAGACTGGCTGATGCGCAACAACGCCACGGCCTGGGAGCTGCTGCATCGGCCGGACCTCGTCGAGCGGCTGGAGGCTTCGGGCGTCGAGGTCCAGCATGCCATCCAGAAGGTCGCCATCCCGGAAAGCCAGGCCACGGGCCAGGCCACGCACGAACTGATCCGCCACTACCAGAAGCTCTCGGAGCAGGCGATGGAGCGGGTCGTCACCGCCGGTCGTCGCCGCGTCTTCGCCAACCTGGCCGATCATCCCCTGGCCGAGGTGGCCCAGAAGCTGGCAGGCACCCCCGATCGCGCCTTCGTCATGGGCGGGGTCCTCTGCGTTGCCCTGGCGGCGGGAAAGGGGGCCCGGTCGCGGTTGGGTCTGGCCATGGATCTGGCCGATATCGCGCCCAAGGACGGCCCTGCACGGGCCCTGATCCTGGTCGCTCTCGAACAGTTCCTGTGCGAGTTGCTGGCCGTGCGGACCAGCCTGTCCGACGTCCTGGGCCCTTCGCTGGATCAGGGCGCAAGCCTTGCGGCCGTGGTGCGGATGGTCGCCCCGCGCGAGATCGAAGCCCTGATCGCGCGAGATCCGCGCTTTGCCCTTCTGATGCCGACGGTCGAGGGGCCGGCGGCCCGGCTGGCCGAGCATCTGGCGGTCGGGGAGTTCCCGCTGCTGGCCAACAGCCTGGCCCGGATGGTGCTGCGCGAGCTGATGGGCCCGCGTCGTCTGCGCCCCAGCGATGCGGCCGGCGAGATCGACATCCTGCGGGTCCTGGCCACGGCCCTGACGGTGACGGCGGGGCGTCTGCTGAGCCTGGAGGAGGTTCAGGCCGCCTTCACCGAACGGTCCAAGAGCCTGGTCACCGCCGATTTCGTCCAGGCCTATGTGGTGCCCTGCGACACGGTGCTGTGCGAGGCCGAGAGCCTGACGCGGCTGTGTGAGAACGTGATGGGACCGGCGAACAAGCGCGCCGCCTCCCGCTGGCTGAGCGCCTGCGTCACCTCCCTGCGGTTCGAGACCGAGATGCGCGCCTCGCATCAGCGGATCACCCAGAAACTGCACATTCTGGCGGGGCTGCAACGCTCGGTGCGCGCCTCGGCCTTGTCGGAGACTGACGAGGCCCAGATCAACGGTGCCATCGGCGCTGTCGGCGGTACGCTGGAGGCCGAGGCCAAGCTCATCGCCCAGATGGGCCGGGCCGCCGCGCCCGTGCCCCAGAAGCTGATCGCCCTGTTGCGGATGGCGGCGGGGGAAACCTCCACCACCGGCCCGGTCGCCGACCGCGCCAAGGCCGAGACCCTTCGCCTGCTCCGCGCCCCCGAGGCCCGCGCCGCCCTGGGTGCCGCGCCCGAGGCCGTGGCGACGCTACGGCCGCTGATGAAGGCGGTCGGTCTGGCCGCCTGATGTTCCTTTCCTCCCCGTCGCTACGCGGCGGGAAGGAAATCAGTCGAAGATGTCGAAGATGCTGTCGCGTTTCTTCTTCTTGTAGCGATAGTCGTCGTCGCGGTGGCGGTCTTCGCTGCGATAGGGGTCGCGCGGGCGTTCCTCGCGATAGCCGCCTCCGCCCCAGGGCGATGGCTGCTGAGGCGGCGGGGCATAGGCCTGGGGCGTGGGTTGCGGCGCGACCTGCGGGGCCGAGGCGCGGCCTTCGGCCGTGGCACCCTCCATCAGCTTTTCGAGCTCGCCCCGGTCCAGCCAGACGCCGCGACAGGTCGGGCACATGTCGAACTGGACGCCGCCCCGTTCCAGCGTCTGCATCGGGGCGTCGTCGTTGGGGCACATCAGAAGGGGCATGGGGCGCGGTCCTCTCGTTTCGGTGGGGAAACG
>NZ_JBIIAY010000157.1:0-5607 GCF_044239655.1 Brevundimonas sp.
ACGTAGGACATGGCGGAGCGATTCTCTGGGCGATCGGCGCATATAGGGGGTCATGGGACACAGGGCGAGATGCGTCGAATTCTCCTGCCGGGCGAGCGGTCCAAACGCCGAATTCGCCCGCGATATCAAGCTGTGCCTTAAAGTCGCGCCTTTGCGGCAACGCTTTGTCGCAAAACAACGTTAACCACGAGGCGAAGTCACTGGACCCGAACGCCGTATTGCGAAATGGTTAACGCGATACCCGGGGTCGCCGGATGTCCAGTACGGGGTTCGAGGGGTTGGTGATGGGTGATCGGGAGGATCGAGGCGATCACGCGCGCGGTGTCGCACGCCGGCCCGCAGCCGTCGTCGTGGCCCTGGTCGCATCCGCCGTCGCCCTGACCGGTCTGACGAGCTGCGGTGAAGGTGGCCCTTCGCTGTGGCGCAAGGACGGGGCCGCTGCCGTCAATGCCTGCCCGCGTCCCGCCTCCCTGACCGGGTCCGAGTTCAATGCCCAGGAACAGGGTCTGAGGGCGCTCCGCCGCGCGGCCTTCCGCGGCGACTTCTTCGCCCAGCTGGAACTCGGCACACGCTATGCCGCTGTCCGCGCTACCGACAAGAACATCGAGGACCCGATCGAGAGCGCGGTCTGGACCGGCCTCGCCCTCGCCAACGAGGAGGGTTACGCCCCCATCAACCGCGTCGAACGCGGCGGCCTGTTCGGCGGGGGCCTCCGGGCCCTGTCGCGCTATGACGACTGCCGGGCCTGGGAGCGTCACAACGCCTATCAGAAGCTGGACGAACAGCTGTCCCGGATGTCGCGCGACGAGCAGGAGCAGGTCCGCGACCGGATGATCTATGTCCTGTCGACCCAGGACGCCAAGGGCTTCCGCACCCTGGCCCGGCTTCACGACGGCCTGTTCGGCCCCTTCGGCGAGCCCGAAGACAACCCTCAGGGCCGCGAGGCCTATGGCCGCAAGGACGGAGCCAATCGCGAGGAACGCTGGCGCGCGTCGCGCAACGCCGCCGTCAACCTGTTCCAGCGGAACGACGTCGACGCCTATCTGTACAACTACCTTGCGGTGCAGACCGGCGATGTCGGGGCCTATGTGCTCCTTAAGGATTTCGAGCGGTCGTCGCCGACCCGGGCGCGGGCAGGCTCCTTCGTGGAGGCCAAGGCGCGTCAGTGGGTGCCGCCCTACGAATTCTATCCCAACGAGGCGCCGCCATCGGGCGTGCCCTTCTCGGACGAGAGCCGGCCGCGCGGCGACGCCTATGAATACGCCCTCTCGCGAATGCAGGGCGAGATGCCCTTCGTCCACGTCGGCCGGGCGCTGAAATTCCTCGGCGTGACCGAGGACGTGGCGCGCGAACCCAACGGCCTGTCGAAACGCCAGGTGGAGACCCTGGAGGCCATGCTGGGCCATCCGATGGACGGTTTCCTGTCGCCGCTGGAGAAGGTCCGCGCCATCCAGCTGGCCGCCACCAACGGATCGTCCGACGCCCAGATGGTGCTGGCCGTGATGTATTCTGAAGGCATCGGGGTTCCCGCCGACTACGCCCGCGCCTTCCACTGGTATTCGATGGCCGACAAACAGGGGAACGGCGAGGCCAAGTTCGCCATGTCCACCTTCTTCGCCCTGGGCGTCGCCGGAGTGTCCGATCAGGACAAGGCCCAGGCCGTCGCCTACCGGATCGATTCGGCCTTCGAGGGCTTCGGTCCCTCGGCTTCGCGCCTGCAGGCGGTCCTCGCCCAGGTTTCCCGTTCGCAGCGCCGCTAGGAGGGCGAGCCATGAAGACGTCATCGACCGCCCTCGCCATCTCGACCGGCCTGCTGGCCGGGGCCGCCGTCGCTGCGGCCGTGTTTCTGGCCCTGACCGGTCCGACGCCGGCCCAGGCGCAGGTCGCCGCGCGGGTCGAGAGCCAGACCCGACCGAACTTCGGCCTGCTGCTCAGCCCCCAGACCAGCAGCCGGCCACGCCGCGAGCACCGCCGCTTCAACTATCGCGACCACCGACCGGACCACTATGCGCCGCCGCGTCCCGGATTCGGGCCCGGCTTCCCGCCTCACCCCGGTGGGCTCCAGAACGAGGTGATCGTCGACTGCGGCGGCAATCCCGGCAGCGGCGGGGTCGAGGCGGCGGCGCGGCGCGTGGCCCCCGGCGGCACATTGACCATCCGCGCCTCGGGCGGCCCCTGCGTCGGCTGGATCAACATCGACAAGGCCATGACCATTCGCGGCTCGGGCAGCCATGCCGGATCCGTCACGCTTCAGGCCCCGCAAGGCCTGCCCTGCATCACCGTGGCCCCCGGCGTGCGCGCCGTGATCCAGGACATCGCCCTGGCCTCGCCCACCGCCGGCGACGCCCCCTGCATCTCGGGCGAGGAGGCGACGATCGCGCTCGACCGCGTCTCGCTGCGCCACGTCGGCGACGAGGCGGCCATCCTGGTGCGCGGCGGGGTGCTCGACATCCGTTCAAGCTCGATCAACGCCCAGACCACCGGCCCCGCCATCCTGGTCGACGCCGGGACCCTGACCGCCGTAGGCCTGAACGTCGTCAACGCCCAGTCCGGCGTCGAGATTTCGCCCGGACCCGGCGGCCCGTCCAGCCTGACCAACGTCTTCCTGACCGGCGAGCACAATCCCTCCAATTTCGGCCCGCGCGCCATCGGGGTGAACGTCCGCTCGCGCCGCGAACTGGGCGAGCTGTCGATCGTCAACAGCCGGATCTGCGGCTACGGCGAGGGCGTCGCCGTGGACGGGGTCCGCGTCACCATCCAGGGCTCGAAACTGTGCCTCGCCGACAAGGGGGTCGTCGTCTATGGCGGCGAACTGACCCTGACCGGCTCACGCGTGCGCGCCCGCTACGTTGGTGTGGTGGCTCAGGCGGGTCGGGCTGTGGTGACCAACACCGCCTTCTCCGGCGTCGAACAGATCTTCTTCGAGGACGCGCGCGGCGACATCGATGCGCGCGGCAACTCCCTGTGGTCGCGCGGCCGCGAATGCTCGCCCGAGTTCAGGCCCGAATACCGCGGCCGGTTCGTCCCCTTCTGGCGGCGCGGCGAACAGGGCTTCGAGTGCCAGCAGCGCCCCTATCCGCAATCCTGGTGGGCCGAGGAAGAAGGCGCCCTGGGCATCGCCTATGTCAACGACGCCTATGTCGTGCCGGGCCTCCAACGCTTCAACGCCGGCTGCGGCTGGTACGACCAGCGCGGTGCCTTCATCGACGACACCCGCTACTGGGGCGAGGCCCGCTTCGGCCGCCGCAACCCTCCCCTGCCCTTCGCCGGCGACCCTCGCTACGACCGGGGCTGGGTGCGGGAGCAGGAGCGCCTGCGTGAGCGGTCGTGCGCGGCGACGCCGAGGCCGTACTGACGGCTGCTAGGCCGTCAGGTACCAGTCGCCTGCGTCCCGCACCTGTGGGAAATCCTGAACGAGCGTCATGTCGGCCGATGCGTCCTCGACCGGAAGGCCTTCGGGTGCCTGCGCCGAAGCGAAGGTGATGACGATATCGCTCGCCGCGACACCGGCCACGCCGGCCAGTCCGATCACCATGTCGTTGGTCCCGTTGCCTCCGACATCGACGAAGATGAAGGCACCGTTGGCATTGTAGGCGACATTGGCCACGGTACCGGCTGCAAAGGCCTCCAGCACGATGCGATCCACGCCCGACTGGAAATCCACGATCACATCCATGGTGCCAGCCGTCGATTCGTTGGCGGCCCGATACAGGAAGCGGTCTGCGCCACCACCGCCCTGAATGATGTCTGCGCCCAGATAGGCCCAGATGGTCTCGGCATTGGAGCCGCCGATGATAATCCGCCCGGCACCACCGCTGAAGTCGGAAACCAGGATTGATGCCCCCGAGGGCACGTCGATATCGGCCGGCTGGATGACCGGGGTCGAGGTCAAGGAAGCGCTGCCTGAAGCGACGACCGACCGACCCGTCGGGTCATAGTTGATCGCGATCGCCGAACCGCCGGAATTGACGATCACCCGATCATCCCCCCGCGTGAAATCAATGACGACGTCACGGCCCTCGGCCACCGGGTCCAGCACGAAGAAATCCCGGCCGGCACCACCGGTCAGACCGTTTGCGCCCGCTCCGCCGAAGATGACGTCGTCGCCGGCTCCGCCGTCGATCGTGTCGTTGCCGCCACCACCGAAGATCGTGTTGCGCCCCGCGCCTCCGATCAAGACGTCAATGCCCGACGAGCCCAACATGGTGATCGCACCGCCCTGACGGTCGATGTCGCCGAAGTCGCGGGCATTGATGTCCCCGAGGGCTGTGATCACTGACAGGCCGGCCCCGCTGAAAGACCTCATGAACACGAAGCTGGAACCGCCCTGACGAACGATGCTGATCTCGAACGGGACGAAGATGGTGGCGATGCGATCGGTTCCGGTCTGGAAATCGACGATGAGATCGTAGGCCGACCCCACGGGCTGCACGTCTCCATCGAAAGCGAAGACATCGGCCCCCGCACCGCCGCGCATCACGTCGGCACCTTCGCTGCCCCGGATGAAATCGTCGCCGTCACCCCCGTCTATGTAGTCGGCCCCCTCGCCGCCGGTGATGAAGTCGCCGCCCCCAAGCCCGAATATCTGATCGTCCCCCGATGTCCCGTTCAGGACGTCACCGTTCGGCGTTCCACTGATGATCGGCATGAGTTGCGCTCCAGAATGCAGAACGACGTTACCGCCTGAAGAAACCGATTCAAGTGGGGGTGGTAGGCGAGGAGGGACTCGAACCCCCAACCAGACCGTTATGAGCGGTCGGCTCTAACCATTGAGCTACTCGCCCCCGTGTCCGCGCGCGGGAGAGGCGACGGCCTAGCAGGACAGGCGGCTCGCTGCAAAGGCGCCGCGAACCTGTCGGCGATGTCACGGCGATGAACGCTCCCTGACAGAGGCACCGCCACGACGTTCAGGCGCGATCGGCCAAGGTTCGGACATGGCGGCGGGCGACAAGCGCGCCGTCCGGACCACGTCTCTTTCAGGAGCCCCCCATGACCCGAACCCTCGCCCTCACCGCGCCCGGCCTGCGCGCCCCCTCGTTTCGCGTCCTCGCCCTCAGCGGCGCGCTGATGGCCGCGACCGCCATGGCCGCGCCGGCCCACGCCCAGTCTACGGGTTCGCAACCCGTCCAGAGCACCATCCAGATGATCCAGACCCAGCCCTCGCTGAACCTGTCGGCCACCGGCGAGGTCAAGGTGGCCCCCGACATGGCGACCATCACCTTCGGCGTCGTCACCGAAGCCCCCACTGCACGCGAGGCCATGGCCCTGAACGCCGCCCGCATGACCGAGGTGGCCACGGCGATGCGTCGCGCCGGCCTGGCCGAACGCGACATCCAGACCTCGGGCCTGAACCTCCAGGCCCAGTACGACTATGTCGAGAACCAGCCGCCGAAACTGCGCGGCTATCAGGCCACCAACCGCGTCACCGTGACCATTCGCGACCTGACCAAGGTCGGCGCGACCGCCGACGCCGTGGTCGCCGCCGGGGTCAACCAGATCGACGGCATCGCCTTCGGCCTCCAGGATCCCAAGGCGGCCGAGGACGAGGCGCGGCGCATGGCGGTGACGGCCCTGCAATCCAAGGCGCGGCTCTATGCCGAGGCCCTG
>NZ_JBIIAY010000228.1:0-5605 GCF_044239655.1 Brevundimonas sp.
TCCAACCCCGAGTTCCTGAGAGAAGGAGCCGCCATCGGCGATTTCAAGCGCCCCGACCGCGTGGTCATCGGCATCAATGACATGGACAGCGAGACCGGGGCCCGCGCCAAGGCGGTGATGACCGAGATCTATCGTCCGCTGAACCTGAACGAAAGCCCCCTGCTGTTCGTTGGTCGTCGCACGTCCGAACTGATTAAATATGCCGCCAACGCCTTCCTGGCGATGAAGATCACCTTCATCAACGAGATGGCCGACCTCTGCGAAGCCGTCGGCGCCGACGTCCAACAGGTGGCGCGCGGCATCGGCCTGGACAAGCGGATCGGCTCCAAGTTCCTGCACGCCGGCCCCGGCTACGGCGGCTCCTGTTTCCCCAAAGACACCATCGCTCTGGTCCGTACGGCCCAGCAGTATGGCGCGCCGGTCAAGCTGATCGAGACCACGGTCGAGGTCAACGACGCCCGCAAGAAGGCCATGGCCGGTCGGGTCGAGACGACCTTGGGTGAAAGCGTCGCCGGCAAGACGGTCGCCCTGCTGGGGCTGACCTTCAAGCCCAATACGGACGACATGCGCGACGCCCCCTCGCTGGACATCGCCCCCGCCCTGATCGCCGCCGGCGCCAAGGTCCAGGCCTTCGATCCCGAGGGCATGCATGAAGCCGGCAAACTGCTGCCAGGTGTAGAAATGAAGGCCAACGCCTATGACGCCGTCGAAGGCGCAGACGCTGTGGTCATCATCACCGAATGGGATCAGTTCCGGGCGTTGGATCTGGAGCGGGTAAAGGGTCTGATGAAAAGGCCTGTGCTGGTGGATTTGAGGAACGTTTACCGAGCCGACGATATGGAACGCCAGGGCTTCAAATATAGCGATATTGGACGCGGCTAGATCTCGCTGCGCAACGCTCAACTGACCTTTTCGGCGATATCTGGCTGCGCCTGTCGTATGACGAGACGGCCTAGCATGCCGTTGCAGTTGCGCTCTCTGGCGCCAGTCGGCGCTGGATCATCTGTCACAACGCTGTACGCATAAGACCTAATGCGGCGGGGGCCATCGGTCCCCGCCGCATTAGCAGACATTCAAGCTTGAATGGTTAGTTGCGGCAGCGCTGCAGATTTGGATCGGCGGCGATGCGGTCCACCGAAACGGCAAGCAACACAGCTACTCCCTCCGGCGTCAAATGTTGGGCGCCGTGCTCAAAGTAGAGTTTCTTGTCCTCATGGCCGTTTGCCATAAGAAGCGGAGCCGGCTGGATTAGATTGAGAGTCCCGAGGAAATCAGCGTCCATCTGGTTGATGGATGTCACGACCTTTGTGCGCGATAACGGTCGCGGAATTTCTATCACATAGAAGCCGCTCTGGTCCCGAGTCGTCGCCCCTTTCGCCTCCTCCAGGAGCGCCTCGGACAGGGAGATCGCATAGGGTGACGCAGGAGCATAAACGGCGGCGCTGAGCGCGGCGCTGTTATTGGCCTCATCGGCCTCATTGCCGCTTTGCGCACGTAGTATGCGTTTAGCGTAGCGGGCGGCGTTTTCGCGTAAGAAGCCGTAGAGCTCGCTATGGTCCGCAATAAATCGATAGATCGACGATTTCATGAGCCGATCCTGTAATCCGATGGATGGCAGGTATGTCTTGTTCGCACGTTCAAGACGACCGTTCTCCAGCTTGTATAATCCCGAGCGAACATTGTCGTCGAAATCTGTGACGTGCCACTCGTAGATCACGACATCCGGGCTGAATTTTTTAGCGTAACCTTCATAAGTCACATTGTGTTCCGCCGTCCCAAACCCGCTTACGGCGAAGTTCAGAACTTCCACACGGTAACCGCGAGCCTTGAGGCTTTGCTCGAGCCGATAGGCGTAGGTGTCTGGAAGATTAAGTTCGAAACCGACGAAATAGGAATCGCCGAACAAGGCCACACGGCATCGATCAGCGGGTGCGACGAGCGGAAATGTCCTGTCATCCCGCATTCCCTGGCTGTTGAAATGGAAGCTGGCGCTAACCTCCGACGTCCGCTGCATAAACCGGGCGTCAGGTATGTTTCCTCGAACCCCCCAGGCCGTGCCCGTGACATAACGCGGCAGGATCGGCTGATGCACCACAAGCCTGATGAAGGCTTCAGCGAACAGGACTGTGTAGATGAGCAGGCCTAGGGCGTAGAGCGCGCGTAAGCCCCAACGCCTTGCGAACGAATGGGACGCTCCGGACGACTCGGGCCCCGCGTCTGGCAACGGACTGGACACTCGTGACCCCTAGAAATTGAAGTAGATGAAAGGTTGGCTGCGGTCGGCGCTCAGCGAAAGGATCGCCAGGACTGTGGCCATAACCATCGTGTAACGGACGAGGAAAGGCCTAGAGTTGAGCACTTCGATGTTGCCGCTCCAGCGTTGCCAGGCCTCCACGACCACAAGCGGAATGATGTAAGCGACGACGGGTTGGAATGTGGACCAGTTGTAGCCGTCGAAGCCCATTGCTTCGCCGAGCACGTGGACAGCGGAGCCTACGCTCGGTGCTCGGAAGAAGGTCCAGGCCAAGACCACCAGCACCATGGTCGACGCCCATAGAATGGCCGTGACCGCCCATTTTGCGGGCCAAGTGGTGAAGCGCTTTAGAAGGTCGTCAATGCCCGTCAGGCGATAGATGACCAGGATCGAGCCGTGAATTGCGCCCCATATCACGAAGGTCCAAGCCGCACCGTGCCAGAGCCCCCCCAGCAGCATGGTGATCATCAGGTTCCTATAAGTGCCGAATTCGCCGGCGCGGTTCCCTCCCAGCGGAATGTAGAGATAGTCGCGTAGCCATTGAGAAAGGCTGATGTGCCAGCGACGCCAGAACTCTGAGGGCGTTCTTGAGAAGTAGGGGAGGTTAAAGTTCACCATGAGTTCGAAGCCGAGCATCCGAGCTAGGCCTCGCGCCATATTAGAGTATCCCGCGAAATCGCAGTAAATTTGGAACGTAAAGGCTAGAAGTCCCGCCATGACCGCGCCGGCGGTGTGCGGGTTCTGGTTGTTAAATATCGCATCGGAGACCGGCGCGATATTATCGGCAATTACGATCTTCATGTAGAGGCCCCACAGGAAGACGCGGAAGCCAGAGAAGAACATCTTCAAATCAAGGGGAAGCACCCGTTCGAACTGCGGCATGAGGTGCGACGCCCGCTCGATCGGGCCCGCGACCAACTGGGGGAAGAAGGCGTGAAACGCCGCGTAGTTCAGAAGGGAGTATTGAGGGTCGTATTGACCTCGGAAACTATCGATCGTTCGGCTTATTGCCTGGAAGGTATAGAATGAAAGGCCAACCGGAAGGACGATTTCAAGGCCCAGTCGCGGGATGTTCAGACCAGTGGAAGCAAAGGCGTCGTGAAGCGAGTCGTAGAAGAAGCCAAAGTATTTGAAGAAGGCCAGGATGCCCAGGTTCGTGACGAGCGACAGGCAAAGCCAAGCCACTCTTCGACGCTTCTCGCTGAGGCGATCAAATGTGAGGGTGATGGCCAGGACCGCCGCCGTGCCGACGACGACGGCTGGCGCGATCCAGAGACTGCCAGGGCGCGCAAAGACCAGCGAAATCGCGGCCACACCGATCAACCAGCCGCCAGCTTTGAGCCGTTCTTTCAAACCGACTAGTTTTCCGGCCGCGCCAAGAGCGGCCATGTAGTCGACTGACGTGGAGACGGCGACCAGTATTAGGAAGCGAGGATCCCACCAGCCATAGAAGATGTAGCTGAATACGCATAGACTGATGTTGCGCATAACAATATTACGGCGGGTCGCCAAGAATATCGGAAAATACGCTGCAATGAAGAAAAAGAAGGTCCAGCTATTAAACAAAATCGCTGAGGGCGCCTCTGACCCATGCCGAAGCGATAATTGCTCAAAAATTGACATTAGGGACGTCATTGGGCGCCTTCTTTCAAGGCTGGCCAAATTTCATGACCGTCCATATCCTTCTCTTCTATCATCAGTCCCCCCGATTTCATCCAAAACTACGCTACTGGGCGGCGCAAAATCCACGCCCAGCGCGCAATGTGCTCCAAGTCTAAATCACCGTTGTTGCGATAATGCGTACATGAGCGTGAAAGGCGTCGCTGAACGGAAGGCCGTCACCTTCTGTGAAGCGTCGCCCTTATGACATGCAATAGTTTGCTGCGTCGCGCAAAAAGTCTTATGTCAGCCCTGTAGCCTTTCGGCAGCGCAGCATCAGCAAGCCCCGAAAACGGGCTGACCGATTTGCTTGGTGTTAGGGGCGTGGGGTGGGGCGGCGGAAGGGCCGGTGGGCAGTGAGTGGGCTGCGAACCTGCTTTACAATGCATCCCGCTGTATTGAATTTCTGGCCTCATCGGCTCCCGCCGCAGGCTCAGTGTGAGGGTCCTCAAATGAACTCGCCTAGCCTGCACAAAGGTCGGATGCTCCACGCCAAGGCGGCCTTGAGGCGAGAAACGAACTACGATCTGGCGTGGTGGCTGCTGATCGGCTCGGTAATTCGGGTCATGGGTCACGCCAACTTTTTGGGACTCTTTTACGGGTACGGCGCGGCGGGGGGGAATCCGCTCATGAAGCTCTCCCCGGGCACATACATCGTCTTCTTTGTGTGGATGGTTGCGCTGCGGCGACCAAATCCGCCGGGCATGGAGGACTTCAAGCTTCCGTCCCTGCTCTTGGTGTCCATCGTTGTGTGCGGCCTCGGTTGGGCCGTTATCGGTGGGGGGGCTGTCGCCGTCGGGTATCTGGTAGATTCCTACCTAGTCGCCGCAGCGGGCATATTCGTCTTGGGTAAGATCGGTCCGAAGGGCAGGTCCATGATCTTCGAGGCGATCGTTTGGGCTCTGGCTCTAAACGCCATCATGTTGTTTGCTGAATACATCCTTAAGGTGCGATTTGTGCCGACACCCCTTGAGGGGGCGCTCGGGACGTTCCGTCCAGCCGCCATGCTCAACCACCCCCTCATGAGCGGTCTCATGTACGCGACAGCAGTTCCGCTGGTGATGTTATGGAGACGGCCGTTCTGGCTCAGATCCTTGTTCTCGGTTTTGTTCGCGCTATGCGTGTTCGCATCAGGAGCGCGCATATCCACTATTATGGCGGCGGTCGCCTTCGCTCCAGCATTTCTTACAGCGCTTGTGATGGAGCGTCCAAAGACGACGGTTGGGCAGACCTGGATGGCTACCCAAGGTGTGATGATATTTGGAATGATTCCCGCCATCATCAGCTTTGCAATTGCGAGCGGTTTTTTTGATCGTATATCGAATGGATTGGTAGATAAAAGCGCGATGACACGATTATGGCAGTACGGTATGTTGCAGTATCTTACTCCGCATCAGATTATGTTTGGCGCAAGTACAACCACTGCAGCGGACTGGTCTACAAGGTTGTTTCAAACTCCAAGTATTGAGAACTCCTTTGTGTTAGGGGTTTTTACGTACGGAATGCCATTCACGGTATTCTATCTCACCATGGTTATTTTTGTCGTCTGTATATTTGCCATTCGCGGAAGTATGCTTGTGAAGATCGCGGCGGCTGTTTTTTTGGCGGCAGCCTTATCAAACAATACATTTGGGGCGAAGAACCCCGCTGTATTCTACATGCTAATGATGAGTGGTGCGACAATGATTGGTC